>NZ_JBSPUD010000003.1:260549-399720 GCF_056861525.1 Stenotrophomonas sp. 82F1
CCGCGCGCTCACCCCCGCGCCAGCGGCCCCTGGGGTTGGGGCGCCCCACGGCCCCCCACCCCCGGATACTGGAAACCCCGCCTCGGCGGGGTTTTTTGTTTCTCGGTGACTGCAGAACAAGGGTGGGAGACCCTTGGCACTCGGCGCGCGGCAGGCGAGCGTCCACCGCCCTCACACGGGCGTCGACCTCCAGTGCGGTAGGCTCACCGCTGAGGTCGCGTTGCATCGCCAAGCCACGGATGCGCGACAGGTGGTGCTCCCGCACCTGCTCGTGGGGCTGCTCAGACAGTGGAGATATCCATGGAAAACGAACGAATCGAGACCCGCGGCGAAGATGGCCGCAGGGTGTTGGTGTTCAAGTTCTGGCCGCAGTTCGACGCGACGATTCTTCCCGGCGCACGCCTGGCCGAAGGCCTGCCGAGATACGCGCTGGCAAACGGCAATTCCGTAACCTTCGACGGCGTGGATTTCGAAATCGCCGCGACCGGCGAAGAGCTGGTCCGGTCGCTGGCTGTTAGCCGACCGCCCTCGGGCTGAGTCGTGCGTCGTCCGGGTCCTGTCGCGTGCCGGGACTGCCTGCACCCATCGCAGGTCGCGCATCAACGCTGCGGCGGTGCAGTTTCCCGGTCCGTAGTGTCCGGCTTCGGCGGATCGTCACAGATACGGTGCTGAGCGATCACCTCACCCACCTTCCATTCCTTCACCACCCGGCAGCTCTCCTTGCCGGCGTCCTTGTCGGTCGCCTTGGCTTCCGTCTTGCCGGCAGGGTGCTGACGCTCAAGGTAGGCCGACGGCGGTTGCCTGGCCCAGGCCGGCGCCGCCATCAGCAGCGCCAGCATCGCGATGGGCAGCGGCCTCATGCCGTCACCGCGCCGCGGCCACCGCCGAGCAGGCGTGCGGGCAGCATGAACAGCGCGCGCAGGAAGGCGAACAGCGCCGAGAACGTGATGCCGACCAACCGGAACGGCAGGCTCAGCAGCCATACGAACGGCCAGGCGATCAAGGCGAGGATCGCCAACGGCCAGCACAGCACGAACAACAGGCACCACACACCGAGCGCGAACAAGGTCTTCATCACAGGCTCCCTCGGCGGCACCCCGCCGCCTGCCATCACCTTGGCGCCCTGCCCCGGCCCGGGCAAACGGTTTGCGATGAAACCCGGCTGGAGGCGATGAAACCGATCCAGCGCCGTTGTAGCGCCGAGCCCCTGCTCGGCTGTCGCGCGCAGCGCGGGTTTTCTGCGATCGCCACGAAGAGCAGCCGAGCGTGGGCTCGGCGCGAAGCCCACGCCCTGGCCGCCGGACGGCCGTGGCTCACCTGGAACCGGGCGGCCGTGCGAACGTCCGCATCGCGCCGCAGCACGCTGTCGGTGAAGCGCAGTTCCGCATCCACGGTCTGCCGGTTCAACTGCAGCTTCCACCAGCCACGCCGGTCGCCATCGAAGTACCGGATGTGCGGATTCTGGGGGATCGACGGGCCGTAATACGGGCCATACGGGGTGTCATCGCCACCGCTGCTGATCGCCGGGGCGATGAACTCGGTGGCGATCACCGGCGCGTCTGCGGCATCGAAATCCAGCTTCAGGTCATTGACGAACGTGGAGTGCCAGTCGCCGCCCAGTACGATGGCGTTGCCCTGCCCACCGGCCTGCATCGCCTGCAGCAGGCGCTTGCGGGCGGCCGGGTAGCCATCCCAGGCGTCGTTCCAGAAACGTTCGCGCGGCGTGCCCTGCTCCAACCGCAACTGCGCCATCAGCAGCTGCTGCACCACCACGTTCCAGCGCGTTCCCGCCGCAGCCGCCATCGACTGCGCGAACCAGGCCTCCTGCCCCACCCCGAGCATGCTCATGCGCGGGTCCAGCGCCGCCTCGCAGCGCGCCGATTCGCCGACGCCACAGGGATTGGCCGGACGGAACTGACGGCAGTCCAGCAACGTCAGCTGGGCCAGGTCGCCGTAGCGCAGGCGGCGGTGCACGCGCAGGCCACCGTTGCCGGCCGGCGTGCTGCGCATCGGCAGGTGTTCGTAGAACGCGCGATACGCCGCGGCGCGACGGACGATGAAGTCCTCGGTCGGTACGTCGCTCTTTTCCGGATGGATGCCGGAATAGTCGTTCTGCACTTCGTGGTCGTCCCAGATCACCGCGAAGGCGTGCGCGGCGTGCGCGGCCTGCAGGTCCGGATCGAGCTTGTACAGCGCGTACTGGTCGCGATAACGCTCCAGGCTGAGCGTTTCACCGCTGAAGCGCTGAGCATCCAGGGTGCTGCCACGCGCGTTCTGCAGCGGGCTGTATTCGTACAGGTAGTCACCGGCATGCAGCACCAGATCGACATCGCTGCGGGCGATATCCGCCAGTACCGGGTAGTAGCCGCTGTTCCAGGCCTGGCAGGTGCACAGCGCCAGCCGCAGCTGCTGCAGCTGCGCGTCCGGCAGCGGCGCGGTGCGGAAATGCCCGACCGGACTCTCCTCGCCGCCGTCGCAGGCGAATCGATAGTAGTAATCGCGGCCTGGACGCAGGCCGGTCACTTCCACGTGCACCGAATGGGCCAGCTCCGTTACGGCCGCCGCCACGCCACGCTGCACCAGCCGCCGCATCGCCGGATCTTCGGCAACGAACCAGCGCACCGGGATCGCGCGCGACGGCATGCCACCGCCGTTGAGGGGATCCGGTGCAAGACGCGTCCACAGCACCGCGCCCTGCGGATCCGGATCACCTGCGGCGATGCCGAGGGTGAACGGATCGCGCCCCAGTCGCGGCCGCGGACCGGTGGCGGCGACGCCGGGCATGGCCGCCAGTGCGATCGCCGCTCCGGTCCCCTGCCAGGCCAGGCGCAGCAGACGACGGCGGGTTTCCGGATCGGCGATGCGCTTCATCAGAAGCGCACGGTCGCAGTGGCCATCACCTGCCGCGGCGCACCGACCTGCATGGTCGCCAGGCTGCGGGTCGGATCAGCGGCGTAGGTGCCGTTGGTGTTGATGGTCGCCAGGTACTGCTTGTCGGCCAGGTTGGTCAGGTTCAGCGCCAGGGTCAGGTTCTGCGCCGGGCCGAGCTTGCCCATGTCATAGGCCACCGACGCATTGATCAGCCAGTAGCTCGGCACCGAGACGTCATTGGTGTAGGTCACGTAGCGCTTGCCGACGTGGTTGGCGGCCAGGCGCAGGTCCCACGGGCCCGGCGTCCACGCCAGGGTGCTGGCGAACATCCATTCCGGCGTGTCGACCGTCTTCTTGCCGCGGGTCGGCACCACGCCGTTGTTGACGTAGTCGTTGTCGTAGGTGCTGTCATTCCACGACAGCGCGTTGGACCAGCTCAGGTCGCGCATCGGCTTCAGCTGCAGGGTCGCCTCGGCACCGCGGCTGGTCACCGAACCCACGTTGGAATACAGCGCCGGGCAACCCAGGATGCCGACGCACTGGGCGATGGCCAGCAGGCGGTTGTCGAACTTGACGTCGTACACCGCGACCGAGGCTTCATAGCCCTGGCCGTAGCCGCGCCAGCCCAGTTCGATGGTGCGCGACTGTTCCGGCTTCAGGTCCTTCGCACTGGCATCGAATGCGGCCTGCGGTACGTTGAACGGGCTGCCCACGCCCAGTGCATAGGCCGCGATGTTCTTCGCATAGGAACCGAAGATCTCATTGCGCTCGTCCAGCTTGAAGTTGAAGCCGGCCTGTGGCAGCAGCCCCTTCTTCGCGGTCAGGCTGCTGTTGCTGGCATAGCTGCCCAGCGGCGTGCGCACGCTGGTGCGGGTGTTGGGCGACTTGGCGCCGATGTCGATGGTCAGGCGGTCATCGAACAGGCGGAAGCGGTCCTGCAGGTAGAACTGACGGGTGATGGTGGTGTAGCGCTGGTGCCACACGCGCTGGTCCGGATTGCGCAGGAAGAAGTCGTCGGTGATCGGCCCATCGATGTAGTAGAAGTTGCGCTGCACGCTGTGGCCGTTGTCTTCGTACCAGAGACCTGCTTCCAGCTCATGGCCCGCCACGTTCCAGGTGAATGCCGAGGTCACGCCGGTGCGGTCGATCGCATATTCGGTGGTGCGGATCGAGATCGGAATCTCGCGGCTGGTGCCCGGGTTGGACGGATTGGACGGGCTGAACCAGTGGCCCTGGCCGCGGTTGCTGTGGTTGTAGACATTGACCTTCAGGCGCATCGTCTCGTTTAGGCCGAAGTCACCGGCGATGCTGGAGACATCATCGTTGCGCAGGCCGTGACCCGAGTAGTACGCATCCCACGGGCTGTTGACGCCACCGCTGTACTGGCCTCGCGCAGCGGCCAGGGCACGGTTCCAGTCCGGCGCGTAGTTGTCCCAGTTCCAGCCCAGGCGATCAATCATCTCCAGCGACAGGTCCTGGTAATCGGCTTCAACCCGGCGCGAGGCGTTGAACAGCGCGGTGATGCGGCTGTCGACGCCGAAGTTGTAGGTCGCCTTGCCGTTGAACTGCTTGAGTTCGTGCGAGCCCTTGCCCTTCCACTTGTCGCTCTCCGAATACGCACCGGACAGGTAGGCGGCGAAGCCCTGGTGTTCGCCGGTCTCCAGGCGGGCATAGCTGCGGCGTGCGCTGTCACTGCCCAGGCTCTGCGCCAGCACTACACCGTATTCGGTGGAGGGATCGATCGAATAGAACTGGAACACGCCGCCCAGGTTGCTGGTCGACGGCGTGCCCAGCGCGCCGATGCCGGTGGAGACCTCGGCACCGCCCAGGTTCTCGCTGATCACCGAGCGGCTGATATGCAGGCCGTTGCTGTTGCCATAGCTCATGTTGCCCAGCGGGATGCCATCGAGCGTGTAGCCCAGACGGTTCTGGTTGAAGCCGCGCAGGCTGATGCTGGTGGACCACTCGTAGGCACCGGTGGCATCGGCTGATTCGAAATGCACGCCCGGCTTGCTGGCCAGCAGCTTCAGCGGGTTGGCGCCGGGTGGCAGCACCTTCATGTCTTCGGCGGTCACGCGCTGGACCTGGCGCGCCTCGCCCCGGCCGATCACCGAGACCGAATCCAGGGTAGTGGCCGACTGTGCGTCGACGGCAGGAGCGGTTTCAGCGGCGGCCATCGAAGGCAGCGAAGCACAGACCAGCAGGGCCAGCAGATTGCGGCGAAGCGGAGCATGGCAAGACATGGGGATTCCTTGGGCGCGCTGGACGCCGAAGGGCGGCGTCAAAAGAGCAGCAGCGGCGGAATCGTAGAAGCGTTGCGTTACATGTCATTTACACGCCACGTACGGATTTTTGGCGATCCGGACGGAGAATATGAGGTTGCGCGCCCGAACGAAAAGAGCCGAGCGTGGGCTTGGCTCTACAGGGCGCGCCGGAATCATCCGCTATTCGAACGAACCGACCGAGTCGTGGGCCAGGTTGTCGAAACGGGTGTATTCGCCGAAGAACTTCAGCTTGCACGAGCCGGTGGGGCCACCACGGTGCTTGCCGATGATGATCTCGGCCAGGCCCTTGTCCGGCGAATTTTCCTTGTTGTAGTAATCGTCGCGGTAGATGAAGACGATCATGTCCGCATCCTGCTCGATTGCGCCCGATTCGCGAAGGTCGGCCATCACCGGGCGCTTGTCGGTACGTGTTTCCAGCGAGCGGTTGAGCTGGGACAGTGCGATGACCGGCACGTGCAGTTCCTTGGCCAGGCCCTTCAGCGAACGCGAGATCTCGGAGATTTCGGTCGCGCGGTTTTCGCTGTTGCCCGGCACGCTCATCAGCTGCAGGTAGTCGATCACGATCAGGCCCAGGTCGTGCTCGCGCTTGAGGCGGCGGCACTTGGAACGCAGGATCTCCGGCGACACGCCCGGCGTATCGTCGATGAAGATCTTGGTTTCCTTCAGCATCTTGATCGCACCGGTCACCCGGCTCCAGTCCTCGTCCTCCAGCTGGCCGGTACGCAGGCGCTGCGCGTTGATGCGGCCGTTGGAGGAGATCAGGCGCATCGCCAGCTGCGATGCGGACATTTCCATCGAGAACACCGCCACGCCCTTCTTCGACTTGATCGCCGCGTACTCGGCGATGTTCAGGGCGAAGGTGGTCTTGCCCATCGCAGGACGCGCAGCAAGGATGATCAGGTCGGTCGGCTGCAGGCCGGCGGTCATCGCATCGAAATCGGTGTAGCCGGTCGGCAGGCCGGTGATGTTGCCGCCATTCTCGAAGCGGTTGCGCAGCTCTTCGAACGCGTCCTTCAACGCACCGGGCATGGCCACGAAGTCGGTACGACCGCGCGCGCCCTGTTCGGCGATGGCGAACACGCTCTTTTCCGCAGCGGACAGCAGCTCGCTGCTGTCGCGGCCCTCGGGCTGGAAACCATCGTTGACGATGTCGGTGCCGACCTGGATCAGCTGCCGCAGCACCGCCTTGTCGCGCACGATCTCGGCATAGGCCACGATGTTGGCCGCCGACGGCGTGGTGCTGGCCAGTTCGATCAGATAGGCGCCATCGCCCACCAGCTCCATCTTGCCCTGCGATTCGAACCACTCGCCCAGGGTCACCGCATCGAAGGGGCGTTCGCGCTCGGACAGCTCGCGGATCGCCCGATAGATCATCTGGTGGTCGCGGCGGTAGAAGTCACCCTCGGTCAGCTGGTCGTTGACCCGGTCGTAGGCGTCCGGTGCCAGCATCAGGCCGCCCAGCACCGCCTGTTCGGCCTCCACCGAGTGCGGCGGCACGCGCAACTGGTCGATACGCGATTCATCGCGATCGCGATCGAAGCCATCGCCGCGCTCTCTGCGGTTGGAACGGAAGCCGGAACGGGCGGACATGCTGCGGTGTTTCCTGCAAAAGGGGCCAGACCAGTGTAGGCATGCGCCGACCCCGGCGGCCATGGACAAATCTGTGGATAAGCCGTGGAAGAACGGGGGATATCCGCCTGAGCCTGTCCAGACTGGCGCGGGGGGCGTCGCATTGCCTGCGACGGGCGTCGTTGCGACGCCCGAGTGGATCATTATCGCAGATCAGTCAGCCAGGGTCGGAGTTCCTGCCTGCCCACTCAGCTGGAAGTGTGGTCAGAGCCCGTCGCTGCGCGCCGGGATCCGATCCAGGGCGTGGCTGGGGTCGGATCCCTCTGCGGCGCTGAGAGCTCCGATCCCGGAGGTCTCAATCGCCCTTGGCATGCACCGCGATCAGCGCCAGGAACCGGTCCACGTAGCCCTGCAGGAAGGTCTGCGTGCCTTCATTGTGGATCGTGCCGTCGGCATCGATCAGGCCATCCTTGAAGTGGATGAACGCCTCGGGCTGGCCAAGCACGTGCATGTCCAGGAAGGCCAGGCTGTTGCGCAGGTGCTGCTGGGCCACCGCCGTGCCGATCTGGCCGATGGAGGCGCCGATCACCGCCGCTGGCTTGCCGGCGAAGGCGCTGTCGCCGTAGGGGCGCGAGCCGATGTCGATCGCATTCTTCAGCACGCCGGGCACGGAACGGTTGTACTCGGGGGTAACGAACAGCACGGCGTCGGCGGCGCGCACCTGGTCTTTCAGGCGCGTGCCCTGCGCCGGGTAGCTGGCGTCGAAATCCTGGTCGTACAGCGGCAGGTCGCCGATCTGCACATACTGGAAGCGCGCCTTGTCGCCGGCCAGCTTCTCCAGCGCGTGCGCCAGCTTGCGGTTGCACGAGTCCTTGCGCAGGCTGCCGACGAAAACAGCAATGGTGGGGACGGACATCAGGACATACTCCTCACGGTGGGGAAGAGCCAGCCTAGCGGCCGCGCCCTTCCCCACCGGTGAAGATCAGCCGCGCCGGACGCCTGCGCGCACCTGCCGCCAATGGTCCTGCCAGGCCTGGAACATCAGCACGTTCCACAGGTGCGTGTGCCACTTGCGCTGGCCACCCAGGAACTGCTGCCACAGCGGCTGCACGGCCGCGGCCGACAACACCCCTTCACGTTCCAGCCGCGCCGGCTGCAGCAGTTCGTCCGCCCAGGGTTTCAGATCGCCCTTCAGCCAATCACTGACCGGCGCGCCGAAGCCACGCTTGGGCCGGTGCACCATCGACTGCGGCACATACCGCCCCAACACGCGCTTGAGCAGCACCTTGCTGGTCGATTCACTGCGCTTGAAGCCCAGCGGCAGCGACCACGCGAACTCGGCCACGCGCCAGTCCAGCAAGGGCGCGCGCGCCTCAAGGCTGACCGCCATCGAGGTGCGGTCGACCTTGCACAGCAGGTCGTCGGGCAGATAGCTGACGAAGTCGGCCAGCATCATCGCGTCGGCCGGCGTGCCGGCACCATGCAGCGGATCGGCCAGATCGTAGAAGCTGCCCGCCTCGCGTGCACCGATCACCGCCGCCGCCGGATCACGCCATCGCGAGATGCGGTTGCGATATACATCGCCGATACCACGTGCGCCGGTTTCGGCCAGCAACGCGGCCAACCCGCCGGTGCGCGATGCCTCGCCCTGCTGGTGCGCACGCGCGCCCATCCAGCGCCGCAGCGGCGCGGGCACCCGTCCCAGCATCTGCCAGTTGCGCAGCGCGCGTACATAGCGGGTGTAGCCGAAAAACAGTTCATCGCCACCATCACCAGACAACGCAACGGTCACACCCTGCCGGGCGAGGCGGGCGACCAGCGCGGTCGGCACCTGCGAGGCATCGGCAAAAGGTTCATCGAACATCGCTGGCAGCTGCGGCACCACTGCCAGCGCGTCAGCGCCGCTGACATACAGTTCGGTGTGATCGCAGCCCAGGTGGGTGGCCAGTTCCCTGGCCAACGGTGCCTCGTCGTGGTGGGAGCCGCTGAAGCCGATGCTGAAGCTGTGCACCGGCTGCCCGCTCTGCGCCTGCATCAGCGCCGCCACCAGTGACGAATCGGTGCCGCCGGACAGGAACACGCCCACCGGCACATCGGCCACCATGCGCAGCGCCACCGCATCGCGCAGCAGGCCATCCAGCTGCTCCTCGGCCTCCTCGATGCGGCCCTGGAACGGTGCGGCCAGTGCAGCCTGCATGCGCGCGCGCGCGTCCCAGTACGGACGCTGTGCCTGCTCTGGGCGATGTGCGCTGGCCCCTGCCGCCACCGCCGCCGCGTCCAGCCGCAGCACGCGGCCGGGCATCAGCTTGTAGCAGCGCTGGTGGATGCTGTGCGGCGCGGGGATGTAGTCCAGCCGCAGCAGCAGCGTCAGCGCATCGCGGTCGATATCGTTGTCGAAATCCGGATGCTGCCACAGCGCCTTCAGCTCGGAACCGAACACCAGCGCATCACCGGCCCAGCCGTAGTACAGCGGCTTCTTGCCGACCCGGTCGCGGGCCAGCCACAGGCACTGTTCCTGGCGGTCCCACAGGGCGATGGCGAACATGCCGTTGGCACGCTGCAGGGTGTCCTCGACGCCCCACTGCAGGATCGCGGCCAGCAGCACCTCGGTATCGGAATGGCCGCGGAACGCATGGCCCAGCGGTTCCAGTTCGGCGCGCAGGGCGGCGAAGTTGTAGACCTCGCCGTTGTAGGCCATCACATAGCGGCCGTCGGCCGAGGCCATCGGCTGGTGGCCCAGCGGTGAAAGATCAAGGATGCTCAGGCGCCGGTGGGCCAGGGCGATGCCGGCGGCGGCATCGACCCAGGTACCGCCGTCATCCGGCCCGCGATGGTGCAGCGCCTGGCCCATGGCCAGCGCCTGCGCCTGCAGGACCTCGGCCGGCGTCTGTGCCGCCGGCAACAACATACCCGCCAATCCACACATGCATCAGGGTTCCTGCGCCAGGTCGAGGGCGGCGCCAATCACCGCATTGTCGCTTGGAAGCCCGAACATTGCTGCCCCCGCCAGCGGCGTATAGGTATCGGCACCGCAGACCCGGCGCACCGGCAGGTGGCCATGGCCGGCCTCGACCAGCGCGGTGATCACGCCCTCGCCGACGCCCCCGCTCTGCCGCCCCTCGTCCAGCACCAGCACCCGTTGCGCGGTGGCGGCCTGGGCGCCGATGAAGGCGGCATTCAACGGCACCAGCCAGCGCAGGTCGACCACCCGCACCTGCCAGCCCAGCTGCTGCTCGATTGCAGTCGCTGCGCGCAGCGCCATCGGCACCCCGTTGCCGTAGGTGAAGACCACCAGATCGCTGGCATCCGGCGCGTACACCCTGCCCTCGCCCAGCACCAATGCCTGCCCGGGTGCGGGGTAGTCGAACAACCACTGGCCATCGCCGGCCGCGTGCAGATCCTTGGTCATGTACAGGGCGATCGGTTCCAGGAATACCGCTACCCGGCCATCCACGCGGGCCAATGCCGCCAATGTACGCAGCATCATCACCGCATCATCGCCACGCGACGGGCAGCCCACCACCAGCCCCGGAATGTCACGCAGCGCCGTGATCGAATTGTCGTTGTGGAAATGGCCGCCGAACCCCTTCTGGTAGCCCAGCCCGGCCACCCGCACCAGCATCGGGTTGCGGAACTGGTCGTTGGAGAAGAACTGAAGCGAGCAGGCCTCGCCGCGCAGCTGGTCGATGGCGTTGTGCAGGTAGGCCAGGTACTGGATTTCCGGAATCGGCAACATGCCCATGTTGGCCAGACCCTGGGCCATGCCCAGGATCATGGTCTCGTCCAGCAGCGTGTTGAACACCCGGCGCGGGCCGAAGCGGCGCAGCAGGTCGCGCGTCACCGTGTAGACGCCGCCTTTCTGCGCGACGTCCTCGCCAAACAGCAGCGCCTGCGGATACTTGCCCAGCAGTTCCTGCAGCCCGTGGTTGATCTGGATCGCCAGGTGCCGCGGCGGTTGCCGTTCGGGCAGCGCGTCGGCGCCGCCGTACAGCACCTGCCGGGCCTCGACGGGCGCCACGCGCTCGGCCTCGGCCTGTACCGCTGCCGGCGTATAGGGCGCCAACGGCGTGATCACTTCCTGCAATGTCTGCAGCTTCGGACGCGTATCGGCATCGATGGCAGCGGCCATGCAGCGCGCGCGCAGGGTTTCATAGGCGGCCTCGACGCCTGCCGCATCCATCCAGCCCGATTCCAGTGCGATCTGCGCCGAGCGCAGCAGCGGGTCCTGCGCCTCGGCCGCGCACAGCTCGGCCAATGCACGCCATTCCACTTCGAAGTCGGTACCGGCGTGGCCCATCAACCGCGTGGTGCGCAGGTGCAGGAAAGTGGGCCGACGCATGCGCCGGCAATGTTCGACCGCCGCCTGCACCTGTGCGTGTCCGGCCGCCAGGTCCAGGCCATCGGCGAAGAAATAGTCCAGGCCCGGTTGCCGGCTGAAGCGCTCGGCGATCCAACCCTCGGGCGTCTTCACCGAAATGCCGAGGCCGTTGTCCTCGCACACGAACAGGATCGGCACCGGCAGCTTCTGATACGCCGACCACATCGCGGTATTGAACGCAGTCTGCGCGGTGGCATGGTTGGCCGAGGCATCGCCGAAGGAGCACATCACGATGCTGTCAGCCGGAATCGGCAGCGGCTGGCTCAGGCGCCTGCCACTTTCGATCGCCAGCGCGGTACCGAGCGCCTTGGGCAGGTGCGATGCGATGGTCGAGGTCTGCGGCAGCACCCACAGCGGCTTGCTGCCCCACACTTTGTGACGGCCGCCACTGGCCGGATCGTCGGCACTGGCGGCGAAAGACAGCGCGGCGTCGCGCACGGGGTCCATGCCTGGCACCAGCCGGGCGCGTTCGGCCATGAACGCGCCGGAACGATAATGCAGGAAGGCGGGATCGGTGTGGCGGCAGGCGCGCGCAAGCAGCGCGTTGCCCTCATGACCGGACGAGCCGATGGTGTAGAAGACCTTGTTCTGCACGCGCAGTACGCGCGCCATCAGGTCCAGCTGGCGGCTGAGCAGCTGCGATTCAAACAGTTCGCCGAACGCGGCGGCCGTCAGGGTGCTGCCGGGCAGGATCGGCGCATCCGGCGCCGGACGCGGTCGCGGCATGCCGCGCCAGGCGCGTACGGCCTCAAGGAAATTGACGTCACAGACTTCGGCGCGGTTGAGACCGCGCATGCGTGCGGGAATGGGATCTGGAACCACAGCGAACATCGAACACCCTCCGTGCCGTTGTTGCGAACCGTGGCGCCGGGCCTGCGCGACCCTCTGCACGGGTCGAGCACGCCCGGCGCTGCAGGGGAATCAATCCGGTGCGTTGAACCGCGCGCGCACCTCGGCGGTCACCGCGGGCATGGGCACGAAGCGAGGCTGCGCGCGCACCCGCTGCAACCAGGCCCGCACCTGCGGGAATGCATCCAGCGCGATGCCACCGTCGGCAGCGACATCGGAATAGGCGAACAGGGCGATATCGGCGATACCGTAGTCATCGCCGGTGAACCACTGCGCCTGCCGCAGATGCTGTTCCATCACCGCCAGCGCGCTGGCAGCGCGCTCCTGCAGGCGCGGCAGTTCAGCACGGCGTGGCGAGTCGGCCGGTGTCCAACCGCGGATGAAGCGTGCCACCGCCACGCAGGGTTCATGCGTGTACTGCTCGAAGAACATCCAGCTCAATGCCTGCGCACGCTGCCAACCGTCGGCCGGAAGATACGGCGTGCCCTCGGCCAGCCAGAACAGGATCGCATTGGATTCGGTCAGCACGCGGCCGTCGTCGCGCACGATCAACGGCACCTTGGCATTGGGGTTGAGAGCGAGAAATTCCGCGCTATGGGTCTGGCCGTGGGCACTGTCCACCTCCACCCAGCGGTAGCGGCTGCCCAGCTGTTCCAGCAGCAGGCGCACCTTGTGGCAGTTGCCCGAGACCGACATGCCATGCACCGTCAACGGAATGCGCTCTTCCACCATTGCCTGCTCCAGGGAGGTCCCGGCCTGCAGCCGGCTGCCCGCAGTCTGGCAAGCAGCCAGGCGATTGCCAAGCGCGGGTGCAGCATGGCGGGCGATGCATCCTGTAGATGCCGAGCCGATGCTCGGCTGCTGCTCGACAAATGCAGCCGAGCATCGGCTCGGCTCTACAACGGCGAACGGCGCTGTTGCCATTGCTCGCGCGATTGCCCCCAGATTTCCAGCGGCTTGCCTTCATAGGGCGGTGGCAACTGCCCCATGCGCAGCAGCGTACTGCCGAGCTTGCGCGCAACCACTTTCGAGTTCTCGTTGTCTTCGGCGATGGTGTGGATCACCTCGTCCCAGCCCAGCGTATCGAACGCCCAATCGATGGCTGCGATCGCCGCCTCCGGTGCGTAGCCCCTGCCCCAGCTGGCACGGCGGATGCTCCAGCCGACCTCGGTACCGGGCCAGTCCTGCGGCTGCCACGGTCCCATGCGACCGATCCATTCGCCGCTCGATTTCTCGATCACGCTGAACATCGAGAAGCCGAACAGCTGCCACGCCCCGGCCAGGCTGCAGAAGCCACGCCATGCCACCGAAGGTGACTGCACGCCGCCCAGCGTGCGCATCACCTCTTCATCGGCACAGAACGCCAGATAGGGTGCGTAGTCCTGCCGCTGTGGCGGGCGCAGGATCAGGCGTTCGGTTTCGATGCGCAGGTCGAAGATGCTCATGGGGCCATGGTAGATCCACGCCACCCGTGGATGCACCCCACCCATGCAAAAAAAACAGGCCGGCAAACGCCGGCCTGTTCGATGCTGCGTCGTAGCTGGGGATTACTGGCGGTTGGCCGTCGAATCCGCAGCGGCGGCGGTCTGGGTGACCAGCTGCCCATCCACCACCGGCAGGCGATCGCTGGCCGGCTTGTTGTCCATGCGCACGGTCTTCTCGGTGCCGTCGTAGCGATAGGTCACGTTGTAGCCCTTGACCACATCGCTGGTACCCATGGCGATGCGGTTGCCCGGCTTGCTGCCCATGCGCATGGTGCCGGTGGTGCCGTCTTCATTGCGATAGGTGACGTTGTAGCCGGTGACACGGCTCGACTCGGAAGTCGCCGTTTCGGTGTGGCACTGACGCTCGGTGCGGTTGACCACGCGGCCACCCACATGGCGCTTGTCGACCTGGTTGCCGATGAAGCCACCGGCCACGGCACCGGCGGCAGTTGCCGCCTTCTTGCCATTGCCGCCGCCCACCTGGTTGCCCAGCAGGCCACCGACCACGGCACCAACCACGGTGCCGCCGACGTTGCCATCACGCTCGGGCAGGCGCTCCTGCACCACCACGTCCTGACAGACCTCATGCGGGGTCTGGGTAGTGGACGTCTCGCGTACCGGATCGGTGCCGATCACGGTGGCATAGGCCTTCTGCTTCTCGGTGATCGGATCGACCTTCAGCACATCGGCGTATTCCAGGCCACGCGGCGCACTGGCATCCACTGCGTCGCCACGTGCGCCGTCGTCGGTGGCATTGCCATCGACCAGGCGCGATTCACTCGGGTTTCCGGCGCTGAGCTGCTCAGGCGACTTGTCGCCACTCTTCATGAAGGCGGCGGTTGCGATACCACCGACCAGCAGCGCGCCCGCTGCGACCAGGACAGTTGTAGTTGTGCTTTTCATGACCTGCTCCTTGCGGACCGTCCGCAACGTTCTCAGGCCAGATTGCAGCATGCGGTGCCTGAACGGAATCTCCACATTTCCTGCTCACCGCCGTAACCCATTCAGCATCGGGAAATGCTGGGCCCGTGGTAGCGTTTGCACATTCCCCCAGGAGGACCCTGTGATGGCCAACCCGATGCTGCTGCCGGTCCTGCAATGGGCGCGCCGGCTGCGCTACCCCACCCTGTTCAAGCTGACCGCCGGTCTGTTCGCGCTGACCCTGCTCATTCCCGACCCGATTCCGTTCGTCGACGAACTGATGCTGGGCCTGGGCACCCTGCTGCTGGCCAACTGGAAGAGCCGCAGCGCAGCCACGCCACCGCCGCTGGAGCAGCGTTGAACCTGCTGGTCGACAGCCACTGCCATCTGGATGCCAGCGAATTCGACGGCGACCGCGAGGCGGTCATCTACCGCGCACGCGCTGCCGGCGTGCAGTGGCAGGTGGTGCCGGCCGTCACTGCGGCCAGCTGGCCAAAGCTGCGCGCGGTCTGCAAGCGGGCGACGGGCCTCTACCCCGCCTATGGCCTGCACCCGATGTTCCTGGACCAGCACCGGCCTGAACACCTGCCGCAACTGCGTGAATGGATCGACCAGGAGCGACCCTGCGCGATCGGCGAATGCGGACTGGATTTCTTCGTCGAGGGCCTGGACGCCGAGGCCCAGCAGGACTATTTCCTCGGCCAGCTGAAGTTGGCACGCGAGTTCGATCTGCCGGTGATCGTGCATGCCCGCCGTGCAGTGGATGCGGTGATCGCCGCGATCCGCCGCATCGGTGGCCTGCGCGGGGTGGTGCACAGCTTTTCCGGCAGCCCGGAACAGGCCGCACAGCTGCACAAACTGGGATTCCTGCTCGGCCTGGGCGGACCACTGACCTACGAGCGCGCGCAGCGCCTGCAGCGGCTTGTCCGCGAGATGCCACTGCAGCAGTTGCTGCTGGAGACCGATGCACCGGACCAGCCCGACGCAGGTATCCGTGGCCAGCGCAACGAGCCGGCGCGGCTGGCGGTCATCGCCCGCCACATCGCCGCGCTGCGCGGAATGGACATGGAAGACGTGGCGCGGGCCACCACGGACAACGCGCGGCGGCTGTTCAGCCTGCCGGCACCGTAACGGTAGTGCCGGCCGCTGGCCGGGCCCCCCGGACCGTTTGAATCAGCGCAGATACCGGCCAGCGGCCGGCACTACCCGATCACACCCCGGCCTCTGCCTCAACCGCTTCGGCTTTCACCTTCTTCGGCTCCAGCAGCATTTCCAGCGCCTTGCCCACCGCGGCAAATGCGAACGCGCCGGTGATGTGCGTGGCTGCGCCCAGTCCGGCGCCGCAATCCAGCTTCAGGGCCGCATCCGCGCCCAGGTTCGGCCGCAGGCCACAGACGCTGCCGTCGGCTTGCGGATACTTCACGTTCTCCAGCGAATACACCGCCGGCACGCCGAAATAGCGCTTGGCATTCTTCGGGAAGTTGAATTCGCTGCGCAGCTTCTTGCGGATCAGCGCCAGCATCGCGTCATGCTCGGTGCGCGAGACATCGCGGATGCGCACCAACGTCGGATCGGTACGGCCGCCGGCCGCGCCGACGGTCAACAACGGCAACTTGCGGCGGCGGCACCAGGCGATGGTTTCCACCTTCACCCGGAAGCTGTCACAGGCATCGATCACCAGGTCGAAACCGCGGTCCAGCAGTTCGGCCATGTTGGCCGGGGTCAGGAATGCCTGCACGGCGTCGACCTCGATCTGCGGATTGATCGCCCGGCAGCGCTCGGCCATCGCCTCGGCCTTGTTGCGCCCGTAATTGCCCTCCAGCGCCGGCAGCTGCCGGTTGGTGTTGGATACGCAGATGTCATCGGCATCGATCAGGGCCAGATGGCCAACCGCGGAGCGCGCCAGCGCCTCCACCACCCACGAGCCGACACCGCCCATGCCGACCACGGCGACACGGCTGCCCTGCAGGCGCTCGAGCGCGCCGACGCCATACAGCCGTTCGATGCCGGCGAAGCGTTGTTTGACCTGTTCGTTCATCAGGCTATTTTAGCCTGCAGATGCCCTGACGACTGCTCGCCGACACCGAACCCACCGTTGCACGCCCGGAGCGCCCGCCATGAGTGCCAGCCCACCCCGCCGCCCATCCGCCGCCTACCGCTATCTGTTCGTACTCGGCCTGGGCCTGCTGATCGGCCTGATTGCCACGGTGATGGTCGGCCGTGCCCTGCAGGCGCGCCGCGATCCATTCCCGGACAGCCTGATGCAGGTGATGCAGCGACAGGCGGATCTGCTGCAGCAGGCGCAGCAGCAGAACCGCTGCAGCCTGGCCGACAGCGTCCCGCGCCTGCAGGTGCTGCGCCTGCTGTCCAACGACCTGGACCTGGCCTTTCCCGGGCTGAAGGACAGCCGGCAGTTCCAGCAGCACGCCAGCCAGTACCGGGCCGATCTCAATGCGGCATTGGCCAGCCCTCCCACCGACTGCACCGCGTTGGCGCAGCAGCTGCAGGCACTGCAGAACGATTGCCAGGCTTGTCACCAGGATTTCCGCTGATTCATCTTCGAGAGGGCGAAGGCCAGTGTGGTTGGCGCCTTGTTCACGTTGGAAAGAGGAGGATTCGCTCACCCTGCTGCATGACGCAGTACCACCCAACGCACCCGCCTTCACGGCCAGGAGACGCCCCATGAAGATCCAGCTCATCGCCGCCAGTGTCATCGCAACCCTCGCCCTGGCCGGCTGTGCCACCTCGCCGGGCTATGGCGGTGGTGGTTACAACAACAGCGGCTACAACAACGGCGGCTACGGCAACAATTCCGGTTACAACCAGGGCCGCTGCGCCGACTGCGGCATCGTCACCCGCATCAATGCCGTGCAGTCTGGCCGTACCGCGCCTTCCGCCACCGGCGCGATCCTCGGCGGCATCGTCGGCGCGGTTGCCGGCCATGAGATCTCCGACCACACCGGCGGCAGCCGCGGCAACAAGAACATCGCCGCCGCCGCCGGCGCCGTGGGTGGCGCACTGGCGGGCAACCAGATCCAGAAGAACGTCACCAGCGATACCTATGACATCAGCGTGCGCATGGATGACGGCCGCACCATCGTGGTCAACCAGCGCGACCTCGGCGGCATCCGCGAAAACACCTATGTCCGCGTGGTCAACGGCAAGGTCATCCTGCGCTGAACCGCAGCGGGCCCCGGCCGATCAGAACCGGAGCAACAAAAAAAGGCCCGCTTGCGCGGGCCTTTTTCATGCCGGCAAGCGGCAGGAATTACGCCGGCTGGACCTTGTCAGCCTGCAGGCCCTTCTGGCCCTGCACCACTTCAAAGCTCACAGCCTGGCCTTCCTTGAGGCTCTTGAAGCCCTGGGTCTCGATGGCGCGGAAGTGCACGAACACGTCCTCGCCATTCTGCCGGCTGATGAAGCCGAAGCCCTTGGCATCATTGAACCACTTCACGGTACCGTTCTCGCGATCAGCCATCTCACTAACTCCCTTTGACTCTCTACTTGTTGTTGGATACGCCTGTTGGGCGGCTGACAAGCAAGGGGGAAGCGAGGTGCATCGATGCAGCGGATCGGAACGATCTTGCTTCATCAGGCCACGATCCACGGTGACCTTGCCAAGCTCAGCGACTGCAACTTAACCCGACCAAAACGAAAAAGCAACTGGTAAAAACCTTTCACTGTCAACCCCAAAAAGCCAACCATACTGGACAGCATGGACCTCTCATTCATCTTGTATCTGCTAGCGGTCATTTTTGTCCTGATCGGCATCGCAGGCATCGTCCTGCCAGCCCTGCCGGGCATCCCGCTCGTGTTCGTCGGACTGGTGCTGGCTGCGTGGGCAGATGGCTTCGTCCATGTCGGCTGGCCCACCCTGCTGATCCTTGGCGTACTGACCGCGCTGTCGCTGCTGGTCGACGTGCTGGCGACCGTAGTCGGCGCCAAGCGCGTGGGCGCCAGCCGCAAAGCGCTCTGGGGCACGTTCATCGGCAGCGTCGTCGGCCTGTTCTTCATGCCGATCGGCCTGTTCGCCGGGCCCCTGCTCGGCGCGCTGCTGGGCGAGTACTGGCATACCCGCGAGCTCGGCCGCTCGACCAAGGTCGGGCTGGCCACGTGGCTTGGCATCCTGCTTGGCCTGGCATTGAAGCTGGCGCTGGTGATCGCGATGCTGGGCCTGTTCGCCTTCGCCTGGTTCCTGTGAGGCAGGCGGCCTTCACGCAGCGCGCACGCATACGCCGGGCATAAACCCGTGGGGCTGGCCGTTACCGGATGCAGCCGCCACACTGTCCCTCTTTCCGCATTCATTCCGAAGGGCCTGCTGCAATGACCCTCTCTCCGTTGTTCCCCCGCCTTGCACCGCTGGCGCTGGCCCTCGCAAGCGCGCCACTGGCCGCCCAGGAATTCGCGCCCAGTGCCGAGGCCTCGCCGGCCGCCTGCGCGGCCATCACCACCGATGCCGCACGCCTGGCCTGCTACGACCGCCAGTTCGGGCGCACGCCGCAGGCCACCGCCGAAGCTGATGCGGCCGCCGAAGCCGCCGCACAGGCACGCCGCGAGCAGCGCAACACCACGCGGGTAAGCCAGGGCGAGGAAAAACTGCGCGAACGCGTCGGCGATCTGTTCCGTTCCGATGCCCCCGACAGCGCCCTTGCCAATGCCGGCCGCGGTTCGTTGCTGGACAGCCGCTGGGAACTGGCCGAGGACTCCAAGCTGGGCCCGTTCCAGCTGCGTGCGTACAAGCCCGTGTACCTGCTGCCGGCCTTCTGGACCAGCGACCGCAACACCATGCCGCACTCGCCGAACCCGGCCAACAGCGTGACCACCCCGCAGGTGCTGGACAGCGCCGAGCTGAAGTTCCAGATCAGCTTCAAGACCAAGATCGTCGAGAACCTGTTCGGCGACAACGGCGACATCTGGGCAGGCTACACCCAGAGTTCGCGCTGGCAGGCCTACAACGGCGAGGACTCGCGCCCGTTCCGCGAGACCAACTACGAGCCGGAAGTGATGATGGTGTTCCGCAACGGCTACTCGATCGGTGGCTGGCGTGGGCGGATGACCGGCATCAGCCTCAACCACCAGTCCAACGGTCGTGCCGATCCGCTGTCGCGCAGCTGGAACCGGGTGATGCTCAATGTCGGCCTGGACCGCGAGAACTGGGCACTGGTGCTGCGTCCCTGGTACCGCATTCCCGAGACCCGCAGCGACGACAACAACCCGGACATCGAGGACTACATGGGCCGCGGCGACGCGACCCTGACCTGGAACCACAAGGGTCACGAGGTCTCGTTGATGGCGCGTCATTCGCTGCGCACCGGTGACCGCTCGCACGGCGCCCTGCAGCTGGACTACGGCTTCCCGATCAGCAACCTGCTGCGCGGTCATGTGCAGATCTTCGACGGCTATGGCGAGAGCCTGATCGACTACAACCACAAGGCAACCTATGTCGGCGTGGGCGTGTCCCTGCTGGAGTGGTTCTGATGGAGGTGACGATCTGGCACAACCCCGCGTGCAGCAACTCGCGCGGGGCGCTCAAGCTGATCTGCGACGCCGGTTTCGAGCCGGTGGTGATCGAGTATCTGGGCAGCCCACCCGACGTAGCCACGCTGCGCCAGGTGCTGGCCGAATCCGGCCTGGCAGCCACCGAACTGGTGCGCAGCAAGGAACCCGAGTTCGCCGCGCTGGGCCTGCAGGGAAGCGACGACGATGCCCTGCTGGCCGCGATGGCCACCCACCCACGGCTGATCAACCGCCCGGTGGTACGCAGCGCAAAGGGCACCCGCCTGTGCCGGCCACCGGAAACGGTGCTGGAAATCCTGTAACCCGCCCCGCTTTGGTAGAGCCGAGCATGGCTCGGCTCTACAGAACGGGTTACCGCCAGTCGGTGATGCCTTCGCGGCGATAGACCTCGGCGAACGCCGGGCGCGCCTTCAGGCGGTCCGCATACGCCTTCAACACCGGCCAGTGGTCGCTGGGCGTGGGCATGTTGCGCGACCAGCGCATCAACATCACCAGCATGAAATCGACAACGCTCGGCGCATCGCCAAGCAGGTAGGGGCCGCCGCTCTGCAGGTGCGTGGCAACGTGCTGCCACGCCGCTTCCAGCTGCTGGCGCGCCATCGCACGCACGCCGTCGATGCACTCGCCACCCGCCGCTTCATGCGCGTAGAACCAGGCGCGGTACGCCGGCTGCACGGTGTTGGCACACCAGAACATCCAACGATAGGCCTCACCGCGTGCGGGCGCACCGACGGCAGGCAACAACCCTGCCTGCGGATGACGATCTGCCAGATACAGCGCAATCGCGGCCGCCTCGGTCAGTACCTGGCCGTCGATCAGCAGAGTCGGCACTCTGCCTGCCGGATTGAGCGCCAGATAGTCAGCTGATTTGTGCTCGCGCGTGTCGAAATCGAGCAGCACCAGTTCGTGCTCGATGCCCAGCTCGATCAGCAGCCAGTGCACCACCAGCGAGGCGGTGCTGGTGGAACCATACAAGGTGGTGCGCATATGACCGGTCCTGTGCGGGGAACGGATGATTATGCGCGCTGTCGCCGGCGTGGTCAGCCGCAGCTGCTCATGCAGGTATCACGACGCTCACCGCAGCCCATCATCGGCGCCCGCAGCGTGCAGTCGTGCGCCTTCAATTCGCAGGAACGACGCAGTTCCGGATGCTCGATGTCCTTGCAGCGTTTGTCCGGCGTCGGCGCCACCTGCTGCTCGCAGCTGGACTGGCGGCTGCCGATCTCCGCGCCTTCGGCCATGCAGCTGCGGTAGCTGGCCTGGCATTGCATCTGGCACTGGGCACCGGCGCTGAAGCCACCCCCACCGTCATACGACGAGGACGATGTACTGCATCCGGCAAGAGCCAGCAGAGTGACAAACGGGAGACTGCGCAACAGGTTCACAGGACACTCCTTGTTCAATAGACCGGAAGACTGCCGGAAGAACGGATTTCGCTCACCGATCCGCCGCAGTCGAGTACACACTGGGCCCGGGTCGCATCGCAGGCGCGCGTGTTGGCTGCGGTCGCGCAGTATGCGCCGGCGCCACGTGCGCCCTCGCAGCGATGCCGCATCTTCTCGTCAGCGATATCGCTGCACGTATCGATCACGCGCGCTTTGTCCGCCTGACAGCTCTGCTGCGCCGTTTCGGCCATCGAACGCGCCTGACCCGCACATTGCAGATGCCGCTGTGCACACCCCGCCGCACACACGCGGCCGGCCTCACTGGTGGGTTGCGCCACGTAATACTGCGGCGCGCAGCCTGCCATCAACGCAATGGCGACTGCAGCGAAAACGATCCGTATTGCTTGACGCACAAGCGGCTTCCCTTCCATGGCAACGCGCTCACCCTAGCAAAGCCGCGCGAGTTCAAACGTTAAACGACGAACGGCGCCACCAGGGCGCCGTTCTGCGATCGGACAGGCATGGACGACGCCGCGCCGATCACTCCACCACGACAGGAATCTTGCCGATGCGGGCCTGCCATTCGCGCGGGCCGGTCTTGTGCACCGACTCGCCGGTGGAATCGACGGCCACGGTCACCGGCATGTCTTCCACGGTGAACTCGTAGATCGCTTCCATGCCCAGGTCGGCGAAGCCGACGACCTTGGCCGCCTTGATCGCTTTGGACACCAGGTAGGCCGAACCACCGACGGCCATCAGGTAGGCCGACTTGTGCTTCTTGATCGCTTCGATCGCGGCCGGGCCCCGCTCGGCCTTGCCGACCATGCCCAGCAGGCCGGTTTCGCTCAGCACCTGTTCGGTGAACTTGTCCATGCGGGTGGCGGTGGTCGGACCGGCCGGGCCCACCACTTCATCGCGCACCGGATCGACCGGACCGACGTAGTAGATGAAGCGACCCTTGAGATCGACCGGCAGCTGCTCGCCCTTGTTGAGCATGTCGACCATGCGCTTGTGCGCGGCGTCGCGGCCGGTCAGCAGCTTGCCGTTGAGCAGCAGGGTCTGGCCCGGCTTCCAGCTGGCCACGTCTTCCGGCGTGATCGTGTCCAGGTCCACGCGGGTGCCCTTGGAAGCGTCGTACGTCAGCTTCGGCCAGTCTTCCAGCGACGGCGGATCCAGCATCACCGGGCCGCTGCCGTCCAGGGTGAAGTGCGCGTGGCGGGTGGCGGCGCAGTTCGGAATCATCGCCACCGGCAGGTTGGCCGCGTGGGTCGGGTAGTCGTTGATCTTGATGTCGAGCACCGTGGTCAGGCCACCCAGGCCCTGCGCACCAATGCCCAGCGCGTTGACCTTCTCGTACAGCTCCAGGCGCAGCTCTTCAATGCGGTTGGACGCACCGCGGGCCTGCAGTTCGGTGATGTCGATCGGCTCCATCAGCGCTTCCTTGGCCAGCAGCATCGCCTTTTCGGCGGTGCCACCGATGCCGATGCCGAGCATGCCCGGCGGGCACCAGCCCGCGCCCATGGTCGGCACGGTCTTCAGCACCCAGTCGACGATCGAATCGGACGGGTTGAGCATGGCGAACTTGGTCTTGGCTTCCGAACCACCGCCCTTGGCGGCGACGATCACCTCGACGGTGTTGCCCGGCACCACCTTGACGTTGACCACACCCGGGGTGTTGTCCTTGGTGTTGATGCGCTTGCCGGCCGGATCGGCCAGCACCGAGGCGCGCAGCTTGTTGTCCGGGTACAGGTAGGCGCGACGGATGCCCTCGTTGGCCATGTCTTCCACGCCCATGGTGGCGTCATCCCAGCGCACGTCCATGCCGATTTCCAGGAACACGGTGACGATGCCGGTGTCCTGGCAGATCGGCCGGTGGCCCTCGGCGCACATCCGCGAGTTGATCAGGATCTGCGCGATCGCCTCCTTCGCTGCCGGCGACTCCTCGCGCTCGTAGGCGGCGGCAAGGTTCTTGATGTAGTCGACCGGGTGGTAGTACGAGATGTACTGCAGCGCGTCGGCGACGGACTGGATGAGGTCTTCCTGCTTGATCGATGTCACGGATTGCTCGCTTGCTGAAGGCTGGCGGGGGTAATCCGCCCATTTTACCCCCTCCCTCGGCCGCGGGGTGGCAGTGCCGGCCGCCGGCCGGCAAGATCTGAACCCTGCCCTCTGTCACGCCCGCGCCTGCCCCGGCGTCCTTGCCCACATGAACGCCGAAACCGCCTTCCATACCCACCGCCCGCGCCTGATGGCGCTGGCCTACCGCCTGCTGGGCAGCCGCACCGACGCCGAAGACGTGGTGCAGGACGCCTGGCTGCGCTGGTCCGGCGCCGATACCGCGGCCATCGTCGACCCGGAAGCCTGGCTGGTCACCACCACCACCCGCCTGGGCCTGGACCGGCTGCGCGCGGCCAAGCGTGAGCGCGCGCACTACGTGGGCCCGTGGCTGGCCGAACCGTTGGCGATCACCCTCGAACCTGATCCGGCGCCCGACCCGGCCCAGCTGCACGCGCTGGCCGATGATGTATCGGTGGCCTTTCTGACCCTGCTCGAACAGCTCGGCCCGGAGGAGCGCGCCGCCTTCCTGCTGAAGGAAGCCTTCGACCACGACTACCGCGAGATCGCCGATCTGATCGGCCACAGCGAGGCCAACTGCCGGCAGCTGGTGCACCGTGCCCGGCAGCGCCTGCAGGCGGGGCGGCCACGCTTCAACGCCGACGCCAGCCAGCACCGGCAACTGCTGGCGCGTTTCATGGACGCCTCCCAGCGCGGCGACAGCGAGGCGATCCAGGCGCTGCTGCATGCCAACGCGCTGCTGGTCTCCGATGGCGGTGGCGTGGTTACTGCGGCGGTGCGTCCGCTGCTGGGCGCCGAGCGCATCGGCCGTCTGTTCTGGGCCATCGCCCGCCGCGGCGCAGCGCATCCGGCGCAGCTCGGCTACGTCAACGGCGAACCGGCGATCCTGCGTTTCCATGGCGACCGCCTGCATTCGGTGACCACCATCGAAGTGGTCGATGGCCGCATCGCCAATGTGTACAGCGTGCTCAATCCGGAAAAGCTGCCTGCGGTTGTCACGCGCGCCGACACTGCGGCGTCCTTGTAACGAAAGGCGGCCATCCTGGTCGCCGTGGAGCTGAAGATGTCCAACCCTGCCTCTCCCCGCGTTCCTTACACCCGCCTCGCCGCCGAAGCGTTCAAGGGCCTGCTGGCCACCAGCAAGGCGGTGCACGACAGTTCGGTCGATCCGACCCTGATGGAACTGGTGTTCCTGCGCGTCTCGCAGCTCAACGGCTGCGGCTACTGCATGGACATGCATGCCACCACGCTGCGCAAGGGCGGCATCGAGCCGCGCAAGCTGGATACGTTGCCGGCCTGGCACGAAAGCCGCTTCTTCGACGAACGCGAACGCGCGGCGCTGGGCTGGGCCGAGGCGCTGACCCGGTTGACCGATGGTGCGCCGTCGCAGGCGGCGTTCGATGCGCTGGCGCCGCACTTCGATGAGAAGGGCATCAGCGACCTGAGCATGGGCATTGCGGTGATCAATGCCTGGAACCGACTGGGGGCCGGATTGCTGCCGCCGCTGCCGTAAGAGGGGGCCAGCCGGGTGGGTCAGGTTCCTGCAGCTGTCGGTAGGTGTCGACCTTGGTCGACACGGTAGATCCACGCCATGCGTGGATGGAGATGGGTCGGATCCCTTCGCACTGCGAAGGGCTCTGACCCGATGTGGGTCGCTGGGGTCAGAGCCCTTTGCCGCGCAAAGGGATCTGACCCCGGTGTCGGCCACACGGCTGCCCTGACCCCATCTGCACGTATCAGGCGCGCACAATGGCGGCATGCCCGCTTCCCACACCGCCGGCGCTGCCGGCGCCAAGAAACCCAGCCTGCGTCAACGCTTCAAGGCGATGCGCAACCTGCCGCCATTCCTGCGCCAGGTGTGGCAGACCAGCCGCGCCCTGACCATCGCCAGCCTTGGCCTGCGCCTGATCCGTGCGCTGCTGCCGGTGGCGATGCTGTACGTCGGCAAGCTGATCATCGATACCGCGCTGCACCTCAGCCAGCACGATGCCGGCTTCCCACCGCTGGGAGAGGCCCTGTCCAGTGGGCTGCTCAATCCGCTGCTCGGCCTGCTGGCGCTGGAACTGGGCCTGGCGATCGCCTCGGACCTGCTCGGTCGGCTGGTCAGCTACGCCGATGCGCTGCTCTCGGAACTGTTCGCCAACGCCACCAGCGTGCGCCTGATGGAACATGCGGCGACCCTGGACCTGGAGGACTTCGAGGACCCGGACCTGCAGGACAAGCTGGACCGTGCGCGGCGCCAGACCATGGGCCGGATGAACCTGATGAGCCAGCTGTTCGGCCAGGTGCAGGATGCGATCACCGTCGCCAGCCTGGCCGTCGGCCTGCTGGTCTACGCGCCGTGGCTGATCCTGCTGCTGGCGCTGGCACTGGTGCCGGCCTTCATCGGCGAATCGCACTTCAATGCCGCCGGTTACAGCCTCAACTTCCTGTGGACGCCGGAACGCCGCCAGCTGGACTACCTGCGCCAGCTCGGCGCCAGTGTGGAAACGGCCAAGGAAGTGAAGATCTTCAACCTGCACCGGTTCCTGGTCGACCGCTACCGCAGCTTGTCGGCGGCACTGTTCCTGGCCAACCGCGCGCTCGCCCGGCGGCGTGCGTTCTGGGGCACGCTGCTGGCCGCGCTGGGCACGCTGGGCTACTACACCGCGTATGCCTATATCGCCTGGCGCACGGTGCGCGGCGATTTTTCGATCGGTGACCTGACCTTCCTCGCCGGCAGCTTCCTGCGCCTGCGCCAGTTGCTGGAAGGCCTGCTGATCGGCTTCTCGCAGGTGGCCAGCCAGGCGTTGTATCTGGACGATCTGTATTCGTTCTTCCAGATTGAACCGGAAATCCACTCGCGCAAGGACGCGGTGCGCGTGCCGCAGCCGATCCGCGAAGGCTTCGTGTTCGAAGACGTGGGCTTCCGCTATCCCGATGCCGAGCACTGGGCCGTGCGTCACCTCGATTTCCAGCTGCACGCGGGCGAAGTGCTGGCACTGGTCGGTGAGAACGGTGCGGGCAAGACCACCCTGGTCAAGCTGCTGGCACGCCTGTACGAGCCGGACGAAGGCCGCATCCTGCTCGATGGCCGCGACCTGCGCGACTACGACCTGGACGACCTGCGCGCCAACCTCGGGGTGATCTTCCAGGACTTCGTGCGCTACAACCTCAGTGCCGGCGAGAACATCGGCGTCGGCCAGGTCGAAGCGATGGACGACCGTGCGCGGATCACCGATGCCGCCCGCCGCGGCATGGCCGAGGAAGTGATCGCTGCCCTGCCCGGCGGCTACGACCAGCAGATCGGCCGCCGCTTCAAGCAGGGCGTGGACCTGTCCGGGGGCCAGTGGCAGAAAATCGCCATCGCTCGCGCGTGGATGCGCGATGCACAGGTGATGATCCTGGATGAGCCCACCGCGGCGCTGGATGCCCGCGCCGAGTTCGAGGTGTTCCAGCGGTTCAGAGAGTTGGCGGATAATCGCACCGCAGTGCTGATTTCCCACCGCTTCTCCTCCGTGCGCATGGCCGACCGCATCCTGGTACTGGCCGATGGCCGGATCGAGGCCAGCGGCACCCACCAGGAGCTGATGGCACAGGGCGGCCGCTATGCCGAGCTGTTCGAACTGCAGGCGGCAGGTTACCGCTGAGAACGCCTCTCGTTCCGCCTAATGAGAACCTGTCTCATTTGAGATAGAATTGTCCCGACGACTTCCGATAGATACGCCCATGTCCTCCGCTTTCGGCGCCGAAACGGTGCTTGAGGTCCGCCACTGGACCGACGCCTACTTCAGCTTCACCCTCACCCGTGACAGCGGTTTCCGCTTCGAGAACGGCCAGTTCGTGATGATCGGCCTGGAGACCGATGCGCGGCCGCTGCTGCGCGCGTACTCCATCGCCAGCGCGAACTGGGAAGAACAGCTGGAGTTCTTCAGCATCAAGGTGCAGGACGGCCCGCTGACCTCGCGCCTGCAGCACATCAAGCCCGGCGACAAGGTCCTGGTCGGCAAGAAGCCCACCGGCACCCTGCTGATCAGCGACCTGCACCCCGGCAAGCACCTGTATCTGCTGGGCACCGGCACCGGCCTGGCGCCGTGGCTGTCGGTGATCAAGGACCCGGAGACCTACGAGCGCTTCGACAAGGTGATCCTGTGCCACGGCGTGCGCTACGAAAAGGACCTGGCCTATCGCGATTATTTCGAGAAGGAACTGCGCGAGCATGAGTTCCTCGGCGAAATGGTCGGCGACAAGCTGCTGTATTACCCGGCGGTGACCCGCGAACCGTTCCCGAACCAGGGCCGCCTGACCTCGCTGATGGAAAGCGGCGAGATGCAGCGCACCCTCGGCCTGCCCGAGCTGAGCCCGGAAAACGACCGCGCGATGATCTGCGGCAGCCCGCAGATGCTGGCCGACCTGCGCACCGTGCTGGACAGCCGCGGCTTCCAGACCTCACCGCGCATCGGTACGCCCGGCCACTACGTGTTCGAGCGCGCGTTCGTCGAGAAATAAGCAGGGCTGTTGTAGAGCCGAGCCCACGCTCGGCTGCTCTGCCGGCCGACCATGGCTTGCATGCACGCTGCGCGCGCAAGCCGAGCCTGGGCTCGGCTCTACAGAGAGCGGCTACAGCAGCGCTTCGATGCCGCCGCGCAGCTGCTCCGGCTTGGTGGTCGGTGCATAGCGATCCACCACCTGCCCCTTGCGATCAACCAGGAACTTGCTGAAGTTCCACTTGATGCGGGCGATGCCCAGCAATCCGCGCTTTTCGTGCGACAGCCATGCCCACAGCGGGTCGGCCCCCTCGCCGTTGACCTCGATCTTCTGCGACAGCGGGAAGCTGACCGGATAATCGATCGAACAGAACTGGCGGATCTGCGCGGCATCGCCCGGCTCCTGCGCGCCGAACTGGTTGCAGGGAAAGCCGATCACCACCAGGCCGCGATCACGATAGTCCTGCCACAGCTGTTCCAGCCCGGTGTACTGCGGGGTGAAGCCACAGCGGCTGGCCACGTTGACCAACAGCAGAGGACGTCCCTGGTACTGCGCCAGCGCCTGCGGCTGGCCGTCGAGGTCACGGAAGCTGAAATCGTAGGCGGTGGTCATGGCAACGGGCCTGGGGGCGGTGTTCTCCATGGTACCCGGGGCAGCCAGCCATGGAGTGGCTGTGCAGCAGGGCGGCGTTGCCAGCATGCCTTTTGACACAAGTGCGGGCGCGCCGGGCCGGGTTACCCTCGGGCCCTTGTTTGCCTTACCGGAGTATCGACCTTGACCACCCGCCTTGCCCTTGCCGTGGCCATGACCCTCGGCCTTGCCCTGCCCGCCTATTCGGCCAGCGCCGCCACCCCGGCCGCTGCCAACGCCCAGCAGGCCAATCCGTTCTTCGCCGACAGCCCGCTGCCGCTGCATTTCCCGCAGTTCGACAAGATCAAGGACAGCGACTTCGCCCCGGCCTTCGACGCCGGCATGGCGCAGCAGCTGAAGGAAGTGGAAGCGATCGCCAACACCAAGGCCAAGCCGACCTTCGACAACACCATCATCGCCCTGGAAAAGAGCGGTGACACCCTGGACCGCGCGACCACCGTGTTCTTCAGCCTGGTCGGCGCCGATACCAACGACACCCGCAAGAAGCTGCAGGCCGACTATTCGGCGAAGTTCGCCGCGCACAGCGACGCAATCGCGCTGAACGGCAAGCTGTTTGCACGCATCCAGGCGCTGTATGACAGCCGCACCACCCTGGGCCTGGACGCTGAAGGCGTACGCCTGGTCGAGAAGTACTACGACAACTACGTGCGCGCTGGGGCCAAGCTGTCCGAGGCCGACAAGACCAAGCTGAAGGAAATGAACGCCGAGCTGGCCAACCTGGGCACCAAGTTCAGCCAGAACGTGCAGTCGGAAGTGAACGCTTCGGCGATCACCGTCAACGACGTCAAGGAACTGGACGGCCTGTCCAAGGAACAGATCGCCGCCGCCGCCGAAGCCGCCAAGGCCCGTGGCCTGGACGGCAAGTATGTGATCACCCTGCTCAACACCACCGGCCAGCCGCCGCTGACCAACCTGGCCAACCGCGCCCTGCGCCAGAAGATCTACGAAGCCTCCACCACCCGCGGCAGCCGCGGCGGTGAGTTCGACAACACCGCGCTGGTCGCGCGCATCATGCAGCTGCGTGCCGACAAGGCCAAGCTGATGGGCTTCCCGAACTTCGCCGCCTACAACCTGACCAACCAGACCGCCAAGACCCCCGAAGCGGTCAATGCGATGCTGGGCAAGCTGGCCCCGGCCGCGGTGGCCAACGCCAAGCGCGAAGCCGCCGACCTGCAGGCGATGATCGACCAGGAACAGAAGGCGGCGGGCAAGCCGACCTTCAAGCTGGAGCCGTGGGACTGGGCGTTCTACAGCGAGAAGGTGCGCCAGGCCAAGTACAACTTCGACGAATCGCAGCTGAAGCCGTACTTCGAGATCAAGAACGTGCTGGAAAACGGCGTGTTCTTCGCCGCCAACCAGGAATTCGGCCTGACCTTCAAGCAGCGCACCGACCTGCCGGTCTACCACGACGACGTCACCGTCTATGACGTGTTCGATGCCGACGGCAGCCAGCTGGCGATCTTCATCTTCGACCCGTACGCACGTGCGTCCAAGCGCGGTGGTGCATGGATGAACTCGTACGTCTCGCAGTCCAAGCTGACCGGCTTCAAGCCAGTGGTGGCCAACCACCTGAACATCCCGAAGCCGCCGGCCGGCCAGCCGACCCTGCTGACCTGGGATGAAGTGAGCACCACCTTCCACGAGTTCGGCCACGCCCTGCACGGCATGTTCTCGAACGTGAAGTATCCGTACTTCTCGGGCACCGCGGTGCCGCGCGACTTCGTCGAGTTCCCCTCGCAGGTCAACGAAATGTGGGCCGACAACCCGGCCATCCTGAAGAACTACGCCAAGCACTACCAGAACGGTTCGGTAATGCCGCAGGCACTGCTGGACAAGGTGCTGGCCGCGGCCAAGTTCAACCAGGGCTTTGCCACCACCGAGTACCTGGGCGCCGCCATGCTCGACCAGCGCTGGCACCAGATCGGCCCGGACCAGGTGCCGGCCGCCAAGGACGTGATGGCCTTCGAGCGCGCCGCGCTGGAGAAGGACGGCATCTACTACGCGCCGGTTCCGCCGCGCTACAAGACCCCGTACTTCAGCCACATCATGGGCGGCTACTCGGCCGGCTACTACGCCTACATCTGGTCGGAAGTGCTGGACGCCAACACCCAGAAATGGTTCCGCGACAACGGCGGCCTTAGCCGCAAGAACGGCGACCATTTCCGCGCGACCCTGCTGTCCAAGGGTGGCAGCGTGGATGCGATGCAGCTGTTCCGCGATTTCGCCGGCCACGAGCCGCAGATCGAACCGCTGCTGGAAAAGCGTGGCCTGACCGGCACCGGCAACTGATCGCCGGCACCACAGCGTGAAATGAAAACCGCCCGGGAGACCGGGCGGTTTTTTTTGCGTCATCCACGCATGGCGTGGATCTACCGCAGGGTTGCGTGATCCCAGTAGATCCACGCCATGCGTGGATGTTCCCGGCGATCACCGCGGTGCCACGTATCCCCCCGGCACGCCCTGCGGCGACAGCACCAGCTGCCACAGCTGCGCATGCCGGCTGCGGAACGTCGCCATCGATCCGGCCAGGTAGAACCGCCACAGGCGACGGAACCTCTCGTCATAGCGCTGGGCATCCAGTGTCGGCCACGCCGCTTCCACATTGCGTCGCCACGCCTGCAGCGTCAGGTCATAGTCGGTACCGAAGTTGTGCCAGTCCTCCAGCACGAAGCGCCCTTCAAATGCGCGGCTGATCTGCGCCGCCGACGGCAGCATCGAGTTGGGGAAGATGTAGCGCGCGATCCACGGATCAGTGCGATGGCGCGAGACGTTGCTGCCAATGGTGTGCAACAGCAGCAACCCGCGCGGCGACAGGCAGCGCCGCGCCACGTCGAAGAAACTGCGGTAGTTCTTGTCGCCGACGTGCTCGAACATGCCGATCGAGAAGATCGCATCAAACGGCTCGTCCAGTTCGCGATAGTCCTGCAGCCGGATCTCGATCGGCAGGCCCGCGCACAACTCACGCGCGTAGTCAGCCTGCTCCTGCGAAATGGTGACGCCCACGCCACTGACGCCATAACGCTCTGCAGCGAACTTCAGCGCCTCGCCCCAACCGCAGCCGATATCCAGCACGCGTTGCCCGGGGCGCAGCCCGAGCTTGCGGCACACCAGATCGAGCTTGGCTTCCTGCGCCGCATCCAGATCGTTGGCGTTGCGCCAATACCCGCAGCTGTAGACCAGGCGCTGGCCAAGCATCGCCTGGTACAGATCATTGCCGAGGTCATAGTGGCGACGGCCGACTTCATAGCTGCGCTGCCCGGCCTGCAGGTTGAACAGGCGTGCCTTCAAGGCGTCGGCCACCTCGCGCCAGCCGTGCACCCGTTCGTCCAGGTGCGCCTGCATCAGGTGGTACAGAAACTCATCAAGGACGTTGGCATCCCACCAGCCGTCCATGTAGCTCTCGCCCAGGCCGAGTGAGCCGTGCGCCATGACCCGCGCGAAAAAGCGCGGGTCATGCACCTGGATATCCTGCGGCCGGGTTCCATCGATCTGGACCCCGGCCTCGTGGAGCAGGCCGGTGACCCGCTCCTGCAACCCTGTATCCACGACACCTCCTCGTCTGCGGTTACCCGCGCGCGAACAGCTCCACGTAGTCCTTGGCCACGTGCGGCAACACCACCGAGGCCGGTACATCGGCGGTCTGGGTGCCATCCGAGTATGGACCCACCTGGTAGGGCGGGAACACGAAGCGCAGCGCGGTGATCTGACCCTTGTCGTCGGTCAGCGGCTGGAACTGGCTGAAATTGTCGGCCTGCGGACCGGTGCCGTCAGCGATCATCCGCGAGGCATTGCGCAGCGATTCCTGCAGCTGCGACGGGTCCATGTCCTCGCCGCTGAGGCGGGTGGCCACGCGCTCGCGCAGCTGGTCGGCGACAAAATCGCTGATCGCTTTCCAACCCTTGGCGTCAGTCACCAGCTTGTCGGCGCTCAGCATCTGCTGCTGCGCCGGCAGCCACACGAAACGTGCCACCAGCGGTTCGCCGTGGGCGCCACCGGTGTAGCGGCTGCCGTCGGCACTGACTACCACCAGCTGCGGCGTCTCCAGCAGCTTCTCGAAGCTCAGCGACAGCTCATAGGGCATGGTCGGCTTGTCGTTGCCCAGCCCGTCCAGCGCCTGCTGCAGATCGCTGCGGGCGGAGGTGGCATAGGCCTGCAGCGCGCGCGCCAGGCCCGGATAACGATCGATGCCCGCCGGGTAACTGATGCCGACCACTTCACGTTCGTTGTTCTCGATCACATCGCGCAGATCCAACGGCGCTTCCGCTGCGGGGGCCTCGGCGGTGCCAGTGGCTTCGGCCGCAGGTGCGGCGTCGGTGGCCGGTGCCGCCTCGTTCTCGCGCTGGCAACCGGCCAGCAACAGCACGCCCATAGCGCCGGCCAGCACGCTGGCGTGCAGTGGCCGGTTGTTTCCAATCTTCATCGGGATCCCCTGTTCATGTTCATACATCATCGCCTGCCCTGGCTGAAGCGTGGCCCGCTGGATTCAGCCCACAAGCAGATCGTGATACTCCTCGTGCCGCTGCAGGAAGGCCTCGGCATAGGCACATGCCGGCACCACCTTGTACTTCTGCTCCCGGGCGAAACGCAGTGCGACCCGGGTCAGCTCACCGGCAATGCCACGGCCAGCGATCGGCTCGGGCACTTCGGTATGGGTGATGACCATCCGCCTGCGCTTGATCTGGTAATCCAACAGTGCCACCTGCCCGCGCACGCGGGCCGTGAACCGGTGGTTGACCTGATCGTGTTCGACCTCGTAAGCCAGACCGGGGGGCGTGACCGAAGCCATGGGACTGTCTCCTGCGGCGACTGCGTGGATGGTGCGCACGCGGGCGCCATGATCGCGTGAAGCCTGAACAGGGACAAGTCTGCGCCCGCTGCGTCAGATGTTGCCCTCAAGCTGCAGTCCAGCCGGCCGCTAACCCCTCTGCAGGGGTGCGCCAGCTTGGCATGCCCCTTGCGACAGTCGACCAAGCGATCTGCCGTGGAGGCCCGCGATGCACCCCAGCGATTCCCATTCCGATACCGATCACGCCCTGCTGGAGGGCCTGCTGCAACTGGCCGTGGAGGGACAGACCGAAGACCAGGCGTTCCAGAGCATCGGCGAGGAAGTGTTCTCCCGCCTGCTCGATACCTACGGTCAGGAAACCCGGGCCTGACCCGGAGCGGGGCCGCAGCCCCGGGGGTCGGATCCAGCGGATCCGACCCCAACCACCCTCAACCGCCGCCGAGGCGGAAGGTCGGGTTGGACAGCTCGCGCAGGAAGTGACTGAAGATGCTCGGCTGCATGGCCAGCATGAAGATCACGCCGAACGCCGCACCGGCCAGGTGCGCGCTGTGGTTGATGCGATCACCACCGCGCTTGTCCATCCAGATGCTGTAGCCGACGTAGAACGCGGCATAGACGATCGCCGGCGCCGGGATGAAGAACACCAGGATGATCGACCACGGCTTGATCAGGATGAAGGCGAACAGCACCGCCGACACCGCCCCGGACGCACCGAGGCTGAGGTAGTTCGGGTTCTTCTGGTTCTTCAGGTAGCTGGGCAGGATCGAGACCAGCAGCGCACCGACGTAGAACGCCGGATAGACCAGGTAGCTGCCGGTCAGCTGCACCATCACGCTCTCGATGAATCCCCCGAAGAAGAACAGGGTGATCATGTTGAATATCAGGTGCGACCAGTCGGCGTGGATGAAGCCGTAGGTGATCAGGCGGTCGTACTGGCGGTGGCGATCCACCGCCGGCGGCCACAGGATCAGGCGGTCAGCCAGCTTGCGGTTGTTGAACGCCATCCACGACAGGATGGCGGTGATGGCGATCAACAGCAGATTGACGGGGGTCATGTCAGGCTCAGGCGGTGCGGTAGTTGTCGACCATACGATAGCGTTTCGCATACCAACCGAAGGCCAACGCCGCGACGAAAGCAAAACCGGCGAAGAAGAACATCAGGAATGCCGCCTCGCTCAGGCCCGTACTGGCGATCTTGTGGGTGACCGTGTCATTGCGCACGGCGGCATTGGACAGCAGCACCCACAGGTTGCCGATGGTGGTGGTCAGGTTCCAGAAGCTCATCACCACGCCCTTCATGGCCTGCGGTGCCTGGCTGTAGGCAAACTCCAGGCCGGTGGCCGAGACCAGCACTTCACCGAAGGTCAGCAGCGCGTACGGCAGCATCTGCCAGAAGATCGACATCGCGTTGCCACCATCCATCACCACCTGGATGCCACCGACCACGATCCAGGCCAGGCCGCTGAAGGCGATGCCGGCGGTCATCCGCCGCAGCGCGGTCGGCTCGAAGCCGAAGCGGCGCAGGGCCGGGTACAGCACCAGGTTGTTGAACGGGATGAGGATCATCACCAGCAGCGGATTCAGCGCCTGCATCTGCGAGGCGGTGAACCAGCTCGGCATCTGCATCTGCTGGCCCTGCAGCACCCAGGTCGAGGCCTTCTGGTCGAACAGCGAGAAGAACGGGGTGGTCAGCGCGAAGATCACCAGCACCCGCAGCACCGAGCGCACGCCCTCCACGGCTTCGGCCGGGTGCTGGCCGCGGGCGCGGTCCAGCTGCAGCCAGGTACCACCACCGATGCCCGCCAGGATCGACACCAGCGCCAGGCACAGGCAGATCACGATGCCAAGCGAGCCGACCAGGCCGAACGAGGCGACCGCCAGCACCAGCCCGACCACGGCCATGACCAGGCCCGGACGGCCCTGGCCGGCAACGCGCGCGGTCAGCGCAGTACGCACCACGTTGGCGAACGAATGCGGGTCCTTCGGCGGCAGCGGCACCAGCACGTAGCGCTTGCGGCCCAGCCAGAACACGAAGGTGGCGATGAACATCAGAATGCCCGGAATGCCGAAGGCCCACTGCGGGCCCCAGTTCTTCAGCACCAGCGGGATCAGCAGCGAGGCGAACAGCGAGCCGAAGTTGATGATCCAGTAGAACGCGTCGAAGACGATCTTGGCCAGGTGCTTGTTGCTCTGGTCGAACTGGTCACCCATGAACGAGGCCACCAGCGGCTTGATGCCACCGGCGCCGAGTGCGATCAGGCCCAGGCCGAGGAAGAAGCCCTCACGGCTGCCTTCGAACAACGCCAGGCACAGGTGGCCCATGCAGTAGACCAGGCTGAACCACAGGATGGTGTGGTACTTGCCGAAGAACTTGTCGGCCAGCCAGCCGCCGAGCAGCGGGAAGAAATACACGCCGATCATGAAGCTGTGCATGATGTCCTTGGCTTCACCGGCACGGCCTTCGGCAGTGATTTCCTGCAGCAGCAGCGAGGTGATCAGGAACTGCACCAGGATGTTGCGCATCCCGTAGAAACTGAACCGCTCGCAGGCCTCATTGCCGATGATGTACGGGATCTGGCGCGGCATCTTTCCCTGGCCGGCGATGGGGGCGACTGCGTCGTGGCTCATCCTGTAAGGCATTCCTGCAAAACGAAAGGCGCAAGAGTACCGGAACCTGTGCGTGCGAAGCACGCTGCAGGGCTGCATGACAGCCACGCCAAAGCATGGCAGGCGCATGCAGCCCTGCCGGAAGTCACGGAACCTGCACGGCAAAAGCGTAAACTTATCGTTATGCGCCCCCTGCCCTTTGCCCGCATCCTGCCCAGCTGCCTTGCCCTGATGCTGGCCGTGCCTGCGCTGGCCCGGCCGCAGGCGCCGCCGGCCGCAGGCCTCGGCGCGGAGGTGCGGCAATTGACCGTCGCCGCGCTGGAACTGCCCAGCCGTGACGAAGGCCAATGGAAGCAGCGCCGCGAACAGGTGCTGCAGCTGCTGACCGATCTGCAGCCGGATGTGATTTCGGTGCAGCAGGTACTGCAGCAGCAGGGGCGCAACCCGGCCTGCTGGTTGGCCAGCCGGTTGCGCTACAGCTGCGATTTCGTCACCGCCGACCCGCCGAGCCAGCCGGTCCGGCACGGCAACGCGATGCTCAGCCGGCTGCCGGTCAGCGAGGACGGGGTCACCCTGCTGCATCCACCGGGCACCTTCAGTGCCGCCGGCATGATGCGCCTGCGCCTGGGCGACAACGACGTCAACGTCTACGTCGCGCGCCTGCGGCCTGAACCCGACGAAGCCAATGCCCGGCAACACCAGACCAGCGACCTGATGACCTGGATCGGCGCCACGGCCGAGGGCATGCCGAGCCTGATCGCCGGAGATTTCTCCGCCAGTACCGTCGAGCTGGTGCGCAGCACGCCCGGCTTCCAGCCGGCCCGGCGCAATCCTGGCGCACCGGCGGCCAGCGGCGGCGGCGCCAGTGGCCATGGGCTGGATGTCCTGTTCCAGGTCAAGCACTTCGGCGGCATCCGCCAACAGGCGATCCTGCTGCCCGCCGATGGCGACCTGCCCGGCCTGCGCCTGGGCGTGATGGCGACGCTGCGGCTGCAGGACGTACCCGCCGCCACCGAATGAACGCGCCGCTGCGCTCGCCGGGCACGGCCCGGCGCTCCCCCCGTTTCCGGTAGCGCCGGGCCATGCCCGGCGGGTGCGGTCACAGACAAACAGAAAGGCCGGGGTCTCCCCCGGCCTTTCTGCGTTCACGCAGGCACTGCGATCAGGCGATCGCTTCCTGGTAACGACGCTCGACTTCGTTCCAGTCGATGACGTTGAAGAACGCGCCGATGTATTCCGGACGGCGGTTCTGATACTTCAGGTAGTACGCGTGTTCCCACACGTCCAGGCCGAGGATGGGGGTGTTGCCTTCCATCAGCGGGCTGTCCTGGTTGCCGCTGCTTTCGACCACGACCTTCTTGTCCGGGGTCACGCTCAGCCACGCCCAGCCACTGCCGAAACGGGTCAGCGCGGCCTTGGTGAAGGCATCCTTGAACTTGTCGAAACCGCCCAGGTCCTTGTCGATCGCCTTGGCCACATCACCGACCGGGTTGCCGCCGGCGTTCGGGGCCATCACGGTCCAGAACAGCGAGTGGTTGGCGTGGCCGCCACCGTTGTTGCGCACCGGGCCCTGCAGGTTCTCCGGCAGCGACTTCAGCTTCTTCACCAGCTCTTCGACCGGCAGGTCGGCGTACTCGGTGCCTTCCAGCGCAGCGTTGACGTTGTTGATGTAGGTCTGGTGATGCTTGGTGTGATGGATTTCCATCGTCGCCGCATCGATATGCGGTTCCAGCGCGTCGTAGGCGTAGGGCAGCTTGGGCAGGGTGTAAGCCATGATGCATCTCCTGATAGCGAGGGCACCCGACGGCATCGTCGGGCGGTGCGCGGTGAATGATGGGGACAGACCGCAAGATTACCAAGGGGGATGTAAAGGAAATTGCGTCCTGCAGGTGAGCATGCCGGCAATTGTTACCCGGCGGTGACGCAGCGCGCGCCCTCATGCAGGGTGCAGCGCGCAGGCGCTACAGTGGACGCACCACCCTCGCCCGTTCCTGCCCCATGCGCAACCCCCGGCTGTTGATCACCGCCATCGCCCTGCTGCTGCTCGGCCTGGTCGTCAATCATTTCATGCAGCGGCCGCCGCCGCCGCAGTTCGCGCCCGACCTGCAGAACACGCCGGCCGCCAGTGCACCGACGGTGCGCAGCGGCGGCAGTGACAGTGACGGCCTGCCCACGTTCCTGCCGGCCGAAGCCCGCCAGACCATCGCGTTGATCCAGCGCGGCGGCCCGTTCCCGCATCGCCAGGACGGCAGCACCTTCGGCAACCGCGAACAGCAACTGCCACAGCGTCCGCGCGGCTACTACCGCGAGTACACCGTCGACACGCCCGGCGCAGGCAACCGCGGTGCGCGTCGCATCGTCACCGGTGGCAACCCGCCCGATGCCTGGTACTACACCGATGACCACTACGCGTCGTTCCGCAGCTTCACCGTCCCGGCCTCTGGAGAGCGCCCATGAGCCACGATGATTTCGGCCTCGGCCTGCATGACATCAACAATGCCGGCGTCTACGCGATCGACACCTCGGATATCAGCGCACTGTCTGCGGCGATGCGTGATGCCGACCTGAAGGTGATCCGGATCGACCTGGATGGGGTGAGCGACAAGCGCACCCTGCTGGCACGGCTGGCCGCCCAGCTTGATTTCCCTGCCGGCTTCGGTGGCAACTGGGATGCGCTGGCCGACAATCTGCGCGACCTGCAATGGTTGCCGGCCAATGGCTATGCGCTGTTCCTGGCCGATGTCGATGCCCTGCGCGCCGGTGCAGGCAAGGAATTCGACACGCTGCTGGACATCCTTGATGAAGCCAGCCGTGACTGGGTGGGCCGCGACGTCCCGTTCTGGGTGTTCCTGTCGCAGAGCGCGTGACCTGGTAGAGGCCGACCTTGGTCGGCATGCACGTGTACGCGCATGGATCATCCACGCATGGCGTGGATCTACTGTGCATCCGCGCCGGGTAGATCCACGCCATGCGTGGATGCGGCACCCTACCGGCTGCCGTTATCTTCCTGCAGCTCTTTCTTGAACGGGATATCCGGCGGCGGACGCGCCACCGCCGGCTGGTCCTGCATGTTCGGATCGGTGAGGCCGCAGCCGCCACCGGCCTGCAGGATCGAGATCACGCAGGAAATCTTCGTGCTGGTGCCCGGCAACGGAATCTCCATCGCCTTGACGCCCTTGCGCACCCATTCGGCCAGCAGCGATTCCTGCGGCACCCAGTATTTGTCGAACGAGGTGGGCGTGTAGTCGTACGGCGGCCGCTTCAGCCATTTGCCGGACTCGGCGATGCGTTCCTTGCTCCAGCCGTCGTTGGCTCCACCAGGTGCGCCACGCTCGGCCTTGCCGGCGCCGTCCTGGCCGGCCACGCGCACGCTGCCGTCAGCGTTGAACAGACCTTCCCCCTTGCCGGCGCTGGCCTGCGCGGCGCCCTGATTGGCGCCTTCGCGATTGCGGCTGGAGGCACCCCAGTCGTCACCGCGTGCAGGTGTCGCCCAGTTGCCCGGGGTCGGCGCCGGGCGTGCGCCCGCCTGCGCGGGGGCAGTACTGGTCGCCGCAGGACGCGCCGCGCTGGCGCTGTTCTGGGCTGCGCTGCCTGCGGGTGCCGGCGTAGGCGTGGTCGCACTGCCGGCCGAGGTCGAGGCTGCCGGTAGCGGCGCGGCTGCAACCTCCCGTTCGCGCACCTGCACCTCGCGCCCGGCAGGCGCACGCACGGTGGGTTCGCGCCCTGCGACGGCGGCCATGCGCACCTGCGGATCGGTCATGGCCTGTACTTCGCGTTCGCGCACCTGCACCTCACGCTGCGGCACGCGCACCTGGATGTCGGTGGTGCGCATCGGCTGCGGCGCCACCGGCGCTTCAACCGTGCTGATTTCTCGCTCCTGCACCTGCACGTCACGCACGCGCGGCGCCTGCACCGCCACGTCGGGCGTGCGCACTGGCGTTGGCGTCGGCGCAGCCTGCACCGGCTGCACGCTGCGCTCGCGCACGGTCGGGACGGTATCGCGCGGGACGATGCTGACCTCGGTCCGCGGCGGCGCCATCGGCGGCACCACGAAATCGGTGGTCGCCTGCGCCACTTCGGTGGCCTGCACCGGTGAGGGCGGTGGTGCGGCCACCGGCGCCGGCTCAACCTCGGGCGGCGGCGGCACGCTGGCAGTCGGTGCCGTGGCAGCGGCAGCGGAAGACGGCGCAGGCGACGCCGGTTGCGGGCGAGGTGCAGTTGCGCCCCCCGCTTCCTGGCCTGCGGCTACGGCACCGGCTGCTGCAGCAGCAGCCGCCTCGGCTCCGGCCTGGTCGCCGCCGCCTTCCTGTGCAGCACGGCCGACGAACTCAATCTGTACGCGCTCACCCTCGCTGCCCTGCTCGTCCGGCGAAGACGTGCGGATCACCGCCACCCACAGCAGCAACAGGAAGAACAACAGATGCAGCAGCGCGCTGAGCAGCGCCGAGGTCCAGCGCATCCAACGCTGGTCGCGCGGCGCCGGATCCCAGTCCTGCCAGAACAGGCGGCGCAGGGACGCCCAAAGTCCCAATGCCGGCAATCGTCCCGGAGGCCCGGGCAGCGGCCGCGGCAGCAGCACCGCGATCACTTCGCGCGCGTGCAACGGACGTGGCAGCGGCGTCAGCGCCCGCAGCCAGATCGCCCAGCCGTACGGCAGGCCGGTGTTCTTCTCGAGGATGGGCGGTCGCTGCTGGCGCGCCAGCAGCAGGTCGATGAGTTGCTCGGCTCTGGGCAGAGGCACGCGTTGGCGATCAGGCGGCGTTGCCGCGCGGAATATACGGGGCGTGGCCGCTGTCGTGATCGGTGGCGTCACGCACCGCGGTCACTCCCGGCACACGGCCCATCAGGGTCTTCTCGATGCCTTGCTTGAGGGTGACGTCGGCCATGCCGCAGCCCTGGCAGCCACCACCGAAGCGCAGCAGCACCACGCCGTCGGCCGAGACTTCCTGCACGGCCACCTTGCCGCCATGCGAGGCAAGTTGTGGATTGACTTCGTTTTCCACCACCCAATGCACGCGCTCCACCAGCGAGGCGGCATCGCCGGGCGCTTCGCCCTTGATCCGCGGCGCCTTGATGGTCAGCTGCTGGGTGCCGGCCGTACCGGGCACGATGTCGATCTCGGCGCCGTCGAGCCAGCCAACGCTGGTGGCGTCGACATAGAGAGTGAAGCCATCGCAGTCCACCGCCCACTCGTCACCAAGCAGGTCGGTCGGCTCGGCGAACTCCAGCCGGGCGTCGGCACGCGGGGTTCCGGGATCGACCGCACTCAGGCGTACGCCCATGCCGGGCACGCCCTCGCGTTCGATCAGCTTGCGGAAATGGGTCTGGGCAGTGTCGGAGATCTGGATCATCAGGCTATTCTAGCCAAGTAAGCGTCAGCCGCTCATTCGTTTTATACACCGGCCGGCGCATTGTTCAGTCAACACGAGGTGGAGGAACCCATGGCCGACCTGATTCCGCTGGCACAGGCCCGTTGCGTGCCGCGCAAGGGCAGCGACCACAAGCTGGGCGAGGCCCGCCTGGCCGAACTGCTGCCGCAGGTCCCCGGCTGGGAGCTGGCCGAGGCCGGCCAGGCGCTGGTGCGCACGTTCCGCTTCAAGGATTACTACGCCACCATGGCCTTCGTGAACGCGCTGGCCTGGATCGCCCACGGCGAGGACCATCACCCGGACCTCGGCGTCCACTACGACCGTGCCGTCGTCCGCTACTCCACCCACGACGTGGGCGGCCTGAGCGAGAACGACTTCATCTGCGCAGCGAAGACTTCGGCCCTGACGGAGCAACTGAAATGAACGTGCGATTGCTGAGCCTGTCCCTGCTTGCCGTGACCAGCCTGGCCGGCTGCGGCAGCTCCGAGCCGCCTGCAGCGCCGGCTGCGGCCCCCACCGAAGTGGCGGCGGTGAAGACCCCGCCGCCTCAGTACCCGCTGGAACTGGCCTGTACCGGCGTGGGCGGCACCAGCACCTTCAAGGTGGTGATCGGCACCGACGGCAAACCCAGCGAGGTCACCCTGCTGACCGGCGCGGGCAACCCGCAGCTGGACGATCTGGCCAAGACCGCCGTGCAGGGCTGGCAGTTCAAGGCCGCCACCCGCAATGGCGAGGCGGTGCCGGCCACGATCCAGGTGCCGGTCAGCTTCAACCCGCCGCAGCCCAAGCCGGACCAGTGCTTCGCCATCGAAGAAAGCCTGCGCCGCGGCGGCTGATCGCCTGCCGCTGACGAGGCCAGCCGACGCCCGCCTCGCCTTTGCCGCCCCGGCCCGCGCCGGGGCGATTGCTTGATGACAAGGAACGCGTCGGTACATGCTGCAGATTCCCCCCGAAAACATCTGGATCGCCCTGGCGGTCACCCTCGCTGCTGGCCTTGCCACCGCCATCGGCAGCCTGCTGGTGCTGTTCTCGCGCCGCCCCAACCCGCGCCTGCTTGCGTTCGGCCTGGCCTTTGCCGGCGGCGCGATGGTGTATGTCTCGCTGTCGGAGATCCTCAACAAATCCATCGCCTCGTTCGCGCTGGCCTATGGTGAGCGCACCGGCTTCACCTACGGCACCCTCGCCTTCCTGCTGGGTGTGGTGGTGATCGTGCTGATCGACCACTTCATTCCCAACCCGCATGACAGCCTGGACAAGCAGGACCCGGCCTTCCGCGAGAACAGCCGCGACTACCTGAAACGGGTCGCCCTGCTGACCTCGGTGGCGATCACCGCGCACAACTTCCCGGAGGGGCTGGCGACGTTCTTCGCGACGCTGGAGAGCCCATCGGTGGGCATGCCGCTGGCCTTCGCCATTGCCATCCACAACATTCCCGAGGGCATCGCCATTGCGGTGCCGGTGTACTTCGCCACGCAGAACAAGTTCTACGCCTTCGCCGCCAGCCTGCTGTCAGGCCTGGCCGAGCCGGTCGGCGCCGCGATCGGCTATGTACTGCTGTCCGGCTCGCTGTCCCACGCCACGTTCGGCTGGGTGTTCGGCCTGATTGCCGGTGTGATGGTGTTCCTGGCGCTGGACGAGCTGCTGCCGGCGGCCAAGCGCTACGCCAAGGGGCACGAGACGGTGTACGGCCTGGTGGCGGGCATGGGCACGCTGGCGATCAGCCTGGTGCTGTTCAAGTGGTGAAGGGTGTCCGGCCAACGGGCTGAGCCCCCTCGCGGCTGACGGAGCGAAATTCTGCGGTTGGGCCGGGCGAGGTGGGTTTGCGGGGGACGCCGTAAACCCACCTCGCCCGGCCTCGGACAGGCTACGTGCGTGCCAGCCGCGCAATGAAAGAATGAAAAGCGAAGCCCGCGCTGCGCGCGTGAGTCGAGGCTTGCTCGACTCTACAAAGGCTGCGAGCAGCCATGGGTCTACGCTGCGGCTGTCGTGTCCGCCTTGTAGCGAGCCGAGCACCGCAGGTCCGGCGAGGGCAAAGAGGCGCGGGTGTCTGAGCGCAGCGAGTTCCGCGCCGCCCCTCGGCGGAGCGAGGAGCACAGGGTACCGGCGCGCGGCGCCGGCTCGCGGATGGCGGCGTGTTTCTTTGGTTACTTTCTTTGCACGAGCAAAGAAAGTGACAAGCCCACTCATCGCAGGGGAACGACGGTACCGACCAAGCCCCCGGCGCCGCCGAACTGCCGTCAGCGGAGTCTGTCCAACGCCTCGACCAGCTCATCCGCCAGCGGCGCGCTCAGCACATACGGGCTCTTGCCGTCGTCCAGCGCGAACTCCAACGACGCGGCATGCAGGAACAGGCGCTTCAGCCCGATCTGCTCACGAAGCCGCTTGTTGACTGCCGGATCGCCGTATTTGTCGTCTCCGGCCACCGGATGCCCCAGATGCTGGGCATGCACGCGGATCTGGTGGGTGCGGCCGGTTTCGATGCGCACCTCGCAGTAGGAATGACCGCCCTTGCGCTCCAGCACCCGGAAATGACTGATGGACTCCTTGCCGATCGCGTTGACCTGCACATGGCGCTCGCCACCCTGGCGCAGGCCCACGTGCAACGGCGCATCGACCGTCATCACACCGTCCGGCATGCGCCCGGCAAGCAGGGTCAGATAGCGCTTGCGGATGCCGGCGCCGTGGTCTTCGCGCAGCAGCGCCTGCAGCTCGCTCAGCGCCGAACGCTTCTTGGCCACGATCAGCAGGCCCGAGGTGTCACGGTCCAGCCGGTGGACCAGCTCCAGGGTCTGCCTGGGGCGCAGGGCACGCAGGGTCTCGATGGCGCCGAAGCTGATACCGCTGCCGCCATGACTGGCGACGCCGGTCGGCTTGTTCAGCGCCAGCAGACGGGCGTCTTCGAAGACGATGGCCTGCTCCAGCCGACGCATGAACGCCTCCGGCGGCCCGGCTTTGTCGCCTTCTTCGGTGAGACGAACCGGCGGTATCCGCACTTCGTCGCCGGCCTCCAGCTTGCGCTCGGCCTTGGCGCGGCCGCCATTGACGCGCACCTGGCCGCTGCGGACCAGCTTGTAGACCAGGCTGCGCGGGGCACCCTTGAGCTGGCCGAGCAGGAAATTGTCCAGGCGCTGGCCGGCGCGGTCGGCCGGAACGGTGATCATGCGCACGGAAGGCTTGTCGCCGGCCGGCTTGGTGGGGTCTTGTGCAGTCATCAGCCTGTTTATTCTGTTACACTCGGGGGGCGAGATAAGGGATTGATTTCGTTGGAAGTTACTCAGGGCCAGAAGCCCAGCTTCCGACGAATCCGGCACAGTGCGCGACCACCGCCCGCGGGGCGGCCATGTTAGCGGCTCACCGGCGTTCCCGGCCATCGCCGATTGCCTGACACGCAGTCGCGCTGAACATGTCCCGTGCGGCGCTCCAGCCTGGCTGACAGCTGCCTCCGGCCCTGCAACACCCAAAACCAGAAAATTGAAGCGCTCCCGCGGCCTGCCGTGGTGTCGTAGCGCTGGAAACCCAAGCCGCCCTCCCCGCGCTTGCGCGAATGGGCGGCGAGCCGTGTCCAGAGGCGAAACTCCATGGCGTTCCGCGCGGTAGCCGCTTGCGAGGAACGCAACAATGAAGCGAATGCTGATCAACGCCACACAGGCTGAAGAGCTGCGTGTTGCCATCGTGGATGGCCAGTCGTTGTATGACATCGACATCGAGCAGCCGTCCAAGGAACAGAAGAAGTCCAACATCTACAAGGGCCGGATCTTCCGCATCGAGCCCTCGCTGGAAGCGGCCTTCGTTGAATACGGTGGCGGCCGCCATGGCTTCCTGCCGCTGAAGGAAATCTCCCGCGATTACTTCCAGGCCGGTGTCGACCACAACAAGGCCGGCATCCGCGAGCTGCTGCGGGAAGGCCAGGAAATCGTCGTCCAGGTCGACAAGGAAGAACGTGGCAACAAGGGCGCTGCCCTGACCACGTTCATCTCCTTGGCCGGCCGCTACATGGTGCTGATGCCGAATTCGCCCAGCGCCGGCGGTGTTTCCCGTCGCATCGAGGGTGAAGACCGGGCTGCCCTGAAGGACGCCCTGGACAAGCTGAACATTCCCGACGAAATGGGCGTCATCATCCGTACCGCCGGCGTCGGCCGCGATGCGGAAGAGCTGCAGTGGGACCTGGATTACCTGCTGAACGTCTGGCGCGCCATCGCCGAAGCCGCCCTGAGCAAGCCGGCCCCGTTCCTGATCTACCAGGAATCGCGCCTGATCGTCCGCGCCCTGCGTGACTATCTGCGCGCCGACATCGGCGAGATCCTGGTGGACACCGAGGAGATGTACGAGCACGCCAAGGAGTTCATGCAGCAGGTGATGCCGCAGACCCTGCGCAAGCTCAAGCATTACAAGGACGACATCCCGCTGTTCAACCGCTTCCAGATCGAATCGCAGATCGAAGGTGCCTACGAGCGCAACGTGCGCCTGCCGTCGGGCGGCTCGATCGTGGTCGACCAGACCGAAGCGCTGACGGCCGTCGACGTCAACTCCTCGCGCGCCACCAAGGGCAGCGACATCGAGGACACCGCGTTCCAGACCAACCTGGAAGCGGCCGAGGAAGTGGCCCGCCAGCTGCGCCTGCGCGATCTCGGCGGCCTGGTGGTGATCGACTTCATCGACATGGCCTCCAACAAGCACCAGCGCGAGGTCGAGAACCGCCTGGCGAACGCGCTGAAGTACGACCGTGCACGCGTGCAGGTCGGCCGCATCTCGCGCTTCGGCCTGCTGGAAATGAGCCGCCAGCGCCTGCGCCCGAGCCTGGGCGAGTCCAGCCAGATCGTCTGCCCGCGTTGCGACGGCCATGGCCGCATGCGCAGCGTCGAGTCGCTGTCGCTGTCGATCATCCGCGTCGCTGAAGAGCATGCGATGAAGGAGAACACCGGGCAGGTGCTGGTACAGGCCCCGGTGGAGATCGCCAATTACCTGCTGAACGAGAAGCGCGGCGCGCTGGGCGAAATCGAGAAGCGCCACGAGGCGCCGATCGTGATCGTCGCCGACGAGCAGCTGCACACCCCGCATTACACGGTCACCCGCCTGCGCGACAACGAACTGGGTGAGGAAAGCGGCAAGCCGAGCTACCAGCGTGGCACCCCGCGCAAGCTGCCGGTGCACGCGCTGACCAAGGGCCAGCTGAACATCCCGCCGCCGATGGTGACCCAGGTCAAGCACAACTCGCCCGCCCCGGTGCGCGAGGAAGTGGAGCCGGTCGCTGCCCCGGCACCGGCACCGGTGGCCGCAGCGGCCCCGGCTGCTGCCGCCAGCGGTGGCGTGGTGGGTTGGCTGAAGCGCATCTTTGGCGGCGAGCCCGCTCCTGCCCCGGCCCCGGCTCCGGCCGCGCGCCAGCCGCAGGATGGCGGCCGCCGTGACCGCAACAAGGATCGCAACAAGGACCGCAAGGACCGCCGCGAAGACAGCCGCGGCAACGGCGGCAATGGCAATGCGCAGCAGCAGAAGGACGGCGGCAACCGCAAGGACCGCGGTGAGCAGCGCAAGGATGGCCGCCAGGGCGGCAACGGCGGCAACCCCGCCAATGGCAATGGCAATGGCAATGGCCAGCAGCAGCCGCAGCAGCAGGGCAAGCAGAAGGATGCCCAGCCGCAGCAGCAGAACAAGCCGCGCAACGAACAGGGCCAGGGCCAGCAGCAGCCGAAGCTGAAGCAGCCGAAGCAGCCGCGTCCGCAGGACGCTGACAAGCCGGCCGAGAAGCCGCAGCGTGCCGCTGCCGAAGCCCCGGCTGATGTGGTGACCGCAGCTGCTGCCGTGGCCACCACGACTGCAGTTGCCGCCACGGCCGTCGCGCAGGAAGAGAAGGCACTGGCACCCGCCGTTGCCACTGAAAACGTGGTCGGCACTGTCGCGGCCGTGGATACCGTCGCGTCGACCGATGCCGAGGTCGTGGTTGTGACCGGGGCTGTCGAAGACGCAACGACCGATGCAGCAGGCGATCAGACCGGCGAAGGCGCAACCCGCCGTCGTCGCGGCCGTCGCGGTGGTCGTCGTCGTCGTCGTGGTGGTGCCGAGAACGCCGCAGGCGGTGACGCGCTGGGTGATGACCTGGACGACGGCGATGATGCCGAGGGCGACGACAACGACGGCGATTCCGCCGAGCAGGCTGCACAGGCTTCGGTGAACACCCCGGTTGCCGCCGTGCAGCCGTTGCGTTCGCAGCCGGAATTCGATTTCGATGACGAAGTCGAGCCGGCCGCCGCTGATGCCGGCAAGCCGGCACGTGCACCGGTTGCGGTAGCCGCCGCGGTTGCCCCGGTCGCTGCCGTGAGCAGCGCCGTGGTCGAAGCAGCCGCTCCGGTCGCCGCCGCGGTGCAGACCCCGGCTCCGCTGGAAGCCGTCGCCAAGGTCGAACCGACCCCGTCGCCGGTGCAGACCAGCATGCTGGATGCCATCGATGCAGCGACGCCGGTACAGCCGGCGCCCGAAGCAGCGGCGGTGAGCGAGGTGAAGCCGCCGGTGGTCGAGGCTGCCGCTGCGATCGAAGCAGCTCCGGTCGCTGAACCGACTGCGGTGATCGAAGCCGCACCGGTGGCGGAGCCGAAGCCGGTGGTGGCTGACGTTGCGCCGGTGGTTGAAGCCGCTCCGGTGGTCGAACCGAAGGCCGAGGTTGAAGTCGCCCCGGTCGTCGAGCAGCCGGCAACCCCGGTGGCTGTCGAAGCCGCACCGGTGGAAACCGCTGCACCGGTCGCCGATCCGGTCGTGCCGGCGGCGGTCGACCCGATCGCTGATGGCCACGCCGACGCTGCCGCACAGGCCGCCGACGCGCAGGCCTCGGAAGAAGACGAGGACGCTGGCAAGCGCACGCCGCCTGCCGCCTGATCCATCGTTGATCGGCAACAACGAAACGGCGGGGATCGATGATCCCCGCCGTTTTTTGTGTCTGGCGGCCACCGTCCCCTGCCATCAAGAGGGCACGCCCTGGTAGAGGCCAACCTTGGTTGGCGCCATGGGTTTCATGCATGCGGGAACGCCTGTGCCAACCAAGGTTGGCCTTTACCGAGGCGTGCGTCAGTGTGCTGGCGCGAACTGCAGCCGGGTCCACACCCCGTAGTGATCCGAGGCCCAACGGCCGCCGTCATCCGGCTGGTCGAACAGGATCTTTGCTTCGCGCGCGACCATCTGGTCCTGCTGGAAGAAGATGTGGTCGATGCGCGACGGTGCCTGGTAGTAGTGTCGGTTGAGCGTACTGACACCGGCCAGGTCGGTGTTGACGTGCACGCTGCCGTAGCTGTCGCCGTAGTGGCTGCGCAGCTCGCTCAGATCGCCGGCATCGACCAGTGCATTGAAGTCGCCGGCAATCACCACCGGCGCACCCGCAGCGCTGCCGGCGATGAAACGCAGCAGGTCCTCGACCTGGCTGCGGCGGATGCGCTGGCCGGCGTCGTCACTGCGCTCGTTGAGATGGGTGGCATAGACATTGACCGGCTGGCCGTCCACGTCGATGCGCAGATGGGCCACGGTGCGGTAGTCATCCAGCGGCAGCAGCAGGTGCTCGCCACGGGCCAGGATCGGGCGCCGGGTCAGCAGCGCATTGCCGTAGCGCTTGGGCGCTCCCACCGGATCGGTGGACACGAATACGTAGCGGTAACCGAGCTGGCTGGCCAGCCACTGCGCCTGGTTTCGCACGTTGCGCTTCTGGATCACTTCCTGCAGCGCGATGGCATCGGGCTGCAGGCGCTTGAGCTCAGCCACGATCGTGCGGCGACGGCTGGGCCAGTCCTCGCGGTCGTGGTGCAGGTTGAACGTCACCATGCTCATTCCGGGCTCGCCGACCGCTGTGGCCGCATCGGCGGTGCTGGCCGGCACGGCGGCTGCCGCCAATCCGGGCAAGGCCAGCGCGATCGCCAGCCCCAGCGCGCAGAAACCGCGACCGATTCCGAGCGGACCTCGCATGCTTACTTTTCCTTGCGTTCGGCGCGGCGCACCGCGCTCGGCACATCGATCTCGACCCGTGCCGGCAACTGGTGCACGTGCAGTTCGTTGTTGATCCATTCCACCGTCTCGCCATTGACCGTCGCCTGGCCGGGTTCGCCTGCATACGGCCATGGCAGCACCACGCCGCCGGCCGGTGGCACCAGGCCCGGCTGCACTTCCAGCACCAGCTGCTTGTCGCTGCGCTGCAGGCGATAGTTGAGCTGCCCCTGCGGCGTGCGCAGGCCCTGCACGGCGATGCCCTCGCCCTGCAGCCATGCCACCGGGATACCGGCAGCGAGCACCAGCGCCTCATCCGCATCGCGGTTGTAGGCAAACATGTCCAGCGCCGAACGGACGAAGTCCGATGCCACCCAGGCATGCGGCAGATCACCCACGAAGAACGGCTTGCGCGGCGTACGCGAGACCACCTCGGCCCACTGGTTCCAGGCCTGCGGCGCGCGATCCTTGAAGAAGAACTCGGTGGCCTGCCAGGCACGATCACGCCAGCCCAGGCGCACGAACGCGGCGACGTTGCGCCATTCGTACGGCGTGTAGTCCTTCCATTCGCGCTTGCCATCGCGGCGCGCGACGAATTCGTTCCAGTAGCGCTGGAAGGTTGCGTCCAGCGCCTCCTGCGGCAACCGCCCCTGCTCGCCGCCCGGTGCCAACGCGATCGTGGTGGAGGTGGCGTCGAAGTCACCCAGCTCGGCCGAACCCGGCAGGTAGTCGATGCGATGCTGCTGCATGGCCGCCAGCAGCGAGGCCTGCAGGTCATCACGGAACTGATCGCGCGATTCGCTGATCTGCATCGCCTCGACCTTGCCCAGCTGCGCCGCCAGCTGCGCGGCATCCTTGTAGCCACGCAGCGCCCAGAAGTTGTCCCAGTACGAATGCATCGGCTTGGCCGAATAGCCCTCGTGGCTGATCGAGGCCGGCATCATCCCGTAGAAGGCAGGATTGCGCGCACGGTTCTCCTCGGTGCGCTCGCTGCCGCGCAGTTGTTCCATGTAGCTGTAGGCGCCCAGCACATGTGGCCACATCTGCTCGAGGAAGGCGCTGTCGCCGGTGTAACGGCCGTATTCGGCGATGTTGTAGATCAACTCGCCGTGGCTGTCGTTCTCCGGCACCGGATCGCTGCCACGCGCATCGACGCAGCACGGCACCTTGCCATTCTCAAACTGATAGGGCGCATACCAGGTCACGTAGTCGCGCACGGCATCGCTGCGGCCCATCCGCAGCAGGCCTTCGGAGATCATCGCGCCATCGCGGATCCAGCTGCGCGCGTACGAGCGCGTACCCGGCTGCAGGCGCGGGCCGACCCGCGAGATCAGCATGTGCGCCACCGCGGTGCGCAGGGTTTCCACCAGCGGTTGGCCGGCAGCCGGCACCTGCAGGGTCACAGCACCCAGCTTGTCGCGCCACATTGCCGCAACCTGCTGCTGTGCCTTGGCCACGTCCAGCGCCTGCGGCGCCCAGCTGCCGGTCTGCGGCAGCACGATCGCCACCTCGCGGCTCTGCCCGGGTTCGAGCTTGATCGTGTACAGCAGCGCGCCGGACGCCATGCCGGTCGGATCCTTCACGGCGGTGGTGGCGGGCAGCTTGCCGCTGGCCAGGTGCATCGCATCCAGCTTGCCGTCGAAACTGCTGGCAAAGCGCGCATCCGGCACCTGCAGGGGATACAGCCGCGGTTCGCCATTGATGCGCACCAGCTGCTCGCCCACGTCCAAGCTGTCGATGCGGCTGAAGCCGCCCACCGTGTTGAGGAACTGGGTGGGCGGATTGACCTGCCACGGGCGGATCGCCAGTGCCAGGGTGTATTCGTGCGCGACCTTGTCCGGGTTGCTCAAGCGGTAGCGCCCGATCAGCTGCGCGCGTTCGGGCGTGCCCTGCACGAAGCTGGTCACCGACAGGCCGGCCTTCTCATGCACCCAGTCGACCGTGGCGATCGGCAGGTAGCGATCCTGCAGCGACTGGGTGATGGCAACGTCGGCCCAATCCAGCAGCTTGCCGTCGAGGCGGATGAACGGCTCGATGCTGAAGCTGCCCTTGGCCGGCTCCAGTGCGCCGTCCTCACTGATCAACGCCTGTTCCTGGCCACCGTCCAGGCCCAACAGGGTCCAGTACGGCTGCTCGCCGACGTAGGCGCGCGGCAATGTGCCACGCGGCAGGTCGGCCGCCACCGAGGACAGGAAGGCATTGGGGGTCGCGGCGAACGCCAGCGGCTTCAGGGTGATGTCACGGATGCCGTAGCGCCAGTTCGGTCCGCCCTGCAGATCGAAACGGACGTAGCGCGCATCGGTGTCGGGCAGTGCCAGCCAGTCGCGGCCTCCGGCACCGGCGGTCACTTCGCGCACGGTACGCCAGTCACGACCGTCCTCGGAGGTACGCACGGTATAGCGGTTCGCTTCCAGGTCCGGCAGCCAGTCGATCACCGCACCGCCGATCTCGCGGCTCTTGTGCAGGTCCAGGCTGATGGTCTGCTGCTTGACCCCGCCACTGATCCAGAAAGTATCGGACTTGCCGTCGATCATCCGGTCCTGCAGCGCGGTTGCGGTATCGGCGATCACCGAGGGCCGCAGCGCCGAATCATCCTGCGCGGGCAGGCCCTGCAGGGTCAGCTTGTCGAAGCACACCGTGCCACGCCCGCCGACCTTGCTGTAGATCGTGAATTCCATCGACGCGCTGCGCGCCATGTCCTTCTCTGGCGATGGCCCCCAGGCCTTGTCGATCTGCCGCCGGCGGTACTCCACCGGCGTCCACGCCTTCGGGAAAGCGTAGCCGGGGCGGTTGACCCACCACACGTTGTCGCCGCTGGCGTCGATCAGCTTGAACTGCAGGTCGTTGGCCGGCGAATCACCGCGCAGCTGGAAACCGAAACGGTAGTTGGCCGGGTACTCGATGTTCAGCGGGCGACGGATGCCGACGTAGCCGGAGACCTCATGGAAGTCGTAATCCAGGCACAGCGCGCGGCCACCGCCGGCGCCACTGACCGGCCGCAGCGAGCCGCTGACCTGGTCGGACAACACCAGCTTCCATGCGCCGATGTCGTCGAAATCATCCAGCACCTTCGGCGCGGGCAGCGCCGGTGGTGCGGCGATCGCCAGGGAAGACCACAACAGGCCCAGTCCAACGGCGATCGCACGCTTCATCCCTTCACGCTCCCCAGCAACAATCCTTGGATGTAGTACCGCTGCAGCACCAGGAACAGCGCCAGCACCGGGACCACGGTGACCACCGCGCCGGCCATCATCATTTCCACGTCCATGATGTGTTCGCGCGAGAGGGTGGCCAGCGCCACCGGCAAAGTGTAGTGCTCCTGGTCGGTCAACACGATCAGCGGCCACATGAAATCGTTCCAGGCGCCCATGAAGGTGAAGATCGCCAGCGTCACCAGCACCGGCTTCAACATCGGCAGCACGATCTGGAAGAAGATCCGCAGCTCCCCTGCCCCGTCGATGCGTGCGGCTTCCAGCAGCTCATCGGGAATCGAGCGGGCGTACTGGCGCACCAGGAAGATGCCGAACACGCTGGCCAGCGCCGGCACGATCACGCCGCCGAAGCTGTTGACCAGGCCCAGCTGCTTCATCAGCAGGAACAGCGGCAGCATCGCCACCTGCGCCGGGATCACCAGCGCCGCCATCAGCACCTGGAACAGGCGCTCACGGCCGGCGAAGTTGAGCTTGGCGAAGGCGTAGCCGGCCATCGTGTTGAGCAGCAGCGAACCGAGGGTGATCGCCAGCGACACCAGCAGGCTGTTGGCGAAGTTGCCGCCCATGCCGGTACGCGCGAACAGCTCCGTGTAGTTGTGCGTGGTGATGCTGGACGGCAGCAGCGGCGGCGGGAAATGCGTGGCCTCGCCCTGCGGCATGAAGGAGACCGACAGCATCCACAGCAACGGTGCCAGGCTGACCAGGGCCAGCACCAGCAGCGCGCCGTTGATCATCCACGGGTGCCAGCGTGACTGGCCGATTTCACGACTCATACCAACTGCCTCTTGCGGCCAAAGCGCAGCATCACGGTGGTCACCGCCAGGATGATCAGGAACAGCAGGAACGCCACAGCCGAGGCGCGTCCCAGGTTCCACCACTTGAAGCCTTCCTCGAACATGAAATACAGCACGCTGACGGTGCTCTGCAGTGGATCGCCGCGGGTCATCACGTAAGGTTCTGCAAACAGCTGGAAGTAACCGGACACGGTGATCACCCCGACCACCAGCAGTACCGGGCCGAGCATCGGCAGGGTGATGTGCAGGAACTGCTTCCAGCGCGAGGCGCCGTCGATGCGCGCGGCCTCGTACAGGTCATGCGGGATCGCCTGCAGGCCGGCCAGGAAGATCACCATGTTGTAGCCGAAGTTCTTCCAGACCGCGAACAGCATGATGGTCGGCATCGCCCAGTTGGGATCGCCCAGCCAGTCGATCGGACTGACGCCCAGGTGGCCGAGGCCGTAATTCACCAGGCCGTAGCTGGTGTGGAACAGGTAGCGCCAGATCACCGCCACTGCCACCAGCGTGGTCACCACCGGCGCGAACAGCGCGGTGCGGAACAGCGCCTTGAAGCGCGCCGCCGGGGCATTGAGCAGCATCGCCGCGCCCAGCGACACACCGATCGACAGCGGCACGCCGATCACCACGAAATACGTGGTGTTCCACAGCGACTTCCAGAACATCGGCGTCTGCAGCAGGTCGATGTAGTTGCCGAGGCCCACGAAGCGCAGGTTGCTGCTGTCGGCCAGCGCGTACAGGTCGAAGTCGGTCACGCTCAGCGCCAGCGCCGAGGCCACCGGCAGGCCGAAGAACACACCAAGCACGATCAGCGAGGGGCCGGCGAAGATCCAGCCAGCAAGGGAAGAACGTTTCATTGCGGGCTCCCGGCCGCGACTGCACTGGTCGAACCCGAGGGGGGTGCGCTGCGCTGCAGGCGTTGTTGTTCATGCATCCAGCGACGCTTGGCCAGCACCTTGTCCACGCGCTGATCCAGTTCGGCCACGGCCTTGTCCTGCGGCAGGCCACCGCGCACCACCTGTTCGGTGACGATGCGCATTTCCTGCACGATACGCTCCCATTCGAGCACCTTCGGGGTCGGCTTGACCCGCTCCAGCTGATCGCGGAACGCGGCGGCAAGCGGATCGTTGGCCAGCGACGGCGCGTTCCACGTGCTGCGGCGCGGCGGCAGGTCGCCGATGATCGCGTGGAAGCGCGCCTGGATTGCCGGCCGCGACAGGAACTCGATCAGCTTCCAGGAGGCTTCCTTCTGCTGCGACTTGCGGAAGATCACCAGGCTGGTGCCACCGGCGATGCCCGCGCCCGGACCCTCAGGGCCAGGCAATGCGGCGGTGCCCCACTTTCCTTCCAGTTCCTTCGGCTGCAGCTTCTTGAACTCGCGGATGTTCCAGGGGCCGGAGATGTAGAACACGTTGAAGCCGCGGAAGAATTCATCCCAGACGTTGGAGATCTGCGTCTCGGACATCTTCGGCGCCCAGCCCTGCTCGAACATGTTGGCGTAGAAACCGAGCGTGCGACGGAAGCCAGGGCTGGAGAAATTGCCACGGGTGTCGTCATCACGCAGCAGCGGGTCCGGCTGCTGCAGCGCCAGCGACAGCTGCTGCTCGAACTCGTTGATCGGCATCAGCACCGCATAGCGGTTCGGGCCCTGCATGCGCTTGATCGCGGCCATCTGCTCGTTCCATTCCGCCCAGGTGCGCGGCGGGTGGTCGAAGCCGGCCTTGGCCAACAGGTCCTTGCGGTAGTAGATCAGGCGGGTATCGACGTACCACGGCACGCCGACCAGCTCGTCGTGGATCACGTTGGTATCCCAGATGCCCTGGAAATAGTCCTTCGGATCGACCACGGTCGAGCGCCGCACGAACGGCTGCAGCGGCGTCAGCGCGTTGAGTTCGGCGAATTCGGGCACCCAGGTGTTGCCGAGCTGGCACACGTCGGGCAGGCCATCGGCAGCGAACGCGGTCAGCAGCTTTTCGTGCGCGGCCGTCCACGGGATGTTCTGCACATCGACCTTGATGCCGGGGTTCTCCGCTTCGAATTCGTGGATCAGCTCGCTGACCACTTCGGCCTCGCGCCCCATCGCCCAGAAGCGCACGGTGGTGGTGCCCTGCTCCTGGCGGGCACAGCCGGCGATGACCAGCGCGGCCAGTGCAGGCAATGCCCAGCGTCGCAGGCGGTGTTTCCAGTCGTGCACCTTGTTACTTCCCCTGGCCGGTGTTGCGGTTGGCATTGTTTTTCTGTTCCTGCGCGGCGGCCGCACGTGATTCAGCGATACCGACCGCACGTGCTGCTGCGGCCTTCTCATCCTTCTGCAGCTCCAGCGGCTGGAAGGAACCTTCCGGCGCCAGCCAGCCACCACTGAAGCCCGCCCGTTCCAGGCCCTTGCGGATGTACGGGTTCTTCTTCATCACATCCCAGACGAAGTCGTTGCGGTAGTTGGCGATCATGGTCAGGATCGGGCCCTGGTCGATGGCGATGTAATCGCTGGCGACCCAGCCGCGATCAGGCACCACGCGCCCGGTCTTGATCGGGATGTCGTAGTTGAAACTGGGATTGAACGAATCCAGGAAGCCATAGCTGGAGTAGATGTAGTCGCCGTAGCGCTTGTGCATCTCCAGCGTGGCCGGGATCACTTCCTCAGGCGCGAACACGACCGAGGAGATCGCCGCGGTTGGCGCGATCGTGCCGTCATCGAAATTCTCGCGCAGGCCTGCGCCGCGTGATGAGTAATGGCGGAACTGGCGCTGCTCGCCGCGGTATTCCTGGGTGGTGTTCTGCGGACCGTCACTGGCGGTCAGGCCCCACACGTTCTCGCCGTACTCCTTCCAGTTCATCGGATTGGCGATGGCGTACTCACGCTGGGCCAGCGCGGCCGAACGGCTGTTGAGGAAGTAGGTGCTGCCACGCTCGCGCATGTAGGCATCCTGGATGTCGCGGAAATCGATCCAGACGTGGCTGTACTGGTGGCCGAACAGCGGGCCGAAGGACAGGTATTCCTGGCCCTGGTAGACGCCCCAGTCGTTGTCGTAGGTGCGCGTCCACACCGTCCACGCATCCGGGCTGACCGGATGGCTGGGCGAACCCAGGGCGAGGATGTAGACCATCATCGCCTCGTTGTAGCCCATCCAGTCATGGTCGATGAAGCCGTTCTCGGGGAACCAGCCCATCGAGATCAGCGGCGCACGCTGCTGCAGCCACGGCCAGTCGACCTGCTTGTACAGGGTGTCGGCGATCTGCCGGATTTCCTTCTCGCGCGGATCGTCGCCGTCGTAGTACGACTGGGCGAACAGCACGCCCATCATCAGCAGCGCGGTGTCCACCGAGGACAGTTCCACCCAGCTGTCGTAGCGGCGCCCTTCCTGCATGTCCAGGAAGTGGTAGTAGAAGCCCTTGTAGCCGGCCTTGCCGGTGCGCTGCGGGCCCATCGGCACATCACGGAAGAACTTCAGGGTGGTCAGGGTGCGGTCGATCGCCTGGTTGCGGCTGATCCAGCCGTTCTCGATGCCGATCGGATAGGCGGTCAGGGCGAAGCCGACCGAGGCGATGCTGGCAAACGGCCGCGACGGATAGCGGTCCGGGGTGAGGCCGTTGATCTCGTTGGTGGTATCCCAGAAGAACTGGAAGGTGCGGCGCTCGAGGTCATCGAACAGCGGCGGCAGCTCAGGCTTCATCGGCCGAGGCGGTGCGTCCGCCTCGATCAGGATCACCGGCGGACGCGGCTTGGCAGGCTCCTGCTGGGCCGGTTTGCAGGCGGCGATGGCCAGGGTCATCGCAGCGGCGGTCATCAGGTGGCGTGCCTGCATGGCGCGGTTCCTCCGGTGGGCTGATCGATGAAAGAGCATAACGTCCAATGACCTGAAATCGTTTACAAAGTGCGGTCTTAAAAAACCACGGAAACGTGGTCGATGACACCGCGGTCATTGCCCACGCCATTGTCCCCTGTCTGGCAATGGCCTGGACAATGGACCGGCCCGGAGGCCGGCCATTGCCGTTGAAACCGGAGCCATCAGCGAACCGAGGGCTCCGTACTGCATCAACTTCCCGCAATCAGAAGCGGAAGCCCACTTCGGCCTTGACCTGACGCGGCGTACCGATGATGTCGCCGGTCTCGTTGTAGCTGGCCTGCAGCTTGCCGTTGCTCTTGACGTAGTTGTAGGTGGAGAAGTTGTCGAAGTTGAACACGTTGATGATGTCGATACGCGCGTACAGCTCCGTATCGCCCGCCAGCTTGAACGTCTTCGTCGCCTGCAGGTCGACCGAACGGTAGCCGAAGATCTTGCCGCCCAGCAGGAACTTGCCATTGGCGTTGGGCACGGCCGCCTGCGGAGTCGGCAAGTTGTAGCCACTTGCCTGCGGCACCGGGTACCAGTCATTGACGGCGGTCGGGGTGGCCAGGGTGATCTTGCCACCGAAGGTGATGCCCCAGAAGCCCGCGTACGAACCGGTGACCACCAAGCGGTGACGCGGCGCGCCGTTGGAACGGATGGTCGGGTAATCCTCGATCAGGCCGCGGTCGAAGGCGTACTTCTCGTTGATGTCGCGGTTGTGGCGCGCGGTCGTCCAGGTGTAGGCGATCGAGGTACCCCAGCCGCTTTCCTGGGTGAACGGCTTCTGCGCCGACAGCAGGATCTGGGTCGCACGGGTCTTGATGCCCTGCTGGCCGATGATCAGGCTGCCGAAGCCCGGCACGTTGCAGCTCCATGCCTGGCTCAGGCCCGGCTCGGTGCCACCGCACAGGCGCGGGTCATCGAAGAACTGGCCGGTCGGGTAACGGTTGCCCAGGGTGAAGGCGAAGCCGTCGTAGCTCAGGGTACGAGCGATGGTGGCGTCGGTCAGCCAGTCACCGATCTGGTTGCTCATGCCCAGGCTGAACTGATCCGAGTACGGAGCCTTCAGCTTGTTGTTCAGCAGATCCACTTCCAGGCCAGCATTGCTGGTCGCACCGACCAGGCTCTGCAGGTTGCCGATGCCGTTGAGCAGGTTCGGGTTCCAGTCATAGCAGGCGGCCTGGCCGTTGATGCAGGTGCCGGTGGCCGGGTTGCGGAAGTAGATCGTCGGCTGCGGCAGGGCCAGCTTGGTGGTTTCCAGCTGCAGGTTGTCGAACAGGTCACGGTCGTAGGAACGGCCGGCACCACCGTGGATCACGTGCTGCTCGTCGGCGTTGATGTCATACGAGAAGCCCAGGCGCGGCTGCCAGGCATCCTTGAATGCCTTGCGGTTGTGGCCGTTGCTGATGTAGTCGCTGATGTCCAGGCCGCCCAGCGCCAGCGAATCGGCGTAGGTCTGGCCGGCGGGGCCGCGCGGATCCTGCGAATAGATCGCGTCGACCACGGCCTGCGGGGTGACGAAGTCCAGGTAGGACGGGGTCTTTTCGTAGTCCCAGCGCAGGCCGATGTTCAGCTGCAGGTGGTCGTTGACCTGCCAGTCGTCCTGGATGAACACGCCGTACTGCTTGGACTTCGAACGCACTTCACCGGACACGCCATCCACGCCGGTCACCGGCTTGACGAACTGCGCCTTGTACGGAATGGAATCGGGGAAGTCCGGATCGCCCAGGCTGTAGGTGAAGGTCGGGTTGATCTGCGCCGCGTCGGAGGCGTACAGGTCGATCGCCTTGTACTTCACGCCCATCTTGATGGTGTGGTCGCCCGCCCACTGGATGCCGTCCAGGGTCAGGTTGTCTTCGATCGACCAGCCCTTCTGGCCCTTCACCTGCGAATCCAGTGCCGATGCGCCACCGATCTTCACCACGGTGCGGTCTTCGGTGCCATCCGGTGCGGTGTAGGTGATGCCGTTGGCCAGGGTCAGCGGGGTCGGGTTGTTGAACGAATCTTCATGGGTGACCATCATTTCGTTGTAGTAGCGCTCGCCGCTGTGGTTCCAGCGCAGGGCGTAACGACGGTCGGTGTTGACCACTTCACGGCCGGCTTCCGGCGAGGTCTGGCCACTGAACTGCGACTGGGTTTCATCGCGGTCCTGGAAGGTCAGCTCGATGCGATCGTTGTCGGTCGGCTCGAAGTCGATCTTGCCGAAGATCAGATCCTGCTGGAACGGCTGGCTGGCCGGGCCCAGGCCGGCGGCGCCTGCCGGCGGCAGCAGGCCGGCAGCACCGGTGACCGCGCCGTCCGGCGCGATGGTGACCGGCAGGTCGAAGCGCTTGGCTTCATAGGTCACGAAGAAGTGGGCCTTGTCCTGGATGATCGGGCCGCCCAGGGCGAAACCGTATTCCTTCTCGGCCGAGACCATCTTGTCCTTGCCGCCCTGGCGCTCGGCCGGGGTCTTGGCGCGCATGTCCTCATCGGTGTAGCGGTAGAACGCCTCACCCTTGAATTCATTGGTACCGGACTTGGTGGCAGCGGTCACTGCGGCGCTCGACACCTGACCGTACTCGGCCTTGTAGTTGCCGCTGATGACCTTGTATTCGCCGATGGCCAGCTGCGGGAACGGGTTGCCGGCGCTGCCGGACTGGCCGGCCACGCCGCCGCCCTTGACGTAGCTCTTCTGGCCCACGCCGTCGATGTAGACGTTGGTACCGTCGGAATTGGTGGCACCGCCGCGCAGCGAGGTGTTGCCCTTGGCATCACGGGTGAAGATCAGGCCCGGCACCGCGTCGGCGAACTCCAGGAAGTTGCGCGACACCTGCGGGGTGGTCTGGATCTGCTGCAGGCTGACGGTCTTGCCGACTTCGGAGGTGCGCACTTCCTGCAGCAGGGTCGGCGCGACGACGTTGACGGTGTCCAGGTTGGTGGCGGCGGTCGTACCGGTGCCACCGGCGGCGGCGCCAGCGAAGTTGAGCGTCGAGGTCGAGGCGACGGTGACGGTGACCTTCTGGGTCTGGCCGTTGGCCACCACGTCATAGGTGCCCGGGTCCAGGCCCATCAGCGAATAGCTGCCGTCGGCGCGCACGGTGCCGCGACGCACGGTACCGGTGGCGATGTTGGTGGCGGTGACTTCGGCACCGGCCTGCGCGCCGGACACCTGGCCACGCAGGCTGGCGTTGGCAGACTGCGCCATGACGTTCGGGGCGGCGGCCAGCATCAGGCAGCTGACCAGGGCGGTGCTCAGCAGCCGGCGCGCCGGCGTGCGGATCGTGGAATGCATCATCAACTCAATCTCCGGGTGGCGGTGACCGCTTGCGCGGCACCTGCGATCAATCAAAAAAGAAGGAACGCCTCTGGCTTCAATGGCCGGATGGCGGAGTGGTGGAATCGCGAACAATCAGGCGCGGGACCAGGGTCTGTTTGTCACCTGTCCCATCCGTGGAGGTGCCGTCCATCAACTGCAACAAACGCGACATCGCCCGATCGCCCAGCTCGGCGATGCTGACCTGCATGGTGGTCAGCGACGGGTGGACGAAACGCGCAAGCGGAATGTCATCGAAACCGGCCAGGGCGACATCGGAGGGCACATGGACACCTGCCTGCGCGAAGGCATACAGGCAACCCAGGGCCATCATGTCGTTGGCGGCGAATACGGCATCGGGCAGCGTGCCGGCTGCCAGCAACTCCTGACCGGCGCGATGGCCGGAAGCTTCGTCGAAATCACCGGGCAACTCGATCCCCTCGGCGCCACCGCCAAAAGCCGCCAGCGCATCACGGAAGCCGCGCAGGCGCTCACGCGCGTCGAAGTTGAGGTCCGGGCCAGAAATGAATGCAATGCGCCGATGACCGACGTCGAGCAGGTGGCGGGTCATCGCCATCGCCCCTGCATGGTCATCGATGCTCAACACCGGATGGTCCTGCCCAGGCAGGTAGGTGTTGATGAGTACCGTCGGCAATGCCTGCGGCAGGTTGTCAGTCAGGAACCCCGGGCTCTCCGCATAGGGCGAGAGCACCAGCAGACCGTCGACCCGGCCGCGCATGGCGCGCAGGGCTGCGCCCTGCTGCTCCTGGTCGCCGTGATAGCTCGACACCAGCAGGTGCTGGCGCCGGCTGCGGGCGACGTTGTCGATGCCGCGCATCAGTTCGGAGAAGAATTCGCCGTACAGGTCTGGAAGCACCACGCCCACCGTATTGGTGCGGCGGCTGCTCAGGCTGCGGGCAGCGGCGTGCGGGGTGTAACGCAGCCGTGCGGCCACCTCCAGCACAAGCTGGCGGACCGGTTCGGCGACATTTTCATGCCCGTTGAGCGCGCGCGAAACCGTGGCCACAGAGACCTTGGCTTCACGGGCGACGTCTTTGATTGTTATGGCTGCTTTGTTCACGAAGCCGCCCTCCACGGCTTGGATCCACCAGCAATGGCGCGGAATGTAAGCGTTTCCATCTGCGCTTGTAAACAGTCCGTTAGGCGAATGTCCCTAAACGGACACAGGAATCTGTCCTTGGCGGGCCTCTCGACGGACCTGCCGGGACAGCTCGGGACAGGGTTTCAGCCCTGCTCTGACTGGGTATGTGCGCGGATGGACAACGCGTGGATGTCGGTTTCCATCAGCGTGCCCAGCGCCGCGTAGACCGCGCGATGACGGGCCAGCGGGGCCATTCCCGCGAAGCGTTCGCTGACCACGTGCACGTTGAAATGGCCGCGACCATCGCGCGCTCCAGCGTGGCCTGCATGGCGATGGCTGTCGTCTTCGATCTCAAGCACGCTGGGGGCCAGCGCTTGCTGCAGCGCATCACGAATCTGCTCGATGCGTTTCGCGTTCACGGCAGCACCTTGCGGAACGGACGCACCTGCACCCGCACGTAGACGCCTGCGGCGACGTAGGGGTCGGCATCGGCCCAGGCCTGGGCCTGCGGCAGCGAGTCGAAGCTGGCAATCACCACCGAGCCACTGAACCCTGCCGGGCCCGGGTCTTCGCTGTCGATCGCCGGACACGGCCCCGCCAGAAGCAGGCGGCCTTCATCGCGCAGTGCGGTCAACCGCGCCAGGTGCTCGGGCCGCGCCTGCAGCCGCTGGGCCAGTAAATCCTGGCCGTCATAACCTTCAATCACATACCACACCGGCATTTCCTCGCTCGCGTTGCTGGTGAAGCGATTCTAGCCAATCCCGCCCCCTGCCCGGCCTCGGCTGGACACTGGCGCGGCAAAGGCTTACCCTAGCAACCATTGCACGTGGCTGGATGCAGCAGCCCGTCGGTTTTTGCGGCCAACGCAGCCCCCGACGACCGACCCGCTGCTTCGAACCGGTCCACACGACCGGGCCCCGTAGACGACCTCCCGTAGTCCTGTCGCTGCCGTGTCCTGCGGCGCGTCCTGTTGTTTGATGTGTGGAACCGCGCCGAGACAGGCGTGCCTGGTGTCCTGGCGGTCCGTGGCAGTTGCCCGGTGTGCCAGCTGCCGCGACTGGTCCGTTGCAATCCTGATCTCCATTAGATGACTTCCGAACTCGCGCTCGACGCGAACACGCCAACCCGGCCGCCCGCCCCCCAGCAGCAGGAAATGCCGCTGGCCGTGGTGCATGGGCAACCGGTCCTGCAGATTCCGCAGGACCTGTACATCCCGCCGGATGCGCTGGAAGTCATCCTGGACGCCTTTGAAGGACCGCTGGACCTGCTGCTGTACCTGATCCGCCGGCAGAACCTGGATGTGCTGGACATCCCCGTGGCCGAGATCACCCGGCAGTACGTGGAATACATCACCGTGATGCGCGAGCTGCGCTTCGAGCTTGCCGCCGAGTACCTGGTGATGGCGGCGATCCTGGCGGAAGTGAAGTCGCGCATGCTGCTGCCCCGCCCCCCCAGCATGGAGGGCGAGGAAGCCGATCCGCGTGCGGAGCTGGTGCGACGGCTGCAGGAGTACGAACGCTTCAAGCAGGCTGCCGAGGATATCGACGCCCTGCCCCGGCAGGACCGCGACACCACCGTGGCGCATGCCTTCATGCCCGAGCGCGCCGCAGTGAAGCTGCCGCCGCCGGTGGACCTGAAGGAAATGCTGATGGCGCTGCACGACGTGCTCAAGCGCGCCGAGCTGTTCACCGGCCACGCGATCAAGCGCGAGGCACTGAGTGTCCGGCAGCGCATGGGCGAAGTGCTGGGACGGCTTGAAGACGGCAGGTTCTATCGTTTTGAAAACCTGTTCACCGCCGAAGAAGGCAAGCTGGGCGTGCTGGTCACGTTCCTGGCGGTGCTGGAACTGGCCAAGGAGCAGCTGCTGGACCTCGTGCAGGAAGAACCGCTGGCGCCGATCTACGTGAAGTCCCTGGCCGCCGGCAACACCAATGCCCCGCTGCAGTTCAGCAGCGAATTCGACGACAACGACGCCGCCAATGAAAACGAGTGAGCGCTGACTGCCGATGGATCAAACGCTGATCAACCGCATTGTCGAAGGTGCGCTGCTGGCCTCCAGCCAGCCGCTCACCCTGGCCCAGCTGAAGGACCTGTTCCCGGAAGATGAGCCGGCACCGCCGGGCAGCATCGAACGTGCGCTGGAACGGCTGCGCGAGAGCTGCCAGGACCGTGGCGTGGAACTGGTGGAGGTGGCCTCCGGCTTCCGCTACCAGGTGACCGCCGAAGTGCATGGCTGGATCAGCCGGCTGTGGACCGAACGCAAGACCCGCTATACCCGCGCCACCCTGGAAACGCTGGCACTGATCGCCTACCGGCAACCGATCACCCGTGGCGAGATCGAGCAGGTGCGCGGCGTGGCGGTCAGCAGTAACATCATCCAGGCGCTGGAAGAGCGCGAGTGGATCCGCGTGGTCGGCCACCGCGACGTACCCGGCAAGCCGGCCTTGTTCGGCACCACCAAGGGCTTCCTGGACTACTTCGGGCTGAAACGCCTGGACGAACTGCCGCCCCTTTCCGAGCTGAAGGACCTGGGCGACCTGGAACCGCAGCTGGCGCTGGATCGCGACGCACCGCCGGTCGCCAGTGCCGACGGCCCGGACGTGAGCGCCGACCCGGACGCCGCTGCAAATGACGACACCGGCATGACCGCCGGCGACACCCCCGATTCTGCCGACGCATTGCCTGCGGCGGCCGACGATGAGCAAGCACCTTCGCCCTCCGATGATGGGCACCCCGATTCCGCGCCGGGCGAGCGCGCGGTGACAGTGAACGAACGCGAAGACAACGCCGTCGCGAAGACGACCGTGGCTGTTGACCAAGCCGATTCCGAACCAGAGGCCGACCTCGAAACCGTCGGCCGGAGCAAAACTGATGAGTGACACCCCCCGCAAGCCCTCGTTGAACAAGCTTTCGCTCAAGCGCGAAGCCACGTCCGAACAGTTCAAGCTGGAAGAACGCCTGCACAAGGTCCTGGCCCAGGCCGGCCTCGGCTCGCGTCGTGCGCTGGAACAGCGCATCGCCGAAGGCCTGGTCAAGGTCAACGGTGAAGTCGCGCAGACCGGCATGTCGGTCAAGAGCGGCGACAAGATCGAGCTCGACGGTCGCGGCTTCGTCGCCACCGCGCTGGCCGAGCCCTCGCGCGTGCTGGTCTACAACAAGCCGGAAGGCGAAGTGACCACCCGCGAAGACCCCGAAGGTCGCCCGACCGTGTTCGAATCCCTGCCGGCACTGAAGGGTGCCCGCTGGATCGCCGTCGGCCGCCTGGACATCAACACCACCGGCCTGCTGCTGGCGACCACCGACGGTGAGCTGGCCAACGCCATGATGCACCCCTCGTTCGAGGTCGAGCGCGAGTACGTGGTGCGCGTGCGTGCCCCGGAAGGCGAGGACAAGGTGCCTGACGCCGTCGTCGACCGCCTCACCCGTGGTGTCGCACTGGAAGATGGCCCGGCCAAGTTCGATGAGATCGAACGCATCGGCGGTACCGATTCGCACGACTGGTTCCGCGTCGTGGTGAAGGAAGGCCGCAACCGCGAAGTGCGCCGCCTGTGGGAATCGCAGGGCTGCCAGGTCAGCCGCCTCAAGCGCACCCGCTACGGCAAGGTCAGCCTGCCGCGCGAACTGGCCCGCGGCCAGTCCGTCGAACTGCCGGGCAGCCAGGTCGAAGCGCTGCGCGCCGAACTGAAGCTGGAAGAAGGCGCGCCGTCGGCCCTGACCCTGCAGCCGGTGATCGGCCAGCGTCGTGCCGCCAAGACCACCGTGCGCGTGCGCGAAGGTGGCCGCGGCAACGCCTACGTCAACGGTCACAACACCGCCGATGAAGGCCGCGAACTGCGTCGTTTCGACAACGTGCGCGAAGATCGCGGCCGCGGTCGCGGCGGCAAGGGTGGCGGTGGTTTCAAGGGCGGCCTGACGGTCAGCGGTGAAGCCGCAGCCAAGCAGTCGCAGCGCCCGTTCAAGCAGCGCGCGCCGAAGAACGACCGCTCGCTGCCGGAAGGCAACCCGGCTGCATTCCGTACCTGGTACGTGCCGGATGGCGTCAGCACCGGCCCGAGCGGCCACCGCAATGCCGGTCCAGGTGCACGTGGCCCGGGTGCCCGTGGTCCGGGTGCAGGCGCCGGCGGCCAGGGCCGTCCGTACGGCAAGCCGAAGGGTCCGGGCGCAGGCGCCGGTGGCGGCCAGGGTCGTGGCGGCTACGGCGGTGAAGGTCGCGGCGGCTACGGTGGCGAAGGACGCGGTGGCGCCGGCGGCCAGGGTCGTCCGGCCGGTGCGGGCAACCGCTCGCAGGGCCAGGGCAACAAGCACCCGTACGGCCATCCGGGCAATGCCCCGAGCTTCCCGTCCGACCACGCCAATCCGGGCTTCAGTCCGTACGGCACCTCGCGTCCGGCCGGCAACGGTCGTCCGGGCGGCAATGCGAATGCACGTCCGGGCGGTAACCGTGGCCCGGGTGGTCCGGGTGGCAACCGCGGTCCGGGTGGTCCCGGTGGCAACCGTGGTCCGGGCGGCCCGGGTGGCAACCGCGGCCCGGGTGGCCCCGGCGGCAACCGTGGCCCGGGTGGCCCGCGTCGCAGCGGCCCGCGCGGCGGCTGATCCAACCCAACCAGGATGGAACGATCGATGACACGGATGTTGTCTCTGGGCGCCCGCATGGGCGCCCTGCTGGTGGCTCTTCTGCTGGTCGGCGGCTGCGAACGCGCTGCCGACCGACTCAAGCAGGAAATCGCCGCCACGCAGAATCCCTGGCCGAAATCTTCGGCCCTGCATGATCCGGCCGACCGCATGCTGCGTCGGCTGATCGTCGATGAGCGCTATCTCACCCGCATCAAGCAGGCCGGCAGCAAGGACAAGGCTGCTGTCGCTGGTGCACAGCTTGCACTGGATGGAATCGGCCGCCTGCCCCGCCCCATGCTGGAGCGCCGTGCGCAGTTGCTGGCCGCAATGCTGCGCGGAATGCCGGTGGAGAAATGCGCAATGATCGCCCGCGCAACCACGGCGTCGGACATCGCGCAGGTGGGCAGGACCTTGTTCGACGAACTGGAGAAGCGACCGTCGCAGGACATCGATTTCTGGTTCGAGATGAGCTATGAGGCCAGCCTCGCCGAGCTCGAACAGCGACCCGCAACCCCTGCCAGTGAACAGCAGATTGCCGAGGCGACCGAGGCCTTGCTCGCCTCGATGGCCGACGAAAGCACACGCGAGCGTGCCTTGGCGATACTGCCGCGGATGGAAACTGCACCGGCTGCCGATGTCTGCTGGGCATCACTGATGCTGCTCGATGCCGCATCCTCCACCGTGCCCGAACCGCATCGCGGCACCTTGGCCTGGCTGATGGCCCAGCAGTAGGCGCAGCAACGGACACCTCACTCCGCGAGGCTGCCTCTGGCCGCACGCTGGAAGGCCGCGGGCGTGGTCGCAGCCATGCTGCGGAAAAAGGCGATGAAAGGACTCTCCGCCGAGAACCCCAGCTCCAACGCCACATGCGCGACGCGATGGCCGAGCAGCAGCAATTCCATGGCCCGCATCAGCCGCCATTGCTGGCGCCACGCTTGGTAGCCCATCCCGGTATCACGCTGCATCAGGCGGCTGATCGTGCGCTCGCTCAGGCCGCTGCGCGCGGCCAGCTCACCCAGCTCGGGGGGAAGCTGTTCGGCCACCGGCAAGGAGCGGGCGATGCGCGGATCGCGTGGCAATGGCAGCTCCATCGGCTCTGCCGGTGCGGCGGCAATCTCCAGCACGCATAGGGCCAGTTGGTGCCGCGCTCGCGACGCTTGCCAGTCATGGGCGAACGGCGCCTGCGCGATCGGCTCCAGCAGCGCCTGCAGCAGCGGACCGACACCAATGATTGCTGGCTGCTGCGGCAACTGCGCCGACAACGCGGCATCGAAGTACAGCGATCGATAGTCCACCGCCTGCCGCATCTGCGCGCGGTGCAGCAGGCCACCGGGAATCCACGCCGCGCGCGATGGCGGCAGCAGGCTGATGCGATCGCCGAACGTCAGCCGCGTGCAACCGGCGCGGGTGTACAGCAGCTGCGAACGTGCGTGCTGGTGCCATCCCGAGTCGTGCTCGGCCAGGGTTGCAGCGATACCGATCACCGGTGCGCTCCAGGCATCGGCATCGAAGAGAGCGTCGGGCTGCAGCCACGCCATGTCCGATTTCATCCATTTACTGTCCTGATCCCTAGAGTGCGTCATCGCCGGGGCCACGACAATGCGCGCCCCTGTTTCCGGAGCGCCCTGATGTCGCCTCGCCTGCTGCTGCTCACCATTGCCCTGCTGATGTTTCCGCAGCTGGCGCAGACCCTGTACAGCCCGGCGCTCGCCGCTCTGGCGCAACGCTTTGCGCTGCCGGCGAGCGCCGCCAGCCAGGCGATGAGCCTGTACCTGCTGGGCTTCGCGCTGGGCGTCCTGCTGTGGGGACGATTGGCCGACCGCGTGGGTCGGCGCCCCGCCCTGCTGGGTGGCCTGGTCGTTTTCGTTGTGGCCGCGTTGGGCGGATTGACCGCACGCACGTTCGGCCAGGTGCTGGCGGCACAGATGCTGGCCGCGTCGGGAGCCGCCGCCACCTCGGTCGTGACCCAGACCGTGCTGCGCGACCACCTGCAAGGACCGGCGCTGGCGCAGGCGTTTTCCTGGATCGGGATGGCATTGGCGCTGAGCCCGGCGATCGGGCTGGCCCTGGGCGCGTTGCTGGTTGCCGCCGATGGCTACGCCGGCGTGCAGGCGGGTCTGCTGCTGATCGCGGCATTGCTGATGCTCGGCTGCGTGACCGGGCTGCGTGAAAGCCGACCCGCGCAGATCGCACCCGTACCGCTGCGGCCGCTGCTGCGGCAACTGCTGGGCGACCGTTGGATCTGGTCGCAGGCGTTGCTGGTCATGGCCTTCAACGTGGCCATGTACAGCTGGTACGCGCTGGGGCCATTCGTGTTTGCACGCCTGCATTGGCCGGTCGGCTGGTTCGGCGCCAGCGGTGCGGTGCTGGCGCTGGGCTCGGCGTTGGGCGCCTGGGGCAATGGGCGCCTGCTGCGTGCCGGCGTCCCTGCATTGACGCGCATCCGAATCGCGGCATCGCTGGTACTGGCCGGTGGCGTCCTGGCCGCGCTGCTGCGCGAGCAACCGGTCATGGTGATGGCGATGCTGCCGGTCGTAGCGGGATTCGGCCTGGCCATCCCCAATGTGCTCGGGCAGGCACTACGCGGCTATGCACACTGCCTGGGCAGTGCCGGCGCCCTGTTCGGCCTGCTCTACTACCTGCTGATCGGCGCGGCGATGGCCGTTGTCGGCGCACTGCAGATGCTGGCGCCATCCATCATCGCCTGCGCATTGCTGGCGCTATGGTTGCTGCGGCGGCGACGCGGGATGGCCTAGGAATTGCTGCAAATGCGCTGCGCTGTGCGCCACTGCCGGAAACCGCGCGGCAGCGCTGGCTATCGTGCGGACTCCCCCCGACGAGGTAGATGCCCATGATCACCATCACCGCGGAACAGGCACGCGAAAACGCCGACGCAGCGACTCGACCGGTCGAGCAGTACTACAGCGATCTCGACAAATCGATCCAGGTGGGCTCGGAAAACGGACGCCGTTACATCGTGTTCGGCTTCAACAAGGCGCTGGCCAGCGAGCGCCTCGTCGACGGTGTCGTCGAGCAGTTGCTGAACAACCGCTTCGGTGTCGAACGGCTGCCCAGCGACGCCGAGCAGCATTACATCCGCATCAGCTGGGAAGGCGTCGGGCCATCCCCGATCAACGCCGGCTGATGGTGAACGCCGCGCCGTCCACGCCCAGGTCCCAGCCCTTGCCGGTGCCGGACAGGGCCAGCGAGATATCGCCCTTGGTCATCACCTGCGCGTTACTGGACTTTACCGCACCGGCGTGTGCACCGACCGAGGCGTAGGTGCCCAGCAGCTCGCCGACGCTGCTGGCGCCGGTGAAGCTGCCACGGCCATCGGTGATCTTCGACTTGCCGACGGTCAGGCCGCCGCCCTTCAGCTGGATCCGCACCGGCATGCTGGCGCCGTTGGTGCAGTGGATGGTGCCGTTGCCCGAGGCGGTCTTGTAGATCAGCGACCAGCCCGACAGGTTGTAGCGCAGCTGGCAATCGAGGTTGCCGCCGGCCTGAGCGGTCGGGGCCAGCGACGCGGCGGCCAGCGCCAGCAGCAGGGCAAAGGGCTTGGTATTCATCGGCAACACGTCCACATCGGTCGGAATGTGGGCGAATCTAGCAGCGCGCGCGTGCACGTTGGATGCAGGCGCGCGCGGTGAGGCGGCAGGCGTTCAGCCGCCGTATCAGGCCTGCACATCCAGATGGAAGGCGTCGGCATCGAGCATCGCCGGGAAGCGTGCACGGTGCGAAGCCAGCGCTTCGGCGGAGATGGTGGTGGTCACCACCTGCTCGCGCTCGCGGATCTCCACCTGCGGCTGGCCGAGGAAGTCGATGACCGCGCTGTCGCCGGCGTAATGCAGCTGGTTGCCATCCACGCCCACGCGGTTGACTGCGGCGACGAAGCACAGGTTCTCGATCGCCCGCGCGCGCAGCAGGGTCTTCCACGCATAGGCGCGCGCCGACGGCCAGTTGGCGACGAAGATCTGCAGATCGAAGTCCAGCTGTTCAACACGCTCGACGTTGTAGCGGTTGCGGCAGAACACCGGGAAACGCAGGTCGTAGCAGACCTGCGGATTGATCCGCCAGCCCTTCCATTCCACGCACAGGCGGTCGCGGCCGGCGGCATAGCGCTCGTGCTCGCCGCCGTAACGGAACAGGTGGCGCTTGTCGTAGTACTGCAGGTCACCATCGGGGGTGGCGAACAGCAGGCGGTTGTAGACGCCCTCGCCATCGCGCAGCTGCACGCTGCCGATCACCGCCGCGTTCACGGCCTTGGCCTGTTCGCGCACCCAGGCCACGGTCGGGCCGTCCATGCCTTCGGCCTGGGCGATGGCCTCGTTGGAAAAGCCACTGGTGAAGGTTTCCGGCAGGATCACCAGATCGGTGGTCCCGGCCAGCGGCGCCAGCAGCGCACCGTAGTACTCACGGTTGCCCGCCGGGTCGTGCCAGCGGGTGTCGCCCTGGACGAGGGAAATGCGCAGGTCCTGCATGCTGTCTTCTCCGCTCACAGCAGGCGCAGGCGTTCGATCGCCGCGTCCAGGGTGGCCTCGTTCTTGGCGAAGCACAGGCGCACCAGGCGCTGGCCGGCCGGCGCGGTTTCGTAGAACGGCGACAGCGGGATGGCGGTGACGCCCTTCTCGATGGTCAGCCACTTCACGAACTCGTGGTCCGGCAGGTCGCTGATGGCCGAATAATCGACCAGCTGGAAGTAGCCGCCGGGCACCGGCAGCGCCTTCAGGCGGGTGCCAGCCAGCTGCTCGCGGAAGCGGTCGCGCTTGGCTTCATAGAACGCGCCCAGTTCCAGGTGATGCTGCGGTTCGTCGCGGATCATCGCGGCAAAACCGTACTGCGCCGGGCCGAAACTGGTGAAGGTGTTGTACTGGTGCACCTTGCGGAATTCGGCGGTCATCGCCGGCGGCGCCACCGCGTAGCCGATCTTCCAGCCGGTGCAGTGGTAGGTCTTGCCGAAACTGGAGATGACGAAGGTGCGCTCGCGCAGCTCCGGGTAGCGGAGTGCCGATTCATGACGGCGGCCGTCGTAGATGATGTGCTCGTACACCTCATCGGAGATCAGGTAGATCTGCGTGCCACGCAGCACGTCGGCCAAGGCCTGCATGTCCGCTTCGTCCAGCATCGCGCCGGACGGGTTGTGCGGGGTGTTGACCATCAGCAGGCGGGTGCGCGGGGTGATCGCCGCACGCACGCGGTCCCAGTCCACCGCAAAGGTCTGCGGGTCGAGCGGCACATGCACTGCAGTGGCACCGGCCAGTTCGATCGCCGGTTCGTAGCAGTCGTAGGCCGGGTCGAGCACGATCACTTCCTCACCGGCACGCACCACGGCGTGGATGGCGTTGAAGATCGCCTCGGTGGCGCCGCTGGTGACGGTGATCTCGGTGTCCGGATCGACCTGTGCGCCGTACAGGTCCAGTGACTTCTGCGCGATGGCCTGGCGCAGCGGTGCCACCCCGGTCATCGGCGGGTACTGGTTCAGGCCGGCGGCCATCGCCTTGCTGGTTTCGTCGATCAGGCGCTGCGGCGCAGAGAAATCCGGGAAGCCCTGGCCGAGATTGACCGCGCCATGTTCGGCGGCGAGCTGGGACATCACGGTGAAGATCGTGGTACCGACCTTGGGCAGCTTGGTGTTCGGTTGCATCGGCCTGGGCTGTGGGGAAACAAGGGCTGGAAGTGTACGAAATCCCGACCCGGCCTGCGGCGCCGACGGTAGCGCCGGGTCATGCCCGGCGGCTCTTTGCACATGCCGCACCGATGGCAAGCCGCGCCGCGTGCTCGCCGGGCATGGCCCGGCGCGACCGGGTCACATTCACCGCTACAATTGCCGCCGCACTCCCGCATGAAGACCCCTGCGCCTTGAACACCCCTGCATTGCTGGCCGCCAGCGGCCTGAGCTTCTCCCGCAATGACGAGCCGGTGTTCGGCCCGCTGGACTTCCACGTGGATGCCGGCGAGGCGCTGCTGGTGCAGGGCGGCAACGGTGCCGGCAAGACCACCCTGCTGCGCGTGCTGTCGGGCCTGGCACGCCCGGGCGCGGGCCAGGTGCTGATCGACGGCAAGCCGGCCAGCAACGCCGAGCGCGCGCGCTATGTCGCCTACCTCAGCCACCTGCCTGCCCTGAAGCCGGACCTGGACACGCTGGAGAACCTGCATTTCCTGTGTGGCCTGCATGGCCGCCGCGCACGGCAGATGCCGGGCAATGCGCTGGCCATCGTTGGTCTGGCCGGCTACGAGGACACCCTGGTGCGGCACCTGTCGGCCGGACAGAAGCGGCGGCTGGCGCTGGCCCGCATCTGGCTGTCGCCGGCCCCGCTGTGGCTGCTCGACGAACCCTATGCCAACCTCGACCTGGAAGGCATCAACCTGGTCAACCGGATGATTTCCGCACACCTGCGCAGCGGCGGCGCCGCCCTGGTTACCACCCATGGCGCCTATGCGGCCCCGCCGGTACGCACCCGCCAGCTCGATCTGGGCGGTGAAGCATGATCGCGCCGGGCACTGAACCGGGCCTGTGGCAGACCGCCCGTGCCCTGGTGGCGCGCGACCTGCGCCTGCTCTGGCGCCGCCGCGGCGATGCGCTGCAGCCGGTGCTGTTCGCCCTGCTGGTGGTCGTGCTGTTCGCCCTCGCCCAGGGCCGCGACCCGCAGCCGCTGGCCGCCACCGCCGGTGCGGTGCTGTGGTTGGCGGTGCTGCTGGCCGGGCAGCTGGCACTGGATTCGCTGTTCCGCTCCGATGCTGAAGACGGTTCGCTCGAACAATGGCTGCTGGCGCCGGTGCCGCTGGCCTGGCTGGTGCTGGTGCGGGTGCTGCTGCACTGGGCGACCACCGCCCTGCCGTTGATCCTGCTGAGCCCGCTGCTGGCGGAAATGCTGCATCTGCCGCATGACCAGCTGCCGATGCTGCTGGCATCGTTGCTGCTGGGAACACCGTTGTTGAGCCTGATCGGTGGCGTGGTCGCTGCACTGACCGTGGGCATCCGGCGCTCTGGTATTCTCGTGGCGTTGCTGTCGTTGCCGTTGTACGTACCGGTGCTTGTCTTCGGTGCCGGCAGCCTGGCGGCAGCCAGCCGCGGACAGGATCCGGTCGGTGCGCTGCTGATGCTGGGCGCCGGACTGGTGATCGCCCTGGTGCTGGCACCGCTGGCCACCGCTGCTGCGATCCGTATTTCTCTGAGTTGACCGAGCTGAGAGCCAATCCACCCCTGCTGGATAGCCGCCACGCATGAATCCGATCGTCCGCTGGTTCCATCAACTCGGTTCGCCCCCGACCTTCGATCGTTTCGCCTCACGCTGGTCCCGCGTGTTCTACGCCGCGGCGGCTCCTGTGCTGCTGATCGGCCTGTGGCAGGGCCTGTTCGTGGCGCCGCCGGAACAGAACCAGCACGATGCCTTCCGCATCATCTACATCCATGTCCCCAGCGCCTGGATGAGCCTGTTCGTGTTTGCGCTGATGGCTGCCTACGCCGCCATCGCGCTGATCTGGCGCATCAAGATCTGCGAGATCCTGGCGATGGCCTGTGCGCCGATGGGCGCCGGCTTCACCCTGATCACCCTGCTGACCGGCAGCATCTGGGGCAAGGGCACCTGGGGCACCTGGTGGGACTGGGACCCGCGCATGACCAGCGAGCTGATCCTGCTGTTTCTGTACCTGGGTGTGATCGGCCTGTACCACGCCATCGAAGACCGCCGCAGCGCCGCACGCGCGGCCGGCCTGCTGGCCATCGTGGGGGTGGGCCTGCTGCCGATCATCCGCTATTCGGTGGACTGGTGGGGGGCGCTGCACCAGCGCCAGTCGATCAACGTGTTCGGCGAGAACGCGGTGCGGCCGGAACTGATCGCCCCGCTGTGGTGGATGGTGGTCGCCACCAAACTGTGGTTCGTCGGCTCGCTGCTGGCCAAGGCGCGTGCCGACAACATCGCGCGCGAGGCCGGCAAGGCCTGGATCGGCGAGCGCTTCGGCACCGCGGATGGGGAGGCACGGCAATGACCCACCTGCCCTACCTCATCGCCGCCTTCGCGGTGTTCCTGCTGGTGCTGGGCGCCGATGCGCTGGGCTCGTGGCTGCGCCTGCGCAGCGCCCGACAGCTGGCGCAACGCCGCCAACAGCGGCTGCAGGCGCGTGGCAACGCGGCGGCACAGGCGCCGCTGGCCACCGAGCTCAGCCGATGACGCCGGTACAGCGACGCCGCATGATCTGGGTGCTCCTGCTGCTGCTGGCCTCAGCGCTGGCGACCACCCTGGTCGCCTTCGCCCTGCAGCGCAACATCGCCTACCTGTACACGCCTTCGGAAGTACTGCGCGGGGACGTGGATGCGCAGTCGCGCTTCCGTCTGGGCGGCATGGTGGTGAAGGGATCCTTCGATCGGCCCAGCGGCTCGCTGCAGGCCCACTTCGTGGTCACCGACGGCGATGCGACGCTGCCGGTCAGCACCGACCGTATCCTGCCGGACATGTTCCGCGAGGGCACTGCGGTGGTCGCCAGCGGCCGCCTGCAGGACGGCATCTTCGTCGCCGACGAGGTGCTGGCCAAGCACGATGAGAACTACGTGCCCAAGGAAGTGGCCGACAAGATGGGCGATGCGCATCGCAAGCACGATGTGCCGGTCACGGCGCCCGAGGTGCGCTGAGTGCTTCCCGAATTCGGTCAGATCCTCCTGCTCTGCGCGTTGCTGGCCTCGCTGCTGCAGGCCGTGTTGCCGCTGGTCGGTGCGCAGCGCGGCAACGATGCATGGATGGCCGTTGCCCGTCCGGCTGCACTTGCCCAGCTTCTGCTGCTGGCCGGCGCCTTCGCCGTACTGACGGCGGCCTTCGTGCAGCAGGACTTCTCAGTACGTTACGTCGCCGAAAACTCCAATTCGCTGCTGCCGCTGATCTACCGCTATTCGGCGGTGTGGGGGGCGCACGAAGGCTCGCTGCTGATGTGGGCGCTGGTGCTGGCGCTGTGGACCGGCGCGGTGGCGCTGTTCTCGCGGCATCTGCCGGCACCGGTACAGGCGCGCGTGCTGGCGGTGATGGGCGTGGTCAGTGTCGGCTTCCTCGCTTTCCTGATCTTCACCTCCAATCCGTTCCTGCGCTTGAACCCGGTGCCGCTGGAAGGCCGTGATCTCAACCCGCTGCTGCAGGACCCGGGGCTGATCATCCATCCGCCGATGCTGTACCTGGGCTACGTGGGCTTCGCGGTGCCGTTCGCCTTCGCCGTGGCGGCGCTGCTGGAAGGCCGCGTCGATGCGCGCTGGCAACGCTGGACGCGGCCCTGGACCAACGTCGCCTGGGGCTTCCTCACGCTGGGCATCGCACTGGGCAGCTGGTGGGCGTACTACGAACTGGGCTGGGGCGGCTGGTGGTTCTGGGACCCGGTCGAGAACGCCAGCTTCATGCCGTGGCTGGTTGGCGCGGCGCTGATCCATTCACAGGCGGTGACCGAAAAGCGCGGCACCTTCGGCAGCTGGACGCTGCTGCTGGCCATCGCGGCATTCGCGCTGTCGCTGCTGGGCACCTTCCTGGTCCGCTCCGGCGTGCTGACCAGCGTGCATTCGTTCGCCGCCGATCCCTCGCGCGGGTTGTTCATCCTGATCTTCCTGTCGGTGCTGGTGGGTGGCAGCCTGCTGCTGTATGCGCTGCGTGCGCCGCGGCTGGCGGTGGATGCCGGCGATCCACGCCGTGGCTTCACCGCAACCTCGCGCGAAACCCTGCTGCTGGCCAACAACCTGCTGCTGGCCAGCGCCTGCGCGATGGTCCTGCTCGGCACGCTCTACCCGCTGCTGGCCGATGCGCTGTCGCTGGGCAAGATCTCGGTGGGGCCGCCGTACTTCGGCAGCCTGTTCCTGCTGTTGATGGCGCCGATGGTGATGCTGCTGCCGTTCGGTCCGCTGGTGAAGTGGCAGCGCGACCAATCCTCGCGCGCACTGGCAGTGCTGTTGCCATGGGCGGGCCTGGCCGTGCTGCTCGGCGCCTGGGCCTGGTGGCAGGCGCCGCAGAATGGCTGGAAGGCCGGTATCGGCGTCGCGGCCGCAGCCTGGGTCGGCATGGGCACCGCCCGTTTCGTCTGGCAGCGCCTGCGCGGCAATGGCCGCTTCACTGCCGAGATGCTTGGCATGATCGTCGCCCATGCCGGTGTCGCGGTGTTCCTGGCCGGCGCGCTGCTGGTGGAAGCCTTGAACGTGCAGCGCGAAGTCGCGCTGTCGCCGGGCCAGCAGGTGGTGGTCGCCGGCCACGAAGTCCGCTTCGAGGGCGTGGACCACCGCGAAGGCCCCAATTTCATCGCTGACCGCGGCCATCTGCGGGTGCTGCGCGAGGGTCGCGAACTGGCCCTGCTGCATCCGGAGAAGCGCCAGTACGCCAGCGGCGGTCAGGTGATGACCGAAGCCGGCATCGATGCACGCCTCAGCGGTGATGTCTACGTGGCATTGGGCGAGCCGCTGGGCAACAATGCGTGGGCGGTACGGGTGCACATCAAGCCCTTCGTGCGCTGGATCTGGCTGGGCGCGCTGTTGATGGCCCTGGGCGGATTCATCGCCGCCGCCGATCGCCGCTTTCGTCGTCCGTAGGAGTTCCCCATGTCCGAGTCGCCCGCCCCACGCCCTTCCCGCCCGCTGCCGCCGGTAGCCATCGTGATTGGCGTCCTGTTCTTCTTCGGCCTGCTTGGCCTGATGATCTACGGGGTGATGAAATCGGGCGATCCGCAGCGCGATGTGCTGCCTTCGGCACTGATCGACAAGCCGGCGCCGGCGTTCGCGCTGCCGGTGCTGCATGACCCGCAGATGATCGTGCGCAGCGAAGAACTGCGTGGCGCGCCCTACCTGCTCAACGTCTGGGGCAGCTGGTGCGCGGCCTGCCGCGAAGAACATCCGGTGCTGACCCGCTTCGCCGAGAGCAAGCGCGTGCGCGTGATCGGCTACAACTGGAAGGATGAACCGACCGACGCGCTGCACTGGCTGGAACAGCTGGGCAACCCGTTCATGGTCGTGCTGAGCGACATCGAAGGCCGCACCGCCATCGACTGGGGCGTGACCGCAGCACCGGAGACCTTCCTGGTCGATGGCAGTGGCATCGTGCGCTGGAAGTACAGCGGTGCGATGACCCAGCAGGTGGTCGACGAGAAATTGATTCCGGCGCTGGAAAAGCTTGAAAAGGCCCAGGGCGATGCCGGCAACACCCTGCACGCCTCGCCGTAAGCGCATGCGCTGGCTGCTGCCGCTGCTGCTGGCGATGACCCTGGCGCTGCCGATCGCCGGCCTTGCCCAGCAACCGGTGCATGATGCGCGGCCGCTGGTGTTCCGCGATGCGGCCGAGGAAGCGCGCTTCCACGACCTGGCCGCGCAGTTGCGCTGCGTGCAGTGCCAGAACCAGTCATTGGCCGATTCCAATGCGCAGATCGCCCAGGATCTGCGCCGTGAAGTGCTGCAGTTGATGCAGCAGGGCCTCGACGATGCGGCGATAAAGCAGTTCCTGGTCGCCCGCTATGGCGAGTTCGTGCTCTATCAACCGCCACTGCAACCGGGCACCTGGCTGCTGTGGGGCGGTCCGCTGCTGGTACTGGGTGGCGGCGCGCTGGTGGTGATGGGCATCGTCCGTCGTCGCAGCCGGCAGATGGATGCATCTGCTGCAGTGAACCCAACCGAGGGAGAGGACTGGTGACGCACTGGTTGCCGATGGTTGCTGCGGTGGCCGCTGCGCTGTTGGCGGCCGTGGTGCTGTGGCCGCTGCGCCAGCAAGGCCGTCGCAGCTTCGTGCTGGGGGTGGTGGCACTGGGCGTGGCCGGTGCCTGCCTGTACCTGCTGGTTGGCAATCCCCGCGCCGCACAGGTGCAGCCTGCGCCGTCGGTCGCCACCCTGCGTGACGGCGTAGAAGCACTGCAGCAGGCGTTGCAGCGTGACCCGCAACGCGCCGATGGCTGGGCGCTGCTGGGCCGTTCGCAGGCCGAGCTCGGCAATACCGCCGCTGCGGCCGATGCCTTCAACCGCGCCGCAGCCCTGGCGCCGGACGAACCGGGCGTGCTGGTCGAGGCCGCGCAGGCACGCGCGCAGGCCGATCCGGGCAAGCAGTTCGATGACACCGCGCTGGCATGGCTGCAGCGTGCACGTACCCTGTCGCCCGATGCCGAACGCGCAAGCTGGCTGCTTGGCATCGCGCTGCGCCAGCGTGGCCGCAACGCCGAGGCCGCCGATCTCTGGAGCACGCTGCTGCCTCGCTTGGAGCCGGGCGCGGCGCAGGCGCTGCAGGCGCAGATCGCCATCGCCCGTGACGCGGCCGGCCAGCCGGCGGACGCACCGGCAACTGCACCGGCGCTGCTGCAGGTGCGGGTGCACCTGCCCGCATCGCTGAAAGCAGGCGACTGGCCGGCCAGCACCCAGGTCTTCGTGCTGGCGCGCGCGGTGGGCGGCCCGCCGATGCCGGTGGCTGCACGCAAGCTGCCCTTGGCCAGCTTCCCTGCAACGGTCGGCCTCGGCGACGGCGACAGCCCGATGCCGACCGCACCGCTGTCGGCGCATCGCGAAGTGGAAGTACTGGCGCGCATTTCGCGCAGCGGCAGCGCCAACCGCAGCGAAGACGACCTGCAGACCGCGCCGGTCAAGGTCAGCCTGCCGCATGACGGCGTGGTCGAGCTGCGGTTCCCGTAACGTACCCGCGCCGCTGCGCTCGCCGGGCATGGCCCGGCGCTACAGTAGATCCACGCCATGCGTGGATGCGACCGCCGGCCTGCCCAATCGCAGCCCATGGAAACCTGCGTGTCGCCAGCTGCACCTGCCGCCCCGCTAGAATGCCCGCATGACCGAATTCATTCCGCCCGGCACCCGCTTCCATGCCCTGCCCTCGCCCTTTCCGTGCAAACGCGGCGGCGCCCTGCATGGCGCGCGCGTGGCCTACGAGACCTGGGGCGCGCTCGACGCAGACGCCAGCAACGCGATCCTGATCGTCACCGGCCTGTCGCCTGACGCGCATGCGGCGGCCAACGAAGCCAATCCCGCACCGGGCTGGTGGGAAGCCATGATCGGCCCCGGCAAACCGATCGATACCGACCGCTGGTTCGTGATCTGCGTGAACTCGCTGGGCAGCTGCAAGGGCTCCACCGGCCCTGCGTCGATCAATCCAGCCAGCGGCGAACTGTATCGTCTGGATTTTCCGGAACTGTCGATCGAAGACGGCGCACGCGCGGCAGTTGACGTGGTACGCGCGCTGGGCGTCGAGCAGCTCGCCTGCGTGATCGGCAATTCGATGGGCGGGATGACCGCGCTGGCGGTGTTGCTGCTGCATCCGGGCATCGCCCGCAGCCATATCAACATTTCCGGCAGCGCGCAGGCATTGCCCTTCTCCATCGCGATCCGTTCGCTGCAGCGCGAAGCCATCCGCCTGGATCCGCGCTGGAACGGTGGCCACTACGACAATGAGGCATACCCGGAATCGGGCATGCGCATGGCACGCAAGCTGGGCGTGATCACCTACCGCTCGGCGCTGGAATGGGATGGTCGCTTCGGTCGCGTGCGGCTGGATTCCGACCAGACCGACGATGATCCGTTCGGTCTGGAATTCCAGGTCGAAAGCTATCTGGAAGGGCATGCACGCCGGTTCGTGCGTTTCTTCGATCCGAACTGCTATCTGTACCTGAGCCGCTCGATGGACTGGTTCGACCTGGCCGAATATGGCGATGGCGATGTGCTGGCCGGACTGGCCAGCATCCGCGTCGGCAAGGCACTGGCAATCGGTGCGAACACCGACATCCTGTTCCCGGTACAGCAGCAGCAACAGGTGGCCGATGGCCTGCGCGCCGGCGGCGCGGATGCGCGTTTCATCGGTCTGGAATCACCGCAGGGCCATGACGCGTTCCTGGTCGACTTCGAACGTTTCGGCCCGGCCGTGCGCGGCTTCCTCGACGAACTGTAATGGTGTGGCGGCGCAATCTGGCGCTGGCCGCGTTCGGTGCGTTGATCGGCTTGACCGCAACCGGCGTGTTTCCACTGTGGCTGGGGGCGTGGTGCGCGCTGGCCAGCGCGGTGTCGTTCGCTCTGTATGGGCACGACAAGCGCGCAGCGCAGCGAAAACAGCAGCGGACGCCGGAACGCACGCTGCAGCTGCTGGCTTTTGCCGGCGGCTGGCCTGGTGCCCTGCTCGGCCAGGCGCTGTTCCGCCACAAGCATCGCAAGATGCCGTTCCAGTGGGTGTTCTGGCTGTGCGTGCTGGCCAACGTGGCCTCGATCGCGGTGATGCTGCGCGAATATTCGCGGTAGCTGCCCTGTAGATCCACGCCACGCGTGGATATGCCGACCAAGGTCGGCATCTACCGAAGCGGTTCGCGAATCCCCCCATTGCAACGTGCAGTTCCAGTGGGTGCTCTGGTCGTGCGAGCAGGCCAACGCCGTAGATCCACGCCACGCGTGGATATGCCGACCAAGGTCGGCATCTACTGAAGCGGTTCGCGGACCAATACCCCATCGCGCAACCGGTACTGCACATCCACCACACCCGCCGGCAGGTCATCGTGGGTGATCATCAACAGACTGCGTCCGTCCAGCAGGGCTGGCAGGTCCTGCAGCAACGCGCGCGCGGTATCCACGTCCAGCCCCTCGGTGGGCTCGTCCACCAACAGGATCGGTGCGTTGCGCAGCAGCGCGCGGGCCAAAGCCAGGCGACGTGCCTGGCCGGCCGACATCGTCGCGCCGTTCTCGCCCACCCAGCCCTGCAGGCCGCCGTTGCGCTCGGCCCATTCGCCCAACCGTACCCGTTGCAGCACCGCCCACAACGCCTCGTCACTGGCCTCGGGATCACCCAGTCGCAGGTTGTCGGCCACGCTGCCGGCAAATACCGGCGCGTTCTGCGGCAGCCACGCCAGGTGCCGGTGCCAGTCGGCCTGGGCGACATCGCGCAGGTCCTGGTCACCGTAGGTCAGCCGTCCCTGCTGCGGATCCCACAGACGCAGCAGCAGGCTCGACAACGTGGTCTTGCCGCTGCCGCTGTCGCCACGAATGGCGATGCGCTCGCCCGGTGCCAGCGTCAGCTGCAGGCCACACAGGACCGGCCGTGCGGCGCCCGGCCACTGGAAGTGCACATCGTCCCAGTGCACGGTCGCGGCTGGCGCCAATGGCTGCGGCGATGCCGGCTCCTGCACCGAAGGCGGTTGCTCGACGATGGCCTGCAGGCGCGCGGCGGCAATGCGGCCCGATTGCAGCGATTGCCAGGCCAGGCCCATGCCCGCCCACAGTTCGATCATCGCTACCGTCAGGAACACCAGCCCGGCGGCCATTTCCGGTGCGATGCGCTGTTGTTCGGCCGCATGCAGCGCCAGCGCCAGCATCGCCACCAGGCCGAGCCCGGCCAGCACGCCATGCAGCGTTGATGCAGCGATCAGCCGCAGGCGTCGACGACGATCGCGCGAGGCCACCTGCTTGGCCGCCACCCGCACCTTCAACTGCCAGGCGTTGCCAGCATTCAGCGCGGCCAGATCAGCCGCCCCTTCCAGTCCCTCGAATGCCGCCGTGCGCAGCGCCGCACGATGGGCAGCGCGGTCGGCCTCTTCGCTGTCATGGCCACGTACGCCCAGCCACGGCACGCCAATGCCGATCAGCAGCGCCAGTACCGCCAGCAGCAGCGCTGCCGATGGCAGGATCAACGCCGCCGAGCCCACGCCCACCAGCGTCAACGCAGCCAGCGCCAGCAACGGGCCGATGGCACGCACCAGCAGGCCATCGATCTCGCCGATGTCGCCCAGCAGCCGCGCGAGCAGATCGCCGGTGCGGGTCGCACCGAGCCGTGCCGGCGCCAGTGGCAGCGCGCGGCGGAAGAACCACACGCGCAGGTCGCGGGCGATGCGCAGGGTGGCGTCATGCCCCACCAGTTTTTCGAAGTAGCGCGATGCGATGCGCGCCATGGTCAGCCCGCGGATGCCGGCCGACGGGGTGAAGAAATTGAAGCCCTGGCCAAGGCCCGCTGCACCGGCCAGCGCTGCAGCAGTGAGGAAGCCACCCGACAGGCCCAGCAGTGCGGTGCCGGCCAGCATCGTGGTCCACAGCAGCAGCACCGCCAGCAGCAGGCGCGGGCGATGGCGCAGGAACACCGTGCGCAGCGAATCGGCAGACCGGCTCATGCGCGTACCGCCTGCGCCGGCTCAACCAGGCGCCCTTCGGGCAACAGCAGGCAGCGGTCGGCCCAGGCGATCACCGCCGGGCTGTGGGTGGCCACCACCACGCTGCGTCCGCGCGCATACGCGGCCAGGCTGCGCAGCAGCGCCGCTTCGGTTTCGGCGTCGAGGAAGGCAGTAGGCTCATCCAGCAGCAGCACCTGCGGATCGCGCAGCAGCAGACGGGCCAGGCCGATGCGTCGTGCCTCGCCACCGGACAGGCCGAAGCCGCGTTCGCCGATCAGCGTATCCAGCCCCTGCGGCAGGCGCTGCGCGAACTGCAGCACCTGTGCGGCTTCGGCAACGGCGCGCAGACGCGCGTCACTGGCACCGGGATCGGCCAGGCGCAGGTTCTCGGCGATACTGCCGTGGAACAGATACGGACGCTGGCTGGCATAGGCCACCTGCAGCCCCGGCCGCAGCTGCACCCGGCCCGCACGCGGCGGCAGCCAACCAGCCAGCGCTTCCAGCAACGTGCTCTTGCCGCTGCCACTGGGACCGACAAGGGCCAGGCGCTGCCCCGGTTCCAGCTGCAGGTCCAGGTTCTGCAGCACGTCGTGCGCAGCGCCCAACGGACGCAGTACCAGACCGTGCGCCTGCAGCGGCGGCAAGGCGGCTTCGGCCGGCTCCGGTGCCAGCGGCGTACTGCCGTCGCTGCTGGGCGCCTCGTCTTCCGGCAGCGCCTGCAGCAGGCGCTCCACCTCGGCGGCAGCGGCCAGTGCATTGGCGCGATCGTGATAGTGCGCGGCCAGGCGCCGCAACGGCGCGTAGAACTCCGGCGCCAGCAGCAGGCAGAACAAGCCCGCCCCCAGCGTCGGCACGGTCGCATGCAGCGACATCAGGCCCAGATAGCTCAGGCCCAGATACAACGCCACCATCGCCACACTGACCGACGCAAAGAATTCCAGCACGGTGGAGGACAGGAAGGCGATGCGCAGCACCTTCATGGTGCGCACTCGAACGCCCTCGGCCGCAGCCTCGATGCCGGCCAGTTCCGCCTCCCCACGGCCATACAGGCGCAGCAGGCCCAGGCCCTTGATGCGATCGGCGAAGTGTCCGCTCATCCGCGCCAGTTCGCCCAGCTGCGCGCGTCCGGCCGCTTCAGCGCCCCAGCCCACCAGCATCATGAAAAACGGCACCAGCGGTGCGGTGAACAGCAGGATCAGTGCGACCACCCAGTCGACCCAGGCCACAGCAGCCAGGATCAACAAGGGCACCACCACCACTTCGGTGCGTACCGGCAGGAAACCGCTGTAGTAGTTCTCGATCGCATCGCCGTGATGCAGCATCAGCTCGCCCAGCTCGCCGGTGCGGCGCTGCCGCAGCCACAACGGGCCGTGCCCGAGCAGGCGCGCGAAGACACGCTCGCGCAGGGACAGGCGTGCGGCATCGGCAACGTCACCGGCCGCCGCCTGGGTGACACTGCCCAGCAGGGTCCGCACCACCAGGATCACCGCCAGCGCGGCCAGCACCGGGCCCTGGGCTAACGGCGCGCGCTCCACCAGCACCTGCTGCACCAGCCAGGCGATGGCGGCGGCCTGGCCGATCAACAGCGCACCTGACAGGCTGATGCACAGCGACGCCAGCCGCTGCCGTCCCTTCGCGGCGCGGGCCAGATCGGCCAGCCACGCGGTGCGGACACGCCGCAGGCGGGTCGATTCGTCATCCCGATCAGGGGCGTCAGCGGTCGGTTCGGCAGCGCTCAAGGCTCTTCACAGGCAGCAGGGGATGGACGGCATTGTAGGCGCAGGCAACCGCCTTCCCCTGCGGCCGGCGGTCGCAGTCTTCATCGGGTTGGCATACGATCCCCCTGAACACCTGTTCATACATTGATCTGGATCAAGGCTGTTTGAAGTAGTCGGTCACATCATTCACCCCGTAGACCACCCTTCCCGCCACCTGCAACGGCACTATCCAACGAGGTAGCCAGGCCATGATTGATCAGACAGTCGTAGAACTGTCGCGGCTGCAATTCGCTCTGACCGCGATGTACCACTTCCTATTCGTACCGCTCACGCTTGGCCTGTCCTTCATGGTGGCCATCATGGAAAGCGTGTACGTCATGACCCGCAAGCAGGTCTGGCGGCAGATGACCCTGTTCTGGGGCACCCTGTTCGGCATCAACTTCGCCATCGGCGTGGCCACCGGCCTGGTGATGGAGTTCCAGTTCGGCATGAACTGGTCGTACTACAGCCATTACGTGGGTGACATCTTCGGTGCGCCGCTGGCGATCGAAGGCCTGATGGCGTTCTTCCTCGAAGCGACCTTCATCGGTCTGTTCTTCTTCGGCTGGAAGCGCCTGAGCCCGGTCAAGCACCTCACCGTGACGTGGTTGATGGCGCTGGGCACCAACCTGTCGGCGGTGTGGATCCTGATCGCCAACGGCTGGATGCAGAACCCGACCGGTGCGGTGTTCAACCCCGAAACCATGCGCATGGAAGTGGTCGACTTCGCCGCGGTGCTGCTGAACCCGGTGGCGCAGGCCAAGTTCGTGCACACCGTCAGTGCCGGCTACGTGACCGGTGCGATCTTCGTGATGTCGATCAGCGCCCTGTACCTGCTGCGCAACAAGCACAGGGACATGGCCCGCCGTTCGTTCGCGGTCGCTGCAGCCTTCGGCCTGCTGTCGTCGCTGTCGGTGGTCGTGCTGGGTGACGAGAGCGGCTATGCCGCCAGCGAACACCAGAAGATGAAGCTGGCCGCGATCGAAGCGATGTGGGAGACCGAGCGTGCACCGGCGGACTTCACCGCCTTCGGCATCCCCAACCAGGACACCCACACCAACGATTACGCGATCAAGATCCCGTACCTGATGGGCCTGATCGCCACCCGTTCGCTGGACCAGCCGATTCCCGGCATCCTGGAACTGGTCGACCGTGCAGAGCACCGCATCCGTGGTGGCCAGATCGCCTACGGCGCGCTGGAACGGGTGAAGAAGGACAAGAACGATCTCGAAGCACGGGAGATGTTCGATCGCCATTGGCAGGACCTCGGTCACGGCCTGCTGCTGAAGCGCTATCGCGAAGACATCCTCAACGCGACGCCGGAGGAAATCTCCAAGGCCGCGATGGATACCGTGCCGCGCGTGGCTCCGCTGTTCTGGACCTTCCGCATCATGGCCGGGCTGGGCTTCTACCTGATCGCCTTCTTCGCGCTGGCCTTCTACTACTCGTGCCGCAACAACTTCCAGGACAAGCGCTGGTTCCTGAAGCTGGCCGTGTGGAGCCTGCCGGCGCCGTGGATCGCGATCGAATGCGGCTGGTTCGTGGCCGAGTATGGCCGCCAGCCGTGGGCGGTGGATGGCGTGCTGCCGACCTTCTATGCGGCATCGGGCCTGGCACTGCATGAAATCCTGACCACGCTGGCGGTGTTCACCAGCCTGTACACGGTGCTGCTGATCATCGAAATCAAGCTGATGCTGAAGGCGGTCCGCAAGGGTCCTGATGACATCCTGCCGACGTTGCAGGCCGACATCCGCCCTGTTTCCCCCAATGCCGTTGCCCCCGGCCAGGCCTGAGGCAGGAGAATCCAGATGGAATTCATTGCACTTGATTACACCACGCTCCGCGTGATCTGGTGGCTGCTGCTCGGCATCCTGCTGGTCGGCTGGGCCGTGATGGATGGTTTCGATCTTGGCGTCGGCACCCTGCTGCCGTTCGTGGCCAAGACCGATGAAGAACGCCGGCTGGTGATCAACACCGTCGGCCCGGTGTGGGAAGGCAACCAGGTCTGGTTGGTGCTGGGTGGCGGCGCGATTTTCGCCGCATGGCCGCCGCTGTATGCGGTCAGCTTCTCCGGCTTCTACCTGGCGGTGTTTGCGATGCTGTTCGGGCTGATTCTGCGCCCGGTCGGCTTCAAGTACCGCAGCAAGCTGCCGTCCAAGCGCTGGCGCGACAACTGGGACCGCGTGCTGTTCGTCGGTGGCCTGCTGCCGGGCCTGATTGCCGGCGTCGCGGTGGGCAACGTGCTGCTGGGTGTACCGTTCCACTTCGACGACACGCTGCGCGTGACCTACACCGGTTCGTTCTTCGGCCTGCTCACGCCGTTCGCGCTCATCGCCGGCCTGATCAGCGTGGCCATGCTGGTATCGCACGGTGCGGCCATGCTGGTGCTCAAGACCGACGGCCCGGTGGCTGAACGTGCAGCGCGCTACGGCAGCATCGCCGCCCTCATCAGCTTCGTGTTGTTCGCCGCTGCCGGTGCCTGGGTAGCCTTCGGCCTGCCGGGCTATCAGATCACTTCGCAGGTGGTGACCGACGGGCCGACCAATCCGCTGCTGAAGACTGCCGAACTGGGTACCGCCGCAGGCGGCTGGCTGCGCAACTACAGCAGCATGCCGGCAACGCTGGTGTTCCCGGTGCTGGGCCTGCTGGGTGCGCTTGCCAGTGCGGTGCTGCTGCGCGCGCGTCGTGGCGGCCTGGCCTTCATCGCCTCGGGCGCGTCCATTGCCGGCATCATCCTCACCGTCGGTTTTGCGATCTTCCCGTTCCTGCTGCCGTCCTCCAGCCAGCCCACCTCCAGCCTGACCGTCTGGGACAGTTCGTCCAGCCACCTCACGCTGTGGGTCATGCTGCTGGCCACGGCCATCTTCCTGCCGATCATCCTCGCCTACACCACCTGGGTGTACCGCGTGCTGAAGGGCAAGACGACGGTCGAGGACATGGACGACAACCCCAACGCGTACTGATTGCCTGTGTGCCGGCCCAGGGTCGGCACACCCCTCGCACACAGGAGATTGACCATGTGGTATTTCGCTTGGATTCTCGGCGCTGGCCTGGCTTCGGTCGTGGCCATCCTCAACGGGATGTGGTTCGAAGCACGCGAAAGCGCGCGCGCCGACAAGGAAGTGCGTTGAAACTGTAAAAAAGGGTTGCCGGAACGGCCTTCACACCGTATTCTTGGCGGCTCCTTCGGGGTGTAGCTCAGTCTGGTAGAGCGCTACGTTCGGGACGTAGAGGTCGCAGGTTCGAATCCTGTCTCCCCGACCACTTCGGTGGTCGCATTGAAGCCTGGTGAAGTCTTCCAGGCTTTTTTGTTCCCGCAGGAGTCGCTGTCACGGCAGCGAAGCAGAACGGTCTTCCCCCTTGCCGCCATCGGGGGAAATGGCTAGAATAGGCGGCTCCCTTCGGGGTGTAGCTCAGTCTGGTAGAGCGCTACGTTCGGGACGTAGAGGTCGCAGGTTCGAATCCTGTCTCCCCGACCACTTCGGTGGTCACCAAGAAGCCTGGAAGACAGCAGTGTCCTCCGGGTTTTTTTGTGCCTGAAATCCGGGACAACCGGCTACGCCGCCATCAGCACATGCCGCCGGGGACCTGACCCGGCCCGGCCACGTACAATGGCCGCCACTCCCCCACCTGCCACACCGGCCCCGTCCGGTGCGGGCGCTGCACGCCACCTGCGCGGCGTGCGCCACCTGCAAGGAACACCGCATGACGTCCCCCACCTCCTCTTCGCCATCGTTGCTGCATGGTCGCCTGCTGGCGTTCGCCGCAATCCTGCTGGCCGCGGTCAACCTGCGTACTGCCGTCACCTCGATCACCCCGCTGCTGGACGTGCTGGGCCAGCAGTTCGGCTTCGGCACCACCATGACCGGCGTGCTGGGCATGCTGCCGACCGCCTCGTTCGCGCTGTTCGGCGTCGCCACCCCGGCGCTGGCACGACGCTTGGGCCTTGAGCGCACCACCCTGCTGGCCATGCTGATGGCCGCCGCCGGCCTGCTGCTGCGCTCCAGCGCCGGCAATGTCGGCACCCTGCTGCTGGGCTCGGTGATCGCACTGGCCGGCATGGGCATCGGCAACGTGGTGGTGCCGCCGCTGGTGAAGCGCTACTTCGCCAACAAGGTCGGCACCATGAGCACGCTGTACATCAGCGTGCTGCAGCTGGGCACGATGATGCCGGCGCTGCTGGCGGTGCCGGTGGCCAACGCCGCAGGCTGGCGGGTGTCGCTGGGCATGTGGGCGCTGCTGGCGCTGGCGGCGACCCTGCCATGGCTGTTGCTGGCCCGCCGTGCACCGAAACCGGTGCTGGACAGCAGCGACCCCACCGTGCAGCCGCACGGCAAGGTCTGGCGCACGTCATTGGGCTGGAGCATGACGCTGATGTTCGGCATGACTTCGCTGATGACCTATTCGATGTTCACCTGGCTGCCGCGCATCGTGGTCGAAGCCGGTGCTACGCCCGCCTTCGGTGGGGTGATGGTGGCGGTGTTTTCGGCCCTGGGCCTGCTGCCATCGCTGGTGATCCCGTCGCTGGCCGTGCGCCTGCAGAATCCGTTCCCGCTGGTGCTGATCGGCTTTTCGGCCTTCGTCATCGCCTTCGCCGGCCTGCTGTTCGCGCCGATGAAGGCGCCGTTGCTGTGGGCCTGCCTGCTGGGCGTCGGGCCGTCCACGTTCCCGCTGGCGCTGACCCTGATCAATCTGCGCACGCGCACCCCGACGGGCTCGGCGGCCTTGTCCGGCTTCATGCAGGGCGTGGGCTACAGCTTCAGCTGCCTGGGCCCGTTCCTGGTCGGCTGGCTGCACACCGTCAGCGAGGGCTGGACCCTGCCCTTCGCCTTCCTGTTCGGCTGCGCAGTGCTGATGCTGTGCGCCTCGTGGGTGGCCTGCAAGCCGCGCAAGCTGGAAGACCTGTGGTGACCGGACCGGCGGGCTTACGTCCGCCGCCGTGAAGCCGGACCCACACACCCCGCTACCACCGTCTACACACCGCCACCGCAGCGGGTGACGTAGCGTGTCCAAAGCTGACCCGTTTTGTGTCGGGAACCGCCCTGCAAGCGTGCCGCACACCTGGGGGACGGCGCCACCTTGCCACTGACCTGAACCGGGCTGGCCGTTCCTTCAAGGTCCCCGCGTCTACCAGATACGGACCGGAACTGGTCGCAGCGACAGAACGTCGGCTATAGTTGGCATGTGATGTGCGTCACACTTTTCAGCACATCGTTCAGCAATGGATGCTTAGGGGGTCTCATGGTTGTTCACCGTCCGCTGGCGCTGTGCGTCGGCCTGGCCTGCGCCACTCTGGCGTGCTGGGCCCACGCGGCCTCGCCGCCCACCGCGACCACGCGCGCCGACCGGCTCGCCGAAATCGGCCACTACCGTGACCAGGCGCGCTGGGTCGATGCCCTGGCGGCGATCGAGCGGGCGCAGCTGCGCGAGCCCAATGACGACCTGCTGTACAAGCTGCAGGTTCTGACCCTGGGCGACATCGGCAATGCCCATCGCGCCTGGCGGCTTTACCAGGCCCGGCCCAACCTGTTCGACCAGGACCAGAAAGCGCGGCTGGAGGCCAACTATGTGGCCAAGCTGGTCAACTGGAGCCTGGCCTACGGCGAAACCGAAGACACCCGGCTGGACGAGGCCGAGGCTTCGCTGGCGGAAATGGAGCAGTACGTCGAGCGCGATGGCACCGCGCAGGCGCAGGCGCCGCTGCGGATCCGCATGGACCGGCTGATCCTGCTCAACCGCCTGGCCCGCCACGCGCAGGTGCGTGACGAGGCGCGGGCGCTGCAGCGCGAGGGCCATGCCCTGCCCGATTACGTGCTGCCGGCGGTCGGCGACTCGCTGATGTCCACCCGGAATCCGGAGGAAGCCATCCCATTGCTGGAGGCCGCCGCGAAGAACGATCCCTCGCGCTTCCAGTCGCGCTCGGAGCTGGCCTATGCCTATCTTGAAACCGAGCAGGCGGAGAAGGCGGTGGGCTACCTGCAGGCCTGGCAGAAGGATGAGCCGGCATGGCGCTGGGGCGGCGGCAAGACCCCCTTCCAGAACTGGGCGCGCTACGAAGCCGACCTGAACCTGGCAATGGTGCGGGCCTACAGCGGCGATCTGCCCACGGCCCAGCGTGAGCTGGAAGCGCTGGTCGACGTCGGCCCGGGCAATGGCAGCCTGCAGACCTCGCTGGGCAGCGTCTACCAGATGCGCGGCTGGCCACGGCGCGCACTGGAACGCCACCAGATGGCCTACACCCTGGACCCACGTGACATCGCGCCACGCCTGGGCATGTATGAATCCTACGTGCAGCTGCAACGCGACGACCTGGCGCGACCGCTGCATGACGACCTGCTGGCCCGCTATCCAAGCCAGCCGTCGGTGCAGCGCATGGACCGCGATTGGCGCGCCCATCGCGGCTGGCAGCTGTTGGCCAAGGTCGAGGGCGGCCGCAGTTCCGGCGGTGGCGGCACCTCGCCGCTGGGCAACGACGACCTGCACTACGGCATGGAAGTCGCCTCGCCGGTGCTCAACGACCGCTGGCGGCTGTTCGCCTTCGCCGACCGCCGTTCGGTCACCTTCCAGGACCAGGATATCGATCCGCTGTGGATCGGTGCCGGCGTGCGCTACCGCTTCGACCGCCTCGATGCCGAGGCCGCGGTGATGCGCCCCAACGACAGCATCGGCGACACCGGCCTGCGTGGCAGCGTCGGCTGGCAGTTCAACGATCGCTGGCACGCGGGTGTAACCGCTGCCCGCAATGACCCGGAAGCGTCGATGCAGGCGCGCGTGGCCGGCATTACCGCCGACAGCGTCGCCGTTGCCGTGGATTACACGCGCAACGAGCGCACCCACTGGAGCATCGGTGGCAGCCAGTTCCGCTACGACGATGGCAACCGCCGCGATACGCTGAACAGTGCCATCGAACAACGGCTGTTGACCCGCCCGCGCCTGTTGATCGATGGCCTGGGCAGTGTCTATACCAGCCGTGGCAGCCGCGACGATGCGCCGTACTTCAACCCTTCGCGGGACCGGTCGGTGGAAGTGGGCCTGCGCATCGACCAGCAGTTGTGGCGCCATTACGAGCGCCACTTCCGCCATCGCCTGACGGTGTCCGTTGGCAACTACTGGCAGGAAGGCTTTGGCAGTTCAATCATTCCGACCGTGGCCTACCGCCACGAATGGCAGTTCGATCAGGGGCGGATCCTCGAGTACGGCGTGAGTTGGTCGCGGCCGGTCTACGACGGCCAACGTGAACGACATATCGGCTTCGATGCCGCGCTGCGCTGGGGAGAATGAGATGGAACGGATGCTTCGCAACCTGACGACCGTACTGCTGCTGGCGCTGCTGTGCCTGGCCCTGCCCGCCGCAGCCCAGCGCGCAAGCTCGGCCGCGGAACTGGACGCGGCCGACAACGGCCTGCTGGTCCTCAGCTACCACGACGTGCGCGATGATGTGCTGGAGAAATCCGATGCCGACGCCTACGCGGTCAGCACGCAGAACTTCGCCGCACACCTGGACTGGCTGTCCGCCCATGGCTATCACCCGGTGTCGCTGTCGCAGCTGATCAAGGCCTCGCGTGGAGAAGCAAAGCTGCCGCCGCGGCCGGTGCTGCTGACCTTCGACGACGGCCTGCGCAGCGTGTACAGCCGTGTCTATCCGCTGCTGCGCGCGTACAACTATCCGGCGCTGGTGGCGGTGATCACCGACTACGTGGACATGGCACCGGGCCGCACCATCGACTACGGCTACCGTCCGTTCGGCCATGACGACTTCCTGACCTGGGACCAGCTGCGCGAGATGCAGGCCAGCGGCCTGATCGAACTGGCCAGCCACACCGACAACCTGCACCACGGCGTGCAGTCCAATCCGCAGGGCAACCAGACCCCGGCGGTGATCACCCGCATCTACGACCCCAAGGCGCAGCGCTATGAAAGCGCGCAGGAGTACGAGAAGCGCCTGCGCGATGATCTGGGCCGCAGCGTGCAGCGCATCGAGAAGGAACTGGGCGTACGCCCGAAAGCGATCGTCTGGCCGTATGCCGCCTACAACCAGTTGAGCAATGACATCGCCGAGCAGCTGGGCATGCCGGTTTCCTTCGACCTGGAAGGACGCAGCACGCCGGTGACTGCCGACCTGCACGGCCTGGCACGCCTGCTGGTGACCAGCAATCCGAACGTCACCTCGCTGGCCTTCGAGCTGCGTCGCAACGTCAACCTGGACGGTACCCGTGCACTGCAGATCGATATGGACTCGGTCTACGACAGCGACCCTGCACAGCAGGCACGCAACCTGGATGCCCTGATCGAGCGCGTGAAGCGGATCGGCCCGACCCACGTCTACCTGCAGGCCTTCGCCGACCCGGACGGCAACAACACCGCCGATGCGCTGTACTTCCCGAACCGGCACCTGCCGATGCGCGCGGACCTGTTCAACCGCGTCGCCTGGCAGCTGAAAACCCGCGCCGGGGTGAAGGTCTACGCGTGGCTGCCGGTGCTGGGCTATGAACTGCCCGACGCTGCGCAGCGTGCGGCGCTGGGCATCCAGAGCCCGGAACGCGATGGCATGTACCGCCTGGATTTCACCAAGCCGCAGGCACGGCAGATCATCAAGGACATCTACGAAGACCTGGCGATCAATTCGTACTTCGAAGGCCTGCTGTTCCACGATGACGGCTACGTACGCGACACCGAACTGGCGCAGCTGCCACAGGAAGGCAGCGACGGTGGCCGCACCCAGGCGCTGATCGATTTCACTTTGGAACTGCGTGACAGCGCACAACGCTGGCGCCCGAAGCTGGGCACCGTACGCAACCTGTACGCGCAGCCGGTGCTGGAGCCGCAGAGTGCGGCATGGTTTGCCCAGCGCCTGGACCTGTTCAACAAGGCCTATGACCGCACCGCGCTGATGGCGATGCCGTGGATGGAAGGCAGCCGCCGTCCCCAGCGCTGGATGGACCGCCTGGTGGTGGCAGTGCGCGAGCACGATCCGGACCTGAAGCACACGATGTTCGAGCTGCAGACCGTGGACTGGCGCACGCAGACGCCGATCAGCGGCGAACAGCTGCGCGCGCAGATCCGCCGCCTGCAAGCGCAGGGCGTGCGCCATTTCGCGTGGTACCCGGACGATTTCATTGCCGACAAGCCGTCGACCCAGGATGCACGCGCGGCGATGTCCGCGCGCAACTTCCCGTATCCGGAGAAGTGACGTGGACATGAACCCGTGGCTCAACGCCATGTTCCAGTTCGCCTTCTTCTACCCCATGGTGATGGCGTTCTTCTGGATGTCGGGTGGCCTGTACTACTTCTTCCGCCGTGAGCGGAAGTCGCGGCCGCGCAACGATCCACCGCCCATGGCGGAGTATCCGTTCGCCAGCCTGTTGATTCCCTGCCACAACGAATCGGCCAACCTGGACGACACCCTCGGCGCGGCATTGGCCCAGCGCTATCCGGACTTCGAAGTGATCGCCATCAACGATGGCAGCAGCGACGACACCGGTACCCGCCTGGATGCGCTGGCGGCCCTGCACCCACGCCTGCGCGTGGTCCATCTGGACCGCAACCTGGGCAAGGCCAACGCGCTGCGCATGGGCGCCCTGGCTGCGCGATCGGAATACCTGGTGTGCATCGACGGCGATGCCATGCTGGAAGAATTCGCCATGCACTGGATGGTCTGGCACCTGACCAGCGGCCCACGCGTGGGTGCGGTGACCGGCAATCCACGCATCCGCAACCGCTCCACCCTGCTCGGCCGCCTGCAGGTGGCGGAGTTCTCCTCGATCATCGGCATGATCAAGCGCGCCCAACGTGTCTACGGCCGCATCTTCACCGTGTCCGGGGTCATCGCCGCGTTCCGTCGCACGGCACTGCACCGCATCGGCTACTGGGCCGATGACATGGTCACCGAGGACATCGACATCAGCTGGCGCCTGCAGCTGGATCATTGGGACATCCGTTACGAGCCCAACGCACTGTGCTTCATCCTGATGCCGGAAACCCTGAAGGGACTGTGGCGGCAGCGCCTGCGCTGGGCGCAGGGCGGTGTGGAAGTGCTGCTGCGCCACGGCTCCTCGTTGTTCAGCTGGCGCAAGCGGCGCATGTGGGGCGTGCTGCTGGAATACATCCTCAGCGTGCTGTGGGCCTACACCATGCTCGCGATCATCCTGCTGTGGGCACTGGGCAAGTTCATCCCGGTGCCGCCGCAGTTGTACATCGACACGTTGCTGCCGCAATGGCATGGCGTGATCCTGGCGTTGGTCTGCCTGCTGCAGTTCGCCAGCAGCCTGATCATCGACAGGCGTTACGAAACGCATATCGGCCGCAACTATTTCTGGGTCATCTGGTACCCGATGGCGTACTGGTTGATCAGCCTGTTCACCACGCTGGTGGCACTGCCGAAGACGCTGCTCAGGCGGCGTGGCAAGCGTGCCACCTGGGTCAGCCCAGACAGAGGTATCCGATGAACGCACATCGCCAGACGGCGGCCAGCCGGCCGTCCAACCGCTTCGACTCGCGCCTGATCCAGAAACCGCGCAAGCAGCCCCGCCTGCAGCGCACCGCCTGGGGGTTTGTGACCCTGGCGTTCTGGGGGTTCTACTTCTATCTGTGGGCGCCACTGGTCACCCTGGTGTCCTGGCTGCTGGGTGGACACCTGGCGTGGTTGCAACTGTACGAGCGCAAGCAGCATCTCGACCCGTTCGTGATCATCGCCCTGCCGGTGATCCTGGCCGGCTGTGCGTTGCTGCTGATCGCCTGGGCCGAGTACAACCGCTACCGCTTCGCCGGCAAGGAGCGTCGCCACCCGCGGGTGGACGCCAGCCGCTCGGAGATCGCCCATTCGCTTGGCGCCAGCGACCAGCTTGCCGAACAGATGTTCAATGCGAAGGCCATCACCCTGCACATGGATGAGCATGCGCGGCCGCTGGGCATGACCACGCAGCTGTTGCGGTGACGGGGTTCGGCCGGGCTGCGCCCGGCACCTGCAGAGGCAACGGCCGAAGCAACAGCAACAGCTGGCATTCCGTGGGATGGCGGGGCGGTGTCGGATTGCGGGGACGCCGCAAGTACGTCCTTGTAGGCTTGGCCGCGGCATCCATGCCGCGGACACCCCGCAATCCGACACCACCCCACCTCTGACAGATTTCCGCAGTCTGGTAGATCCACGTCATGCGTGGGTGAATCTCCATCGGAATCGAATATTTCGAATTCGGAATGAAGAGCATCCACGCATGGCGTGGATCCAGGTGTCGACCAAGGTCGACACCTACCAACAGCAGCACAGAATGCCGTTCCGACAGCTCGCGGAAATCTGTCGAAGGCGGGGTGGGTCCGGTTGCGGGGGTGTAAGCGCCATGGATGGCGCGCCCAAGCCTACAGGGACGTACTTGCGGCGTCCCCCGCAACCGGACCCACCCCGCCATCCCACAGGAACCCAGCTGTTGCCGTTGCTTCGGCCGTTGCAGTTGCTTCGGCTGTTGCCGTTGCTTCTGCAGGTGCCGGGCGCAGCCCGGCCGTGAACCTACCTTCGGACCTGGCCTTCGCCGCGTACCACGAAACGTTCGACCGTGAGTGCTTCCAGTCCCATCGGGCCATAGGCATGCAGGCGCGTGGTGGAGATGCCGATTTCGCTGCCGAGACCAAGCTGGCCGCCATCGGAAAAGCGCGACGACGCGTTGACCATCACCACCGCCGAGCGCAACGCGTTGACGAAACGTTCGGCACTGGCCGCGTCTTCGGTGGCGATCACTTCGGTGTGGTCGGAGGTGTAGGTGCGGATGTGCGCGATCGCTGCGTCAAGATCATCGACCACGCGGACCGCCAGTACCAGATCAAGGAACTCGGCGGCATAGTCGTCCTCGCTGGCCACGATGCTTCCCGGCAGCAACGGCTGCGCGCGCGTGTCGGCACGCAGCTGCACGCCGCGGTCGGCCAGCGCCTGCGCAGCACGCGGCAGGAAGTCCGCAGCAATGTCCTGGTGCACCAGCAGGGTTTCCAGTGAATTGCACGCGGAAGGGCGACTGCACTTGCCATCCACCAGCAGATCGAGCGCCTTGACAGGGTCGGCGCTGGCATCGACGAACAGATGGCACACACCCTTGTAGTGCTTGATCACCGGTACCCGCGCGTGTTCTGCAACGAAGCGGATCAGGCCCTCGCCACCGCGCGGGATCGCCAGGTCGATCAGTTCATGCAGCTGCAGCAGTTCCAGCATGGCTTCGCGGCGCAGGTCGGTCAGCACCGTCACGGCAGCAGGGGGCACGCCGTTGGCCTTCAATGCTGCGGCCAACGCCTGGGCGATGGCAGTGTTGGAATGGATCGCCTCCGAGCCTCCACGCAGAATCACGCCGTTGCCCGCTTTCAGGCACAGTGCGGCGGCTTCGGCGGTCACGTTCGGGCGCGCTTCGTAGATCATCGCGATCACCCCCAGCGGCACGCGCACCTTCTGTACGCGGATGCCGTTCGGTCGCACGTCGTCGCGGGTCACCTGCCCGACCGGGTCCGGCAGGCTCGCCACCTCACGCACGGCGTTGGCCATTGCCAGCAGGCGCGCAGGGTCCAGCGCCAGGCGGTCGAGCATCGCACTGCCCACGCCCTTGTCGCGGGCGGCAGCGAGGTCGCGCGCGTTGCCTGCAAGAATCTGCCCGGCATTGACCTCCAGTGACTGCGCCATCGCCTGCAGCAGCGCCCTGCGCGCACCGCTGTCGAGGCCAGCGACCACCTGGGCTGCGTCACGGCAGGCGCGGGCCTGCGAATCGATCTCACTCATCGGGGCATCCTGCAATGGGTTCATGGCAGCACCAGATCGTCGCGATGGACGACGGTACCGCCGTAGTTGTAGCCGAGCACGGTCTGGATGTCGCGCGTGTGGCGGCCGGCAATGCGGCGCACATCATCGGCGGCGTACTGGCTGACACCGCGGGCCACGCAGACCCGGCCGGCGTCGGTGTTCCAGCACACCTGCACCATGTCACCACGGCGGAACGCGCCGTCGGCACCGGTGATGCCACCGGGCAGCAGTGAGGCGCCCTTCTCGCGCATCGCCTGCGCTGCACCGGCGTCGATCAGGATCGCGCCTTCGGCCAGCGGCGCGTGCCGCAGCCAGTGCTTGCGGGCGGCCTCGCGGCTGCGCGCCGCGTGGATGCGGGTACCGAACAGGCGATCCTGCGCCAGCGCGCGCACCACCTCGCCGCTGCGACCGTTGAACAGATAGGTTTCGATGCCGACACGGCCGGCCTTGGCCGCGGCCTCCAGCTTGGTGCGCATGCCGCCGGTACCGGCGACTGAACCGGCACCGCCAGCCATCGCCAGCACGGCATCATTCAACTCCGGCACCTCGTGCAACGGCCGTGCATCGGCATGCGTGCGCGGGTCGGCACTGTACAGACCATCGATGTCGGTGGCGATGAAGAGTGCATCGGCATCGACCAGCGCCGCCACGGTCGCGGCCAGGTTGTCGTTGTCGCCGAGCTTGAGCTCGTCCACCGACACGGTGTCGTTCTCGTTGACCACCGGCAGCGCACCCAGCCGCAACAACTCGTTGAGGGTTGCCCGCGCGTTGAGATAGCGACGGCGGTTGCGCAGATCGTCATGGGTCAGCAGCACCTGCGCCACCGGCCTCTCGAAGAAGCGCTGCCACAGACCGATCAGCTGCGCCTGGCCAAGCGCCGCCAACGCCTGTCGCGCAGCCATCGCTGCACCGGGTTCATCGGCCCTGGGCAGGATCGCGCGGCCGGCAGCGACCGCGCCGGAGGAGACGATCACCACTTCGCGCCCAGCCAGCACGTTGGCCGAGACGAACTGGGCCAGGCCCAGCGCATGACGCGGCGACAGGCCACCGCCATCGGCCGCGAGCAGGCTGCTGCCGACCTTGAGCACGGCACGCCGCCACGACGGCAGCGCTTGTTCGGGGAACGGCGATGCAACGGTGGCGGCGTGGACAGTCATCAGGAGCGCCTCAGCGGGTATTCCATTCGTGGACGCTCAGCGCCGATGCCTGCATCGTCACCAGCGGATCGGTGGCGACGATGGCCTGTGCCTGCGCCAGGCTGTCGACGTTGCACAGCACATAGGCACCGCCACTGCCATCGGCAAAGCCGCCGGTCAGCTGCAGCTTGCCTTCGGCCTGCAAAGCATCGAGGAAGTCGCGGTGCGGTTGCACCACGGCGTCGGTGAAGCCCGGTTGGCGCATCGCCAGCACCAGGTAAACGGTGCCGGCCATCAGGACAGCGCCTGCCAGCGCGCGCGCAGTTCATCCAGGCGCAGGTCCGACGCCGAACCCGGCGATACCCGCGCCGCCAGGCTGCCTTCCGGCGTACGCCCCTGCCCTGCGCTGTCGGCGCCGGCAGCAGCGGCCTTGTAGGCCTCGCGGAACGGCACGCCGGCGACCGCGGCTTCCACCGCTACGTCGGTGGCGTACATGCCCGAATCGATCGCCGCACGCAGCTTGTCATCGCGCCATTCCAGGTTGGCCAGCAGCGCCGGCAGCAGCTCCAGCGCGGCCAGGCCACGGCCGAAGCCGTGGAATATCGCGCCCTTGGACGACTGCAGATCGCGGTGGTAACCCGACGGCAGCGACAGCAGCTGCTCGATCTCGGTACGTGCAGCGGCGACGCTGGCATGGGTCGCCCGCATCAGCTCGATCACGTCCGGATTGCGCTTGTTGGGCATGATCGAACTGCCGGTGGTGTACTGCGCCGGCAGCGCCACGAAACCGAATTCGGCGCTGGTGAACAGCGACAGGTCCCAGGCGATGCGGCGCAGGTCCAGGGTCGCGCCACCCAGCGCTTCCAGTGCGGCCAGTTCGAACTTGCCACGCGACAGCTGCGCGTAGATCGGCGAGATCTGCATGCGCGCAAAGCCAAGCGCGCGGGTGGTGTGCTCGCGGTCCAGCGGCAGGTTCACGCCGTAACCGGCGGCGGTGCCGAGCGGATTGGCATCAACCAGTGCATGGGTATCGCGGGCACGCACAGCGTTGTCGATGAAGGCCTCGGCCCACCCAGCCCACCACATGCCTGCCGAGGACACCACGGCACGCTGGATGTGGGTGTAACCGGGAATCGGCAGATGCTGCTCGGCCTGCGCACGGTCGAGCGCCACCTTGGCCACTTCGGCACTGACCTGCGCGACGCGCTGCAGCTTCTCCTTCAACCACAACCGGGTGGCGACCAGGATCTGGTCGTTGCGGCTGCGGCCGGTGTGGATCTTGCGGCCTGCATCACCCAGGCGCTCGGTCAACCGTGCCTCGATGGCGGAATGGCCATCTTCATACTGCGTATCCAGCACGAAGCGGCCTTCGCGGAAGTCCTGCGCCAGCACCTCCAGTTCGCGCAGCAGGCCAGCGAGTTCATCGGCGCTGAGGATGCCGATGTGCTGCAGGCCCTGCGCGTGCGCGGCGCTGGCGGCGATGTCATGCAGGAAGAATTCGCGGTCGAGGATCACGTCGTCGCCGGCGAGGAAGGTCTGGATCTGGGCATCGACAGCGACGCCGGGCTTCTGCCAAAGAAGGTCTGCCATGGGGGCTCCTGTGCGGTTTCAGTGCGGGATCGACGTCAGTTCGTCGATGCCCAGCGCGAGATTGAGGTTCTGCATGGCCTGGGTGGCCGCGCCCTTGAGCAGGTTGTCCAGGGTCGCCACCACCACCACCCGCTTGCCGCCCGGGGCCAGCGTGAAGCCGCCGACCTGGGCGCCATGGCGGCCCGCGATGCGGCTCACCCACGGCGCCTCGTCCACGACCTCGATGAGTGCTTCACCGGCATAGGCCTGCTGGAAGCGCTCGACGATCTGCTCGCGGGTCTGCACGCGGTTCAACCACAGGTTGGCGGTGAGGGTGATTCCACGGAAATGCGGCGCGACGTGCGGCATGAACTCAACCGCTACGCCCAGCTGCACGGACACCTCACGCTCGTGCACGTGGTTGGTCAGCGCGTACGGCATCAGGTTGTCGGCCAGCAGCTCGACATTGTTCTTGTCCGACGGCGAGGTGCCGGCACCGGAGTAGCCAGACACGCCGAAGCACTGTGGCGGGCCGGCCAGCAGTTCCCGCAGCGGATGGATCGCCAGCTGCATTGCGGTGGCGTAGCAGCCGGGATTGCTGATGTGCTTCTGCCCGCGGTAACGGCTGCGGGTAAGCTCGGGCAAGCCGTAGTACCAGGTAGTGTCGAAACGGTAGTCGGCCGACAGGTCGACGATCACCGTGTCCGGCTTCGCCGTTTCCAGCGCCGCCACGAACGGAGCGGCCAGACCGTTGGGCAGAGCCAGGATCACCGCATCCACGCCCTTGGCGGCCACGGCATCGGCGTCGAGATTCTCGAACTGCAGTTCACCCTGCCACTGCGGGTAGTGGTCGGACACGCGCTGCCCGGCCAGTTCGCGCGACGACACGAAGCCCAGTTGCAGGTTCGGATGTGCGGCCACCAGCCGGATCAGCTCGGCGCCGGTATGGCCGCGGGCGCCGACGATGCCGACGGTGAACGAGGAGGAAGTGCTCATGCGTACGTGCTCATGCGTGCGAGTCGAGGCGGTGCTGCAGGTGGCGTTTCACGCCCTGCCATTCCGCGTCGATGATGGAGAAGATGACGGTGTCGCGTGGCGTGCCGTCGGGATGACGACGGTGATTGCGCAGCACGCCATCCTGCTTGGCGCCCAGGCGTGCGATCGCGGTGCGCGAGGTGAAGTTGAACCAGCTGGTTTCAAACACCACGCTCAGGCATTGCAAGCGCTCGAAGGCATGGCCGAGCAGCATCAGCTTGGTTTCGGTGTTGACCCCGGTGCGCTGCACCGACTCGCCGTACCAGGTGTAACCGATGCTGAGCCGCGGCACGTCTGCCTGCAGGTCGTAGTAGCGGGTGGTGCCGACGATCTGGTCATTGGCATCGAACACCACGAACGGCAGCACCTTGCCTTCGGCCTGCGCCTGCAGCGCGGCCTGCACGTAGCCGGTCATGGTCTTCGCATCGGGCACCTGGGTGTACCAGAGCTTCGACAACGCGCCGTCACCCAACGCACCGCGCAGGCCATCGATATGGCTCATCTGCAGCGGTTCCAGCCGCGCATGCGTGCCGGTCAGCGTGGGTACCCGGGTCCAGTCGGCGTGGTTCATCGCGCTCAGCCCTCCAGGCTCGGTGCGCGCACGGCGCAGTGGTCGACATAGGTCCTGATCCGGTCGATGCCATCGGCACCGTACCAGAACACCTTCCAATGGCCCTGCTTGTAGCAGCCATCGGATTCGGCGTAGTAGAAATGGTTGATCGGATTGCCGTTGCGCGAACGCCAGAACAGCTGCGGGGTTTCCTCGCGCATCACGTTCCAGACGGCGCGGCCAAGGCCTTCGCCCTGCGCGTCGTCGAGCACGGCGAACTTGTCCAGGTACACGCCCTCGGCCTCATCGGTGAGGATCACCGCCGTGCGGTAGTTCTCGCTGACATAGGCGCGCAGCAGCGTGGTCTTCTGGAAATAGTCCGCCACCAGGGTACGACCGAAACTGGATTCGATCAGGCCCTTCAGGCGCGGCAGGTCCAGCTCGCTCCAGGCGGTTGCACGCAGCACCTTCTCGCCCTTGCGCACCAGCGTGCCCGAGCCCTTGTGGGTGAACAGTTCCTTGGCCAGGTCGGCGGGCCGGGTGATCGACACCGACGATTCCAGCGGCAGGCGATCCAGCAGCGACTTGATCTGTTCGATCTTCACCTTCATGCCACCGTGGATCCACGGTTGTGCGATCAGGTGGTCGTACTCGGTGGACAGGTTGATCGAATCGATCACGTTGCCCGCTTCGTCCAGCAGGCCGCCGGTGCCGGTCAGGAAGATGATCTTGTACGGCTGCAGTTCCTGCACCAGTTCGTTGGCGGCGAAGTCGGCATTGACGTTGAGGATCTGCCCGCCGGCGGTCTCACCAAGACTGGTGATGACCGGGATCGAGCCGGCACGCAGGCTGGCTTCGATCGGTGCCAGGTTGACCTTCTTCACCTCGCCGACCAGGCCGTAGGTATCCAGGCCCAGGTACTCCGCCTCGAACACGCCACCAGTGATCGACGTGGCGCGCGCGCCGTTCTGCTGCAGGGCTTCGACCAGGCGCAGGTTGGATTGCTGGAACACCCGGCGCACGATCGCCAGCGCTTCCGGCGAGGTCACCCGCAGGCCGTTGACCGTCTGCTTTTCAATGCCGGCGGCCGCCAGTTCCGCATCCAGCTGCGGGCCGGCGCCATGCAGCACGATCGGGGTCAGGCCGACCTCCTGCAGGAACGACAGCGAGGAGGTCAGCGCGTCGAGATCGTCGCGCAGCACCGCGCCGCCGACCTTGACCACGGCGAAGCGCTTGGCGTCCAGCTGCGAGAAGCGCTTGAGGTACTGGCTGATCTCCTTCGCGCTGGCCATGCTCGAGAGCAGGCGCACGATGGTCTGGCGGGTCTGGCGGTGGGGCTGGAGGGCAGGAGACATTTCGGTTTCGTCACAGGCGGCGGTCGCCGCGTTGCAGTTCCGCCGCGCAGAAGCGCAGCGGCGTTGTAGGTCGATCAGGCGCCGGCGGCGATGATCCGGTGTACGGCGTCGGCGTAGCGCTGCAGCTGCTCCAGCGTCACGAACTCGTCGGCGGTATGGGCCTGGGCGATGTCGCCCGGGCCGAACACCAGCGTGGTGTAGCCAGCGGCCGAGAACAGCGACGCCTCGGTCCAGAAGTCCACCGCGTTGCCGATCGGCAGGTCCAGCGCATCGGCCACGTCGCGCGCCAGCAGGCGGCGGTTCTCGGCTTCGGCGATGTCACCGGCCGGCAGGCTCGGGCCACGGAAGGTTTCAGTGAACACCGCCGCTTCCGGTTCGGCGAAACCGGCAAAGGTCGCCAGCAGCGCATCGATATCCATCGACGGCAGCGGCCGGAAGCCAAAGCGCACTTCCGCCGCCGGCGCGATCATGTTGGCCTTGATGCCACCTTCCACGCGCCCGATGTTGAAGCGCAGGCCGGTCAGTCCACCGAAGCGTGCCGAAGCCAGCGATTCGACGTGGTCCAGCGCGCGGTTGCCCCAGCGCATCGCCTGGTGCAGCGCGCTGGCGGCGGCATCCTGCTTGCCCGACGCATGGCCGGCACGGCCGGCGAACTGCATCAGCACCGAGCTGATGCCACGGTGCGCGAGCACCGCTTCGCTCATGGTCGGCTCGGCCACCAGCACCGCTTCGTACTTGATGCCCCGGGCCAGGAACGCCGCGATGCAGCGCGGGTCGTTGGCTTCTTCATCGCTGGAGAACAGGAACGCGGCATCGCCATCGCTGGCATTGGCCGCCGCCACCAGCGCCGCGGCCGCGCCCTTGATGTCACACACGCCGAGGCCGACCACGCGGTCGTCCAGGCGGCGCATCACGTGCGGGTCGGCACTCCAGTGCGGCGAGTCCGGCACGGTGTCCAGATGCACGTTGAACAGGTACTTCGGCGTACCGCGCACGGCGTACAGGCTGACTGCGCCGGCGCCATGGTCGATCACCTCGACATTGAACCCGGGCAGGTTGTCGCGCAGGTAGTCGAAGATGCCACCGGTGGTGATCGCACGCGGCGGGTTGCGGGTGTCGAAGGACACCAGCGCCTGCAGGTGATCGAGCGTCTGTTCAAGCATGAATCAACAATCCTGTGGATTTCCGCCGGGCATGGCCCGGCGCTACCGGAACGCGTCTGGAGGAGAGCCCCCTTCTTGTTGAAGGGGGCGCGCCAACGGCGCGGGGTTAAGGAGGAATGCGCGGGCAGGTCGATCGCGGCTCAGCCGCGGTTGACCTGCGCATACAACGTCGAGCTCATGCCGAACAGCTTGATGAAGCCTTCGGCCTCCTCCACGCCCCAGTCGGCCGACTGCGCATACGTGGCGCCCTTGGTGTTGAGCAGGTGCGGCGACTTCACGGCAACGGCGTCGACGCGACCACCACGGGTTTCCAGCACCACTTCGCCGTTGACCTTGGCCTGCGAGGACTTCAGGAAGGCTTCGATGTCGGTCTTCAGCGGGTCGTGGTAGAAGCCTTCGTACACCAGCTCCACCCACTTGCGCGCCACGTCCGGCTTGAAGCGGTTCTGCTGCTTGGTCAGCACCGCATCTTCCAGCGCGCGGTGCGCGGCCAGCAGCGAGACCAGGCCCGGCGCCTCGAACACGATGCGACCCTTGAGGCCGATCACGGTGTCGCCGGTGTACACGCCACGGCCGACGCCGTAGGGGGCAAACAGCTTGTTGAGCTGGGCCAGGATCTGCTCGCCCGGCAGGGCCTTGCCGTTGAGCTCGACGGCTTCGCCTTCGACAAACTTCAGGGTGACGGTCAGCGGTGCTTCCGGCCATTCGCTGCGCGGTGCGCACCAGCCACGGGCGCCCTCGCCCGGTGCTTCCCAACGGTCGATCTCGCCGCCGGACATGGTCAGGCCCAGCAGGTTCTCGTTGATGGTGTAGGCCTGCTGCTTGGCGCGCACGCCGAAGCCACGCTCTTCCAGGTACTTCTGCTCGTAGGCGCGGGTCTGGGTGTGTTCCTTCTGGATCTCGCGGATCGGCGCGATGATCTGGTAGTCACCCAGCGCCTTCACTGCCAGGTCGAAACGCACCTGGTCGTTGCCCATGCCGGTGCAGCCGTGGGCGATGATGTTGGTGCCCAGTTCGGCGGCGCGCTTGAGCGCGGCATCGACGATCAGGTAACGGTCCGACACCAGCAGCGGGTACTGGCCCTGGTAGCCCTCGCCGGCCCACACGAACGGCTTGACGAAGCCGGACCAGATGGCCGGACCGCCATCGACGGTCTGGTGGCTGGTGACACCCAGCTCGGCGGCACGCTTCTCGATGAAATCGCGCTCTTCGTCATCCACGCCGCCGGTATCGGCGAACACGGTATGCACGTTGTAGCCGCGCTCCTGCAGGTACGGCACGCAGAAGCTGGTATCAAGGCCGCCGGAGAAGGCGAGAACGACGTCTTTGTTGCTCATGGGGGTATGTCCTGGTAGCGCCGGGCCATGCCCGGCGGAAATGTTCGAATCGAAAAGAATCAGCGGCCGGCAACAGCGGCCATGATCGCCTTCTGCACATGCAGGCGATTCTCGGCCTCGTTGATGGCGATGCACTGCGGCGAATCCATCACGCCGTCGGTCGCCTTCACGTTGCGGCGCAGTGGCAGGCAGTGGCTGAACACACCGTTGTTGGTCAGCGCCATCTTCCGCTCGTCGACGATGAAGTGCTTGAACTGGTCGCGGATCGGCTTCTCCGGTTCCCAGTTGCCGAAGAACGGCAGCGCGCCCCAGCTCTTGGCATACACCACGTCGGCACCGGCATAGGCGCTGTCGATGTCATGGCTGATCTTCAGCGAACCGCCGCTCTCGGCCACGTTCTGCTCGGCCCAGCCCATGTAGCGCTCGTCGAGGATGTAGTCGGCGGTCGGGCACAGCAGCGTCACGTCCATGCCCATGCGGGTGGCGATGGTCAGCGCCGAGTTGGCCACGGCGGTGTTCAGCGGCTTGGGGTGGTAGGTCCAGGTCAGCACGTACTTCTTGCCGCGCAGGTCCTGGGTACCGAAATGCTCCTGCAGGGCCATCACGTGCGCCAGTTCCTGGCACGGATGGGTGATGGTCTCCATGTTGATCACCGGCACCGGCGAGTATCTGGCGAAACTCTCGAGCACGACGTCCTGGCGGTCGTAGGCCCAGTCGACGAACTTGGGGAACGCGCGCACGGCGATGATGTCGCAGTAACGGCCGAGCACCTTGGCCACTTCAGCGATGTGCTCTTCGGTATCGCCGTCCATCACCGTGCCGAGGTTGAACTCGATCGGCCATGCATCCTTGCCCGGCTGCAGCACCACTGCGTGGGCACCGAGCTGGAACGCGCCCAGCTCGAAACTGGTGCGGGTGCGCATGGACGGATTGAAGAACACCAGCGCGATCGACTTGCCCTTGAGCTGGTCGCCGAGCTTGTTGCGCTTGAACAGCGCAGCCTGGGTCAGCAGCGCGTCAAGTTCGCTGCGGCTCCAGTCCTGGGTGTTCAGGAAGTGCTTGGGGGACATCATCATTCCTTGCATGAGCGGCGCCGGTGGTCGACGCGGTGGAAGGTGGAAGGGAAAACCGGGAACCAGGGTGGTACGAAAAGGTTGCAGATGAAGCTTTCAGAACGCGGAAACGAAAAAACCCAGCCGGCGGGCTGGGTTTTTTTCGGACGAACAGCAGAAAGCTCCGGATTACCCAGCGAGAATGTGGGGTTCCGGTCGACGGGCACGCGACGTCATGCCAGTGGCCTGGCGGGCGGCGCTGCTGTCGTGCTGGAAGTCGGTGAGCTTCATTGGTCGGCAATCTTTACATGCGGCCGGGGCCGGCGCAAGAGGCCGGCGTCGCAGAATCAGGGGGTGCCGGCGGCAGCCTGCTCCGGGCCCACCCAGGGGGTGATCGAAACCCGGATCTTCAGCCGGTTGCCAGGGTCTTCCGGCAGCCGTGAACGGTACTTGGTGCCCTTGTAGACGTAGTCCACGTCATAGGCGATGGGACGGCGGAACTCGCGCCCGACGGGGACGATACGACAGTCCCGGGTCAGCATCGGGCCCGTGTTGGCCGGCGCCGGCGCGGGGGTTTCCGCCGGAAGCTCCTCCAGCACCTCCTCATCGCTGCGCTTGAACATCGAGCGCACCGAATCCCACAGGCGGCCGATGCGGCCCTTGTCCTCGACCGGCTCCTCGCCGGTGACATTGACCGGGGCCAGGGTGCGGGTCGAGACCGGCTCGCAGTGCTCCTCGGTGCGGGTCGCGCGCAGGGTCTGGAACACCGGCTCCACGTTGAGCACCTGGGCGTAGTCGAACTTCACGTTCTCCACGATCACCACCCGGTTGCGGGGCTCGGCTTCCTGGGCCAGGACCACGGCGGGCAGCGCCGACAGGCAGGCCAGGGTCAGCAACGCGGTGGTTTTCATTGGCGAAGGGAGCAGGGACACGGCAATAGTGTAGGCAGTGGTGACCGCAAGGGGCTGAACATTACCCGTCCGCGCCGTTCCTGCCCACCCCACCCGGGCCGCCGCTGACGTCCACCGGTGGCAGCGGCCCCCCAAAGGGGCCCGACACGTTCTAAAATCACAGGCTTGTCCCCCAGTCACAGACCCATGACCCTGCGCCTGCACAACAACCTGACTCGCCAGCTCGAACCGTTCACCCCGCTCGACCCGGCCTGTCCGACCCTGTATGTGTGCGGCCCGACGGTCTACAACTACGTGCACATCGGCAACGCCCGCGGGCCGGTGGTGTTCGGGGTGCTGGCCGACCTGCTGCGGCGGCGCTTCGGTGGCCTGCGCTACGCCCGCAACATCACCGACGTGGACGACAAGATCAACACCGCCGCGCGCGAGCAGGGCGTGCCGATCAGCACCATCACCGACCGCTTCGCCGCCGCCTACCGTGAAGACATGGCCGCGCTGGGCGTGGCACCGCCGGACATCGAGCCGGAAGTGACCGCGCACATTCCGCAGATCATCACCATGATCGAGCAGCTGGTCAGCAGCGGGCATGCCTACGCCGCCGAAGGCCATGTGCTGTTCGCGGTGGCCAGCTTCGACGGCTACGGCAAGCTCTCGCGCCGCGACCCGGACGAGATGCTGGCCGGTGCCCGTGTCGACGTGGCCCCGTACAAGCGCGACCCGGGCGATTTCGTGCTGTGGAAGCCGTCCAGCGACGACCTGCCCGGCTGGGAATCGCCCTGGGGCCGCGGCCGTCCGGGCTGGCACATCGAGTGCTCGGCAATGGCCGCCGCCCACCTGGGCGAGACCATCGACATCCATGCCGGCGGTGTCGACCTGCAGTTCCCGCATCACGAGAACGAGTTGGCGCAGAGCGAATGCGCCCACGGCGGCAGGATCTTCGCCCGCTTCTGGCTGCACAACGGCATGCTCAACTTCGGCGGTGCCAAGATGAGCAAGTCGCTGGGCAACATCGAGCGCGTGCATGACCTGGTGCGCCAGCATCCGCCGGAGGCACTGCGCCTGGCCCTGCTGTCGGCCCACTACCGGCAGCCGCTGGACTGGTCCGATGGCCTGATCGAGCAATCGGTGCGCACGCTGGACCGCCTGTACGGCACCCTGCGCGAGCTGGCATCGGTCGAGGCCAGCGCAGTGATCCCGGCCACCGTCGAGGCGACCCTGGACGACGATCTCAACACCCCGCAGGCGCTGGCCGAAGTGGCCCGTATCGCCGGTGAAGCACGCCGCGCCACCGATCCGGCCGAACGCGCACGCTTGAAGGGCGAACTGCTGGGCGCCGGCCTGGCGCTCGGCCTGCTGCAGGCCGATCCGGCGCACTGGTTCGGCAACGCCGCCGGCGACAGCGACGACGACGCGCGCATCCAGGGCCTGATCGACGAACGTGCGGCAGCCAAGCAGGCGCGCGACTTCGCCCGTTCCGACGCCATCCGCGACCAGCTGGCCGCCGAGGGCATCGTGCTGGAAGACACCCCGCAGGGCGTTCGCTGGTCGCGCAAGCGCGGCTGACCTGCCCTGCCCCGTGGCCGGCCCGCCGGCCACGCTCCCACTGTAGAGACTGTTGTGATCGACTCCCCATTCCCGCTTGAACCCACTGCCGCCGAGGCACAGACGGCCATCGCCGAGGAATTCGGTTTCTTCGGCGACTGGTCCGAGCGCTACCAGTACCTGATCGACCTCGGCCGCAAGCTGCCCGCCTTCCCGGAAGCATGGAAGACCGAAGAGCACCGCCTGCTCGGTTGCCAGTCGATGGTCTGGATCGTGCCGGAAGGCAATGCGCAGTCGCTGCGTTTCCACGCCATCAGTGATTCGGCCATCGTCTCCGGCCTGATCTTCCTGGCGCTGCGCGTGTACTCCGGGCGCACCGCGCAGGAGATCCTGGCCACCGAACCCAGCTATATCCAGGATATCGGCCTGTCCCGCCACCTGTCGCCGACCCGCAGCAACGGCGTGGCGGCGATGCTGGCCTTCATCCGTGAGACCGCGCAGGCCCAGCTGCAGCGCGATCCGTCGTGAGCGAACCTGCCACGGCCGAAGACACCGCGCTGGGCCTGCTGTCCCGGCCCGGTTTCGCCCGGCTGCTGGCGTACCGCATCTTCGCGATGCTGTCCTACCAGGTGGTCGCGGTCACCGTCGGTTGGCATATCTACGAAGTCACCCGCAATCCGTTCTCGCTGGGCCTGATCGGCCTGGCCGAGGTGCTGCCGTTCTTCTGCGTGGCGCCGTTTGCCGGCTATCTGGTGGATCATCTGCCGCGCCGCAAGCTGGGCATGGTCGCCTGTTCCGGACTGATCGCCACCGCGCTGGTGCTGACCAGCGTCGCCAAGGGCTGGCTGCCGGTTGAAGGCGTGTGGCCGATCTATGCAGCCATCGCCCTGACCGGCATGGTCCGCGCCTTCCTGTCACCGATCTACAACGCCCTGTTCGCCCGCGTGCTGCCACGTGAACATTTCGCCCGTGGCGCCGGCCTCGGCGCCGTGGTGTTCCAGACCGGCATGATCGCCGGCCCGGCACTGGGTGGCGTGCTGGTCGGCGTCGGTGGCAAGGGCCTGTCCTATGCGGTGGCCACGGCCTTCGCACTGGTGGCGATGGGTTGCCTGGCCACGCTGAAAGTGGAAGAACCGGTGCATGCCGGCCCGGCCGCCCCGATCTTCAAGAGCATCGCCGAAGGCGCGCGCTTCGTGGTTGGCAACCGGATCATGGTCGGTGCCATGGCGCTGGACATGTTCTCGGTACTGCTGGGCGGCGTAGTGGCGATGCTGCCGGCGTTCCTGCACGAGATCCTGCATCACGGTCCGGAGGGCCTGGGCATCCTGCGCGCGGCCCCGGCACTGGGGTCGGTGTGCGTGGGCCTGTGGCTGGCGCGCCACCCCCTGCACCGCAATGCCGGTCGCGTGCTGCTGTTCGCGGTGGCCGGCTTCGGCCTGTGCGTGATCGGCTTCGGCCTGTCCCAGCACTTCTGGCTGTCGGCGTTGATCCTGCTGTTCTACGGCGCCTTCGACGGCGTGTCGGTGGTGATCCGCTCCACCATCCTGCAGCTGGCCACGCCGGAAGAGATGCGCGGCCGGGTGTCGTCGATCAACGGCATCTTCATCAGCTCGTCCAACGAACTGGGCGCGTTCTATGCCGGCACGATGGCCAAGGTGCTGGGGCTGGTGCCAGCAGTGGTACTGGGCGGGTTCGCGGTGCTGAGCGTGGCCGGGATCACCGCGTGGAAGAACCCGACGCTGCGGAAATTGAATCTGCGCGATCTGCAGTGATCCTGTAGAGCCGAGCCCATGCTCGGCTGCGCATTTCCGTGCGCCCACGCACCGGTAGCGCCGGGCCATGCCCGGCGGCCCTTTTCCGCGACCGCGGCGGGGTGTTACTTTCTTTGCGCGCGCAAAGAAAGTAACCAAAGAAACGCGCCGCCATCCGCGAGCCGGCGCTGCGCACCGGTGCCCTGCGCTCCTCGGTGAATCAGGGGACGGCGCCGAACTCGCTGCGCTCAAACAGCGGCGCCTCTTCGCCCCTGATTCCCCTGCGGTGCTCGGCTCGCTACAAGGCGGACCCAACAGCCGCGAGCGCACGCATGACCGCTCCTGGTAGAGTCAAGCCATGCTTGGCTGCTCTTGCTCTTGCTCTTGCTCTTGCTCCTGCTCTTCCCTGCCCTCCGGCTTCGGCCTGAGCCGAGCGTGGGCTCGGCTCTACAGCGGCCGCACTCGGGAACCGTCTGGAGCGGGCGGGTCACCCGGGCCAGGACCGTTCGCGCCATGGATGGCGCGACCGAGCCCCCAGGGATGGGTTTACGGCGTGTCCTGGCCCGGGTGACCCGCCCGCTCGCTCACGGAACAACCAAGGCGCCGCTCTACACAGCCAATCGCGCAGCAACAAAAAACCCGGCCGAAGCCGGGCTTTTCGCATGACATCACAACGAACCGGAATCAGTCGCCCTGCTGCTTCTGCAGGTGCTCCCAACGCTCCTGGGCGTCGATGGTGCGCTCGGCGGTCAGGCGCGCTTCGAGGCGCTCCAGGCCGATTTCTTCACCGGTGTCCACGCAGTACCCGTAATCGCCCGCTTCCAGGCGCTTGAGGGTGCTGTCGATCTTGCCGATCAGCTTGCGGTAACGGTCACGGGTGCGCAGTTCCAGCGAGTTCTCGGTCTCGCGGGTCGCGCGCTCGGCTTCATCGCCGATGTCACGCACTTCCTCACGCAGGTTCTCGATGGTCTGCTTGGACTCTTCCACCAGATCGGCGCGCCAGTTCTGCAGGCGCTGGCGGAAGTATTCCTGCTGCAGCGGGCTCATGTACTCCTCGTCCGAGGCCGGCTTGTAGCCTGCCGGCAGGATCGGGCGGCCAGTGGCCTCGTCGGTCTTGTATTCGACGACCTTGTACTTGCTGCGCGGCGCAGGTGCCGACGAACGGGCGGCGACGGCCACAGCGACCTTGCCCACGGGGCGGGTCACGGTCTTCGGAGCGGAATCGGATTTCACGGCGGTTTTAGCAGGCGATTTCGAAACGGGCACGGGATTCTTGGATTGCGGGGCGGTCGATGCTGCAGAAGCGGCGGCCGGGGCCGGCTTGGAGGCCGGTTTGGCTGCTGCCACTGCCGCGGTCTTGGCCGGGACAGACTTGGCCGGGGCCGGCTTCGCAGCTGGCTTCGGTGCGGACTTCACTACTGGGGCCGGCGTCGGCTTGGCAGCCGGCGCGGCGACATTCTTGGCAGCCTTGGCGGCAGGTGCCGGCTTGGCAGGCGCCACCTTCTTGGCTGCCGGCTTCGCAGCAGGCGCGGCGGCAACCTTCTTCACCACCGCCTTCGGCGCCGGCTTGGCTGCTGCCTTCTTCGGCGCCGGCTTGGCAGCGGCCTTCTTCACCGGCGCAGCCTTGCTGGCAACCTTCTTCACCGCCGGTGCCTTCTTGCTGGCAGCGACAGGTTTGGCCTTGACCGGCGCAGCGGGTTTCTTCGCCACTGCCGGCTTGCCGGACTTGGCCGGCGCTTTCTTTGCGGTGGCCTTCCTGGCCGCCGGTTGTGAGGATGCCGCCTTGGTCACCGGCTTGCTGGCCGGCTTCTTGGCAACGGGCTTGGCCGCCAACTTCTTCACAACAGGCTTGGCGGTTTTCTTGGCGGCCTTGACGGCCTTCTTTGCAGTTTTTTTAGCAGCCACGAAACGCTCTTCCTTGGATTCCCCGGGGCCCGGGAAAGCGGGCCTTTATAGCCTACCCGACCCGCAGCAGCAACCTTGGGGACCCGCTCCATTCAGTCCAGGAGTCAACGGGTCCAAGGTGCGGTCCGACGAACACGGACCGCCTTGCGCGGTACGGAACCTGTCCGGCACCTGGAGGGGTGCCGATAGCGGTCGCAGGCCATCTACGACATGCGACCAACGGCCCATCCTGCACAAATGCGGCCTTCATGCCAACTGGCTTAAGATGACTGAGTGATCTCGCGCCTGCTCATCGCCCTGCTGCGCTTCTACAAGCGCTTCATCAGCCCGCTGCTGGGGCCTCGCTGCCGTTTCGTGCCGAGCTGCTCTGAATACGCCATGGACGCCATCTCCCGGCACGGCCCGCTGCGCGGCAGCTGGCTGGCGGCGCGACGGCTGGGCCGCTGCCATCCGTTCCATCCCGGCGGCTTCGATCCAGTGCCCGAATCTCCCAACGCCCCTTCTTGCCGTTGCACAGGAAAACACTGACATGTCCTCCACGCTCATCACCAACGCCCGCCTGGTCAATGAAGGCCGCACCTTCGAAGGCGACCTGCGCATCGAGAACGACCGCATCGCGCAGATCGGCAAGGGGTTGACCCCGCGTGATGGCGAACAGGTGGTGGATGCGGCCGGGCGCTGGCTGCTGCCCGGGATGATCGACGACCAGGTGCATTTCCGCGAACCGGGCCTGACCCACAAGGGTGACATCGCCAGCGAGTCGGCTGCGGCCGTGGCCGGCGGCCTGACCAGCTTCATGGACATGCCCAACACCAACCCGCCGACACTCGACTCGACCATTCTTGAAGCCAAGTACGAGCTGGCGCGCGGCCGTGCCTGGGCCAACTACGGGTTCTACCACGGGGCCAGCAACGACAACCTGGAGGCCATCCGCGCGCTCGACCCGAAGAAGGCGCCGGGCGTGAAGGTGTTCATGGGTGCATCCACCGGCAACATGCTGGTCGACAACCCGGAAACCCTGGATGCGATCTTCCGCGAGTGCCCGACCCCGATCATCACGCACTGCGAAGACACGCCGATGATCGATGCCAACCTGAAGGCCTTCCAGGAAAAGTACGGCGACGCACTGACCCCGGAGATGCACCCGGACATCCGTTCGCGCGAAGCCTGCATCAAGTCGACGCGGCTGGCCATGTCGCTGGCGCGCAAGCACGGCACCCGCCTGCACGTGCTGCACATCTCCACCGCCGACGAACTGGCGCTGTTCGAGAAGGGCCCGCTGATCCGCGCCGACGGCAGCCGCAAGCAGATCACCGCCGAGACCTGCGTGCACTTCCTGCACTTCGCCCGCCCGGACTACGCCACCAAGGGCAACCTGATCAAGTGCAACCCGGCGATCAAGGACGTCGCCGATCGCGAGGCGATCACCGCCGCGTTGGCTGACGACGTACTGGATGTCCTGGCCACCGACCACGCCCCGCATACCTGGGAAGAGAAGCAGAAGCCCTATGCGCAGGCGCCGTCCGGCCTGCCGCTGGTGCAGTACGCGCTGGTCGCCGCGCTGGAACGCGTGCACGAAGGCAAGCTGACCCGCGAGCAGGTGGTGCAGAAATTCGCCCATGCTCCCGCCCAGTTGTTCGACGTGGAAGAGCGTGGCTTCCTGCGCGAAGGCTACTTCGCCGACCTGGTGCTGGTGGAAGACGTCCCGTTCACGGTCAAGCGCGAGGACGTGCTGTCCAAGTGCGGCTGGTCGCCGTTCGAAGGCACCACGTTCCAATCGCGCATCGCCTCCACCTGGGTCAACGGCCAGCTGGTGTGGGACGGCAGCAAGCTGGTGGGTCAGCCCGCCGGCCAGCGCATGACCTACGACCGCTGATGCGTTCGGCACTCATGTTCGGGGCGCTGCTGCTGGCGGCGCCCCTGTTCCCCGCACCGTCGGCACAGGCGCAGGACGGCATCGGCGACCTGATCGACAGCCGCGTGGTGTTCCCGGCCAGCGCGTCGCAGGGCGCGCTGGTGATCGGCAAGGTTCCCGCAGGCAGCAGCGTGCGCTACGCAGGCCGCGACCTGCGCGTGAGCAGCTACGGCAGCGTGGTGTTTGGCATCGGTCGCGATGAGAAAGGCCCGCTGCAGGTGCAGATCCGCCGACCGGATGGCAGCAGCGAGACGGCCGCCATCAACGTGACCCCGCGCGACTGGCCCACCGAACGGGTAAACGGTGTGCCGCCGAAGACGGTCAATCCGCCGCCGGCCATCGCCGAGCGGATCAAGCGCGAACAGGCGCAGGTCACCGCGGCGCGCGCACGCGACGACAACCGCACCGATTTCACCCAGACCTTCATCTGGCCGGTGCAGGGTCGCATCAGCGGTCGCTTCGGCAATGCGCGTGTGTACAACGGCCAGCCCGGTGCCGGTCACTCCGGCATGGATATCGCGGTGCCGACCGGCACCCCGGTGAAAGCACCGGCTGCGGGTATCGTCACCTTCGCAGGCCCGGATCTGTACCTGACCGGCGGTACCCTGCTGCTCGAGCATGGCTTCGGCGTCAGTTCGAACTTCCTGCACCTGTCGCGCATCGACGTGAAGGTCGGTGATCGCGTCGAACAGGGCCAGGTGATCGCCGCCGTCGGCGCCACCGGTCGCGCTACCGGCCCGCATCTGCACTGGGGCATGAACTGGTTCGACACCCGCATCGACCCGCTGCTGGTGTTGGAACGCAAATAACGCCCATCGCCCGTTGCGGTGGTGGGCCGCTGCCGTAGAGCCGAGCCCACGCTCGGCTGCAGTTGGCCATGAATAGCCGAGCATGGGCTCGGCTCTACAGACAGCATGCAATCAACCATGCGCGGTAGCGCCGGGCCATGCCCGGTGAGCGCAGCGGCCAATCGATCAGCCGCGCGCGGCCCACCACACGCGCAGCAACGTGCGCACCGGCGTCGCTTCAATCGGCTTGCCGGCGGCCTGCGCCGCCAGGCGGGCACGCGCCAGGCTCGACCACACGCGGCGCGCGCGCGGACCGGGCACACGGGCGCCCCACCCTTTCAGCAGCTGCTGCGCCCAACGCTGTGCGGCATTGCCGGCGTCCTCGTCCAGCAGGCTGCGCGGCACGCCGGCCACGCCAGCGTCCTGCAGGCGCTGGGCCAGGGTCTGCAGCAGCACTGCACGGCCGGCGCCCTTGCGCGGCGTGTCGGCAAACACCACCGCTTCGACCGCAGCCACTGCTTCGGCATAGTTGCCCAGTGCGCGCTCGGCAGCGGCAGCGTCCAGCGCGACAGTGCGCGCCTCGACCAGATCCGGCAGCGCCTCGGCAAGCTGCGCCCACGGCGCCCGCACCGGCTCCAGCACGCGTCCCAGCGGATGCCGCGAACGCTGCGCGGCCCAGCTGCGCAGTTCCTCGCCCCACCAGGCCAGCTTGGCGTCGGCCGGCAGCGGGTCGCCACTGGTGTTGAGCATGTCGTCGAATTCCTGCAGCAGCGCGAACCACGCCAGCGCCACAGGGCGCTGCGGTTCGGCCACGAACGGCTCAGCCACCGACCATTCCGGCCAGCGGCTGCGCCACTTGTCGAGGAAACTGTCCAGCGCGGTACTGCTCACTACGTTGTTCCTTACGGCTGGGCCGGGGTCGCCGGCCGGGTCGGCCAGAGGCTGGCCAGTTGCAGGAGTTCGGCGTTCTCGACCAGCACATCGGCCTGCCAGGCCAACGGGTCATCGCTGTGCAGGCGGTAGCCCCACAGTGCCGCCACCGACGGCATGCCGGCGGCACGCGCGGCGATGATGTCGCGCTCATCGTCGCCGACATACACGCAGTCTTCCGCTGCGATGCCGATCAGCTGCGCGGCGTGCAGCAGCGGCAACGGATGCGGCTTGCGCTCGGCCAGGGTGTCACCACCGACCAGCACCGCGCAACGCTGCTGCCAGCCGTACTGCGGCACGATCAGCCGCGCCAGGTACTCGGGCTTGTTGGTGACGATGCCCCACACCGTACCGGCCGCGTCCAGCGCATCGAGCATGCCGGCGACGCCACCGAACAACACGGCGTGCTGGCCGATCGAGGCTTCGTAGCGCTGCAGGAATTCCGGAATCAGCGCATCGCGCGCGGCCGCTTCCAGTTCTGGAAACGCGGCCGACACCATCGCCCGCGAGCCCTTCGACACCACCGGACGCAACTGCGCCGGATCGATCGGTGCGCGGCCACGCTCGGCCAGCATCACGTCAAGCGTGGCGACGAAATCCGGTGCGCTGTCCAGCAGGGTGCCGTCCAGGTCGAACAGCACCGCACGCGGAAATGCTGCGGCGGTCACGGCGCCTTGACCGCGTGGGCCAGGTAATTGATGTCGGTACGGCTGCTCAGGCGGGCGCGGTTGCGCCACGGCTCGTAGGCCATGCCGCTGACATCGGCCAGCTGCAGGTCGGCTTCGCGCAGCCAGCGCGCCAGCTCGGCCGGCTTGATGAATTCCTGGTAGTGGTGGGTGCCCTTGGGCAGCAGCCGCGCCACGTACTCGGCACCGACAATGGCCACTGCAAAGGCTGCGGCCGTGCGGTTGATGGTGGACAGGAACAGATGGCCGCCCGGCTTCAGCAGACGCTTGCAGGCCTCGATGATCGCGCCCGGATCGGGCACGTGCTCGAGCATTTCCATGCAGGTCACCACGTCGAAGCTGCCCGGCTGTTCGGCGGCAAGGTCTTCGGCGGCCTGCACCCGGTAGTCGACGCTGACACCACTTTCCAGTGCGTGCAGGCGCGCGACCTTGACCAGCTCCGGCGCCAGGTCGATCGCGGTCACCTCGGCACCGGCCTGGGCCAGCGCTTCACTCAGCAGCCCGCCACCACAACCGATGTCGAGCACGCGCGCACCACGCAGCGGCGCGCGGTCGGCAACGTACTGCAGGCGCACCGGATTCAGTGCGTGCAGCGGCTTCTGCGGGCCATCGGCGTCCCACCAGCGGTTGGCCAGCGAGGCGAACTTGTCCAGCTCGGCCTGATCGAAATTGGAAGAAGCGTGGGGGGCAGTCATGACGGTTGTCCTTGCGGCGCCTGTACTCAGGCGCGGATATGACGGATGCGCTCGCGCCACTGGCGCGCGTTGGCGATGATGCCCGGCAGGTCCATGCCGACCAGCTCACGCTGCACCAGCTTGGGCTTGCCGGCGATCCAGACGTCGCTGACCTGCTGGCGGCCGGTGGCGTACACCAGCTGCGACAGCACATTGTGCAGCGGCTGGGTCTCCAGCGCGGACAGGTCGACGCAGACCAGGTCGGCCTGTTTGCCGACCTCGATCGAGCCGATGCGCTCGCCGAAGCCCAGCGCGCGGGCGCCACCCAGCGTGGACGCGCGCAACGTGGTCGCCGCGTCCAGCGCGGTGGCATCGTCGGCCACGGCCTTGGCCAGGATCGCCGCCGTGCGGTTCTCGCTGAACATGTCCAGGTCGTTGTTGCTGGCGCAGCCGTCGGTGCCGATGGCCAGGTTCACGCCGGCGCGCTGCAGGGCGCAGGCCGGGCAGAAACCGGAGGCCAGTTTCAGGTTCGATTCCGGGCAATGCACCACGCTGACACCGCGCTCGGCGCACAGGTGGATCTCGGCCTCGGTCAGCTGGGTCATGTGCACCGCGATCAGGCGGTCGTTGACCAGGCCGAGGCGATCCAGCCGCGCCAGCGGACGCTGGCCGTGCAGCTTGATCGAATCGGTGATTTCCTGCGCGGTTTCATGGGTATGCAGGTGCACCTGCATGTCGAGCTGGTCGGACAGCATCCGCACCCGCTCGAAATTGGCATCGTTGACGGTGTACGGCGCATGCGGGGCGAACGCGGTGCCGATCAGCGGGTCGGTGCGCCACTGGTCATGCAGTTCACCGGCCTTGGCGAAGTACTCGTCGTCGGTCTTGGCCCAGGCGGTGGGGAAATCGATGATCACCGCGCCGACCAGCGCGCGGAAGCCGTGCTTCTTGTAGACGGCGGCCTGGACGTCACCGAAGAAATAGTTCTCGTTGGCGCAGGTGGTGCCGCCACGCAGCATCTCGGCGATGGCCAGGGTGGTGCCGTCGGCGACGAACTCGGGGCCGATCACCGCAGCTTCCACCGGCCAGATGTGCTGCTGCAGCCAGGTCATCAGCGGCAGGTCGTCGGCGACGCCGCGCAGCAGGGTCATCGGGTTGTGCGTATGTGCGTTGACCAGGCCCGGCATCAGCGCCGCTTCGGGGCGGCTGACCACCTGGGTGGCGCGGAAGCGCGCACGCGCTTCGGCACGCGGCAGGATGGCCACGATCTCACTGCCACGCACGGCGACGGCATGGTCTTCCAGCACCACCGCATGCGGCTCGATCGGAACGACATAACCGGCTTCGATCAGCAGATCGCAGGCTTCGGGGAGGTGCGGGCTATCGCTCATGCGGGCTCACTGGCTATGGGGGAAGGACCGTACGTAGCCTTGGCTCCGACCTGGCGACTCATCACCGGTCAAACGGCTACCGCTGGGCTTCTGGAAGGCAAGCCCCTGAGTCAGGGGCGGCCGCGAAGCGGCGGGGTGTGGGTGCTGATGAGCGGGGGCCCACGATCCGCATGGCGGATCGTGGGAGCGCCAGCGCGAATGCGCCGGCGCGTACCCGGATTACTTGACGCGCGAGGAGTACTCGCCCGAACGGGTGTCGACCTTGATGATTTCATCCTGGTTGACGAACAGCGGCACGCGCACCACGGCACCGGTTTCCAGGGTGGCCGGCTTGCCGCCGCCGCCCGAGGTGTCGCCACGGACGCCCGGGTCGGTCTCGGTGATCTTCAGTTCGACGAAGTTCGGCGGCTGCACGAAGATCGGGGAGCCATTGAACAGGGTGACGATGCAGGACTCTTCGCCCTTCAGCCACTTCTCGGCGCCGCCCATGCCGGCCTTGTCGGCCTGCACCTGCTCGAAGGTTTCCGGGTCCATGAAGTGCCAGTACTCGCCGTCGCTGTACATGTAGTCCATGTTGGTATCGACCACATCGGCCACTTCCACGTCGTCGGTCGCCTTCATGGTCATTTCGACCGTGCGGCCCGACTTGATGAAGCGATAGCGCACGCGGGTGAAGGCCTGGCCCTTGCCCGGCTTGATGAACTCGGTCTCGGAGATGACGGCCGGTTCATTGTTGACCAGGATCTTCATCCCGTTCTTGACATCGTTCATGCCCGCAGTGGCCATGCTCAAGCTCCTCAAATGGCGAAACCGCCGCGCGTGCGGCGAGCCGGATAGAATGGAAAGCCCACCGGAACCCCGGCGGGCAACTGTTTATGTGTCCATGATAACCGCAGGCCCCCTCTCCATGCAGCTTTCCGCCTTCCCCCGGACCCAGTCGCCAGCGGCGCCCGCGCGCTGGCAGCAGCTGTGGCGGCAGGCCCTGCGCGACCCGCAGGCGCTGCTGGCCCGGCTGGATCTGGATGCCACGGCACTGGGCGTATCCGAGGCGGCCATCGCCCAGTTCGCGCTGCGCGTGCCGGAGGGTTTCGTCGCGCGCATGCGCCGTGGCGATGCCCACGATCCGCTGCTGCGGCAGGTGCTGCCGATCGATGCCGAGATGCGCCCGGCCCCCGGGTTCAGCTTCGATGCGGTGGGCGACGGTGCAGCAAAGAAGGCCACCGGGGTCATCCAGAAGTACCGCGGTCGCGCCCTGCTGGTGGCCACCGGCAGCTGCGCGATCAACTGCCGCTACTGTTTCCGCCGGCATTTCGACTATGGCGCCGAAAATGCCGCCAAGGGGGGATGGCAGGAGGCAGTGCAGGCCATCGCTGCAGACCCGGACATCGATGAGGTGATCCTGTCCGGCGGCGACCCGCTGTCGCTTGCGACCCACAAGCTGGCCGAGCTGACCGATGCACTGCGCGGCATCGCACATATCCGCCGGCTGCGCATCCATACGCGCCTGCCGATCGTGCTGCCCGAGCGGGTCGATGACGAACTGCTGGCGTGGCTGGGCAGCCTACCATGGCCACTGGCGATCGTGGTCCACGCCAACCACGCCAATGAATTCGATGCCAGTGTCGATACCGCGATGGCCCGCCTGCGCGGCATCGGCGCGCAGCTGCTGAACCAGGCGGTGCTGCTGCGCGGAGTCAACGACAGCGTGCAGGCGCTGCAGGACCTGAGTGAGCGCAGCTTCGCGGCCGGCGTGCTGCCCTATTACCTGCACCAGCTGGATCGGGTCGAGGGCGTGGCCCATTTCGAAGTGGACGACGTCCAGGCCAAGGCCCTGATTGCCGGCCTTACTGCGCGGCTGTCCGGCTATCTGGTGCCGAAGCTGGTCCGCGAGCTGCCCGGCGACCCGAGCAAGCGCCCGGTCTGACAGTAGATCCACGCCATGCGTGGATGCTTCTGCCAGGAACGCCCATCCACGCATGGCGTGGATCTACTGTCACGCGCCCGATTCGATCATCCGCACCACCTCGGTGGCAGTGACCGGGTGGCTCAAGCGATAGCCCTGACCGAGGTCGCAACCACGCTGGGCCAGCAGCTCGAACTGCGCCTCCTGCTCGATACCCTCGGCCACCACCGTGATGCCCAGGGCATGGGCCATGGCGATGATCGCCGTGGTCAGGGCCAGATCGTCCGGGTCGCGCTGCATGTCGGCGACGAAGCTCTTGTCGATCTTGACCCCGTCCACCGGCACCTGCCGCAGGTGGCTGAGACCGGAGAAGCCGGTACCGAAGTCGTCCAGCCAAACCTTCACCCCCGCCCGGTGCAGGCGATCCAGCAGCTGTGCGGCCAGCATCTCATCGCCGATCACCGCCGTCTCGGTCAGCTCCAGGTGCAGGCGCGAGGCCGGTAGACCCGACTCCTGCAGGCACTGCGCGACCAACGCCGGCAGCTCACCGCCGCGCAACTGCCGTGGCGACACATTGACCGAAACGAACAGCTCGTCACCGGCCACGCCCCGCGGCCACTGCACGGCTTCCATGCAGGCGGCACGCAGCACCTTCGGGCCGATGATCTCGATCAGGCCACTCTGCTCGGCCACCTCGATGAACACCGATGGCGGGATCGTGCCCAGCGTCGGGTGCTGCCAGCGCAGCAGCACTTCCACGCCGACCATGCGACGGTCGCGCATGCGGAAGATCGGCTGGTAGGCCAACCGCAGCTCGCCGCGCTCCCAGGCACCGCGCAGCTCCTGTTCCATGTGCACGCGGCGCTCGACCGCGTGATCCATGGCCCGGCTGTAATAGCGATAGCAGTTCTTGCCGGCCATCTTCGCCTGGTACATGGCGATGTCGCCGTTCTTCAGCAGCGTCGTGGCATCGGCGGCATCGTCGGGGAACAGGGTCACGCCGATCGAAGTGCCCAGGAACAGCTCCCTGCCCTGCACCACCAGCGGCTTGCCCAGCTCGCGCACCAGCACTTCGGCCAGCAACCGCGCATTGGCCGCGACATCGCCATCGCCAACCAGGATCACGAATTCATCGCCGCCGAACCGCGCCAGCACCGCGTCGTCGCCGCCCGCCTCGGTCACGGCACGGCCGATGCGCTGGGCAAACTGCAGCAACGCCTCGTCGCCGGCCTCATGGCCCAGCGTGTCATTGACCCGCTTGAAATCATCGATATCGGCGAACAGCAGGCCCAGCCGGTGATTGGACGCACGTGCGGCCATCAACCGGTGGTCCAGCGCCTCGCGGAATGCCAGCCGGTTGGTGAGCCCGGTCAACGCGTCGGTGTAGGCCATGCGCCGCACTTCGCGGTCATGGCGGGCAATCGCATCACGCATGCGGGCAAAGCCACGCACCAGTTCACCCACCTCGTCGTCGCGGGTGTTTTCGCGCAGCGGCGCCTGGTAGTCACCCGCCTCGATGCGCCGGGCGGCCGCGGCCAGCTCGCGGATCGGCGCCACCAGCGTGCGCTGCACGTACAGGATCACCACCACGCCGATCACCACCAGCAGGCCCAGCATCAGCAGCAGCCAGCCCAGATGCCGGCTTCCCATCTGCTGCAGCCGCTCACCGAGGGTCGCATTGGCTGCCTGCTCACGCTGCAGCACTTCGTCCAGAGCCATGCCGACGCGGACACCACCGATGCGCTGCTTGCCCATCCTGATCGGCATCGCGTTGTCGAGCACCGTGGGCGACTGCTGCACCACCAGCGACTGCGCGGCGATCGCCCCGGCGGCCAGCGGATCGGCCATCGGCCGTCCGGCATCGGGCACCCCGGCCGAGCCGTCGTGGACCAACCGTCCACGGTCGTCGAACACCAGTACATAGCGCACCACCGGCTGCCGCGAAATGCTGCGCACCAACGCCCCGACCTGGTCCAGATCGTTCTTGTGAAGCGGACCGGCAAGCGCATCGGACAGCTCGCGCACCATGGCCTCGCCACGACTGCGCACGCTGCGGTCGAACAGTTCGTGGATGACGCCGTTGCTGAGCGACCTCACCTCGCCCTGCATCGCCGCCTGCCGCCCCAGCAGCACGGCCAGGATCGCCACCACCACCAGCATCGCCCCGCCCATCGCCAGCAGGAATCGGGCCTGCATCCCGGAGCCGAGCAACTTCATTCCACTTCCATCCGCACGCGCGTCGACCTTTGTTTCAATTCATCCAACCACGGCTGCGCATGCGCAACGACGCGGCGGAAACCGGAAGCCCCCAACACCCTCTGCAACGCACTCTGCACCCGTCGACGACAGACGACACGCGGCTGCACGCCGGACGCACGGCCGGACACCGTCGGCGCCGGCCCGGCCACCTGCCGGCCCACACGGCCCACACGGCCCACACGGCCAGGCGCATGATCCTGCGTCATCGCGAGTTGCCCCACTTCGCTGCCCAACGCCCCAACTGTAGAACCGGCGCAGCATGCGCCGTCCCGGCCAGCAGGGCCAAGGCCAGGCTCAGCAGTTCCCCCTGCATTGCCCTACGCAGACCCGACACAAGCATCATCCCCCCGGGGTATCCGGACAGACTACCCGAAAAAATGAGACCGTCGTCAGCTGTCCTTGCTGTTCTTCTGCGCCAAGCGCGCCATGCGCTGGGTATCGGCCAGGATGCCGCGCAGCAGACGCACTTCCTGCTCGCTGGGCTCGCTGCGCAGGAACAGGCGGCGCAGCTTGCGCATCGCCGAATCAGGCGCGCGGCCTTTGTGGAAATCGATCTCGTCCAGGGTCTCGCCCAACTGGGCGAAGAAGCTCTCCATCTGATCGTGGCTGGCCGTCTGCTCGCGACTGTCCGGCCCGGTCGCGGCCACCGGCTGTGCACCCAGCAGCTGCATGCGCACTTCATAGGCCAGCACCTGCACCGCAGCGGCCAGGTTGAGCGAGCTGAACTCCGGGTCGGACGGAATGTGCACTGCGGCGTGGCACAGCTGCAGCTCCTCGTTGGTCAGGCCGGTGCGCTCACGGCCGAACACCAGCGCCACCTCGGCGCCTTCGCTGGCCTTGGCCACGGCGCGGGCGGCGGCATCTGCCGGCAGGAACTCCTCCAGCTGGACCCGGCGCGCCCGTGCGGTGCAGCCCAGCACGAACCGGCAGTCGGCAACGGCTTCGGCCAGGGTGGCCACCACCGGTGCGTCGCCGAGCACGTCTTCGGCGCCGGCCGAGCGCCGGAAGGCCTCTTCATCAAGCGGCTTCTCCGGCGCCACCAGGACCAGGCGGGCCAGGCCCATGGTCTTCAGGGCACGGGCGGCGGCCCCCATGTTGCCGGGGTGTTGGGTCCCGACCAGGACGAATCGGAGGCGGGTAGCGGCAGGAAACTGGGACATGAACAGGGAAAATGTCGAGCTGGACGAAGACCAATGGTAAACTGTGCGGCCGGCCACTGCGCCGGACCCGCTCTTTTCCCCCGCCAGCCCTTCTCTTCTGCCCTTCCGGGAGCCCATGCCATGCAGAAACCCGCCGTAACCGTCATGGTCAAGGCCGCCCGCCTCGCCGGCAACGTCCTCTTGCGCAACATCAACAAGCTCGAGGCACTGAATGTAGTCCAGAAGGGCCGCATGGACTACGCCAGCGAAGTCGATGCGGACGCGGAAAAGGTGATCGTCAAGGAACTCAAGCGCGCTTACCCCGAGTACGGCATCTTCGGTGAAGAAGGTGGCGTGCAGAGCGAGCGTCGCCACATGTGGGTCATCGACCCGCTGGACGGCACCAGCAACTACCTGCGCGGCGTGCCGCACTACTGCGTGTCGATCGCCCTGGTCGAGAACGGCGAGCCGACCGACGCGGTGATCTTCGATCCGCTGCGCAATGAACTGTTCACCGCCAGCCGTGGTGCCGGCGCCGTGCTCAACGACCGTCGTATCCGCGTGGCCGACCGCAAGGATCTGGAAGGCACCATGATCCACACCGGTTTCGCCCCGCGCGAGCGCGCACGCGCCAGTGCACAGCTGAAGTCGGTGGACGCCCTGCTGGTGCACGCCGAGGACATCCGCCGCTCGGGTTCGGCCGCGCTGGACCTGGCCTATGTGGCCTGTGGCCGCGCCGACGCCTACTTCGAGGCCGGCGTGAAGGCCTGGGACATCGCCGCCGGCGTGCTGCTGGTGCGCGAGGCCGGTGGCAAGGTTTGCGACTTCAAGGGCGCGACCCCGGCCCGCATGGACAACCGCGGCCCGGACACCCAGCAGATCGTGGCCGGCAACCTGAAGGTGGCCGAGTCGCTGCAGAAGGTGCTGGTGAACACGGGCTACGCCGCCGAGTTCGACGCGAAGTTCTGATTTTCTGCGTAAAGCGGTTCATGGAGACGGCACCAGCGAAGGTGCCGTTTTCGTTTGTGCGCCCGGAGATTCGTTTCCGCGACCGCGGAGGGTTGTCACTTTCTTTGCGCGCAAAGAAAGTAACCAAAGAAACGCTCCGCCAGCCACGAGCCGTCGCTACGCGCCGGTACCCTGCGCTTCTCGGCGAATCAGGGGACGGCGCCGAACTCGCTGCGCTCAGACACCGGCGCCTCTTCGCCCCTGATTCCCCTGCGATGCTCGGCTCGCTCAAGGCGGACTCAAGATCAAATGCCACAGCTGCACCAGTAGATCCACGCCATGCGTGGATGCTTTTGCCGTTGATCTTGACCTTCCAGTCCGCCTTCAAGCGAGCCGAGCACCGCAGGTCCGGCGAGGGCGGAGAGGTGCGGGTGTCTGAGCGCAGCGAGTTCCCGCACCGTCCCTCGACGGACCGAGGAGCACAGGGAACCGACGTGCGAAGCACGACGGCTCGCGGCCGGCGGCGTGTTTCTTTGGTTACTTTCTTTGCACGAGCAAAGAAAGTGACACCTCTCCGCAGGCGCGGAAAAGAGCCCGCCGGGCATGGCCCGGCGCCAACAATGCCTCCCCGCAAACAAAAACGCCCGGCGCGAGGCCAGGCGTTCCTGCATCTCCATCGGAAGCCGGAGCTTACGCCGCGGTCGACGCCCGCAGCGCGGCGATGCGCTCTTCCAGCGGCGGGTGGCTCATGAACAGCTTCTTCGCGGTCGAACCGGCAATACCGAACGCGGCAATCTGGGTCGGCAACGTGCTCTGGCCGTGGTTGAGCTGCAGGCGCTCCAGCGCCGAGATCATCTTCTGGCGACCGGCCAGCGATGCACCGCCGGCATCGGCACGGAACTCGCGGTGGCGCGAGAACCACATCGAGATCATCGTGGCGAACAGGCCGAACACCATCTCCAGCACGAACACGATGATGTAGTAGGCAAAGCCACGGCCGCCACCTTCGCGGTTGCCCGACAATGCGCTATCGATCACGCCGCCGACCACGCGGGCCAGCACGATCACGAAGGTGTTCAGCACGCCCTGCAGCAGCGCCATGGTGATCATGTCACCGTTGGCGACGTGGGCGATCTCGTGGCCGAGCACGGCTTCGGCTTCGTCCTCGCTCATGTTGTGCAGCAGGCCGGTGGACACCGCCACCAGCGCGTTGTTGCGGTTCGCACCGGTGGCGAACGCGTTGATCTCCGGGCCGTCATACACCGCCACTTCCGGCATGCCGATACCGGCCGCCTTGGCCTGGCGCTCGACGGTGGCCAGCAGCCAGCGCTCGGTCTGGTTGCGCGGCTCGGTGATCACCACCGCACCGGTGGAGCGCTTGGCCATCCACTTGGACAGCAGCAGCGAGATGAGGGAGCCACCGAAACCGAAGATCGCGGCCATGACCAGCAGGCCACTCATCTGGTTCGAATTGACCCCCAGCAGCGACATCACGATGCTGGCGAGGATCAGGACCGCGAGATTGGTCGCCAGGAACAGGGCAATGCGGGTAAACATGGGAAATTCCGGCTTGGAAGGGGTTGATATCCGTCAATTTGCGGTGCGGTCAGCTTGAATTCAAGCGCCAACCTGACCGACGATTCAGCCTGCATGACCTCAAACCTTCCCTGCGGCCGTTTCGCGCCCTCGCCCACCGGCCTGCTGCATCCCGGCTCCCTGCTCGCCGCCTTCGGCAGCTGGCTGCTCGCGCGCCACCATGGCGGCCTGTGGCGGTTGCGCATCGAGGACGTCGATCCACCCCGCACGGTGGCCGGTGCGGCACAGGCGCAGCTGCAGACTCTGGCCGCGTTCGGCCTGGTCCATGACGGGCCGGTGATCTGGCAAAGCGCGCGCGGCGACGCTTATCAGACTGCGCTGGACCGCCTGCTGGCCGATGGCCACGCGTTTGTCTGCCACTGCAGCCGCAGCGATCTGGTCGCCAATGGCGGCATCCATCACCACTGCGTTGCGCGGCAGCCACGAGCGGACCCGGCCGTCCGCTTCCGGGTACCTGCGGGCAGCGTGGTGCATTTCGAGGATGGCCTGCGCGGCCGGCAGCAACAGGATGTCCATGCCGAGGTGGGCGACTTCGTATTGCGCCGCGCCGACGGCTGCTGGGCCTACCAGCTGGCAGTGGTGGTCGACGATGCCGCGCAGGGCGTGGACGAGGTCGTGCGTGGCGCCGACCTGCTCGATTCCACCGCCCGGCAGATCCTGCTGCAGCGGGCGCTGGGCCTGCCGACGCCGCGCTACTGGCACCTGCCGCTGCTGCTGGATGCAGCGGGCCACAAACTGTCCAAGTCACTGGCCGCGCTGCCGGTGGAGGCCCGCGAGCCGGTGCCGGTGCTGCGCCGGTTGTGGGAACTGCTGGGCCAGCCGGGCACCGCACTGGTAGGCATCGACGACCGCGATGCGCTGTTGGCCACCGCCCAGCGCAGCTTCGACCCCGGCCTGCTGCCACGCGCGGACATCCTGCTGCCGGCGGGCGCACTTTCCGCGCCGATGTTGCAGAATCCCCCTTCCCCCACCTGATATCCGGACAGCTTTCCATGACATCTCGCGTCGCACTGGTCACCGGCGGAACCGGCGGCATCGGCACCGCCATCTGCCAACGCCTGGCCGACCAGGGCCACCGCGTCGCCACCAACTACCGTGACGAAGCCAAGGCCCGCGCCTGGCAGCAGGCGATGACCGAACGCGGCTACCAGGTGTCGATCTTCCCGGGCGATGTCTCCGACTCCGCCAGCGCCGAAGCCCTGATCCGCGCGGTCGAGGCCGAACTGGGCCCGGTCGAGATCCTGGTCAACAACGCCGGCATCACCCGCGACACCACCTTCCACCGCATGCGCGCGGAGCAGTGGCACGATGTGATCAACACCAACCTCAATTCGGTGTTCAACGTCACCCGCCCGGTCATCGAAGGCATGCGTCGACGCGGCTGGGGCCGGGTCATCCAGATCAGCTCGATCAACGGCCTGAAGGGCCAGTACGGGCAGGCCAACTACGCCGCCGCCAAGGCCGGCATGCATGGCTTCACCATCTCGCTGGCGCGCGAGAACGCAGGCTTCGGCATCACCGTGAACACCATCTCGCCCGGCTATGTGGCCACCGACATGGTGATGGCGGTGCCCGAGGAAGTGCGCGCCAAGATCATCGCCGACATCCCCACCGGGCGCCTGGGCAAGCCGGAAGAAATCGCCTATGGCGTGTCCTTCCTGGTGGCCGAAGAGGCCTCGTGGATCACCGGCAGCAACCTGGACATCAACGGCGGCCACCACATGGGCTGGTAGACGGCGCCAGGGCCTGAGGGCCCGGCGCTGCACCCTGCCGTTGGTCATGCTGCGCAGCACGCAAAGCCTTGTTGCGCAACATTCCGGGCACGGAAAGCCAAGCCTGGCGGGGGCTGGGGCGGTTGCAACCGCTGCTGCACTGCGCCATGCTGCGCGTCTACTGTGACGAGTACCGCTTCATGGCTGCGACCCGCATCATCAAGAAGTATCCGAACCGCCGTCTGTACGACACCGAGATCTCCAGCTACATCACCATCGAGGACGTGCGCCAGCTGATCCTCGACGGCGAAGACTTCGAAGTCCGCGACGCCAAGAGCGGCGACGACCTGACCCGATCGGTCCTGCTGCAGATCATCGCCGACCAGGAGCAGGACGGTGAACCGATGCTCTCCACCCAGCTGTTGAGCCAGCTGATCCGCTTCTACGGCGATTCCCTGCAGGGCTTCATGGGCAACTACCTGGAGCGCAGCATGCAGGTCTTCCTCGACCAGCAGCAGCAGTTCCGTCAGCAGATGGGCAACCTGCTGGGGCAGACGCCGTGGGCGATGATGAACCAGCTGACCGAGCGCAACCTGGAGCTGTGGCAGGAATTCCAGCGCAACATGGGCAGTGGTTTCGGTGGTCCGCGTCCGGGTGGCACCGGAACGGGCACCGGCACCGGCACGGCCGGCAAGCCGAGCGAGCCGACCAGTGGCGCAGGGACCGGCGGCAAGACCCGCCGCTGAGGCGACCCGCCCCGGCTGATACGAAAACGGCGCGCCATGGGCGCGCCGTTTTGTTTTGAATGCCCCACGCGTGGCGTGGATCTACTTCCTGCAGCCCTTGCAGACACGCTCGACCTTGTAGCCCTTCGCGCGCAGCTTCTCCACCACGCCATCGTTGCCCAGCAGGTGCAGGCCGCCCACCACCACCAGCGTGCCGCCCTGCCCGGCCTGCAGGTAAGGCTGCAGCTTGGGCAACCATGCATCGTTGCGGTCGGTATTGATGCGCTGGTAGAGCTGCGGGTACCTCTGGCGCATCTCCACGCCCATCCGGTTCCACAACAGGCGATCATCGCCGCGGCGCCAGGCCTCATGCAGCATCTGCGCCTGGGCATCGCCCTTGCCTGCTTCGTCCAGCGCCTCGGACAGCATCTGCCGCTGCTCCTGCACGCTCATGCCATCGAGCAGGTTGATCTGGCTGGACATGTCTTCCAGGCCTGCAGTCTTCTTGCCAGCCTTCTGCGCCCGCTGCATGAAGTGACGGTCCAGCCCCAGCTCCGGGTCCAGGCCCAGCTTCTGCATCTGGCCCACGGTGATGGTCAGGCCGACGAACCACGCCTTCATGCCCTGCAGCTGCGCCAGTGGCAGTTTGTTCTGCGTCGCATAGGCCTGCAGCTTCTGCCAGGTCGGCGCATCCAGGTCACGCTTGAGTTCGCTGCCATCCTTGCGGGTAGCCACCTGCACCATCTGGCTGGCCATCTGCGGCGACTGCAGTTCCTCCGGCGTCACTTCGAACAGCACGCGCTGCGAGGCTTCGAATGCCTGCTCGACGTCGCTCGACAGCGGATAGTCCTGTGGCTTCAACAGATGGAAAGAACCCAGCAGGTACAGGCGCGCATCTCCCTGCCCGGTGACCTTCCACAGCAGCGGCACCGGCGGCTTGCCCGCCGTGGCTTCGGCCGGCGCATCGCGCGCGATGGCCAACGGGCCAGCGGCGCAGGCAACGAGAAAAACGGCACTACGCAACAACAGTTTCATCAACATGTTCAGCCCTCTCCTTCAGGCAGGTGATACGCCTTCTCGCCCGCTTCCACGCGCAGGTCCAAGCGGTTTTCCGGCGGCGCCAGCGGGCAGGTTGCATAGGCGGTGAACGCGCACGGCGGGTTGTGGGCGTGGTTGAAGTCGATCATCACGTGACCATCGGCGGTGGGCGCACCGGTATCCAGATAGCGGCCAGCAGGATAGCTGCCGTGGCCACTGGTGCGGTCGGCGAAGATCAGGAACAGCGGCTGCCCCGGCTCGCCGATCGCTTCCAGCCGCCAGCTGCGGCCGTCGCGATCGAATTCCACCGCACCGGCGTTGGGCATCTCGGTGGTCAGGCCGGTGATGTCCACGATCGGCAGGGTCTTGCCTGGCGGATGCGCGATGAAACGCGCCTGCACCTGCCATTGCGGACCACCGGGCCAGTACTGCAGGCCTGCGAAATCGCGGCGTGCCGGTGCATCGGCGTGCTTGACCCGCAGCGCATCGCGCGCGCCACGACGGATCAGGCTGAGCTGGCCCTTGCCGCCATCGAAGGCCAGCAGGGTCGGCTGCGGATCCTTGTCGGTATCCATGCGCACGCGCCCGCGCACCGGCTGTCCGTCGAGGGTGACATCGGTACCGGATTCCGGCGTGAACCACCACTGGTCGCCTTCACGCCGCAACAGCCCCAGCTTGGCCGGCCCCACCGCCAGGCGGATGCCGCTGGTGGCACCACTGCCGACGAAGTGCGACCGGTTCTGCAACCAGTGCAGGCCGACCAGCGCGGTCCAGCCATCGGGCCGGGTCAGGTCCTGGTAACGCAGCACCCGCCATTGCTGTTGCTGCGCGGCGAAGGCCGGATCCTCAACCGCGGCCGGTGCCGGCGTCGGCGCCGGGCTGCAGGCCGCCAGCAACAGGGCCGCCAGCAGGCCGCCCGTTCTCCAAAGTCGCATCGGTGCTCCCCTCAACGTCCGCGCAGGAACCAGCGGTCGATCTCCGCCAGCGAAAAACGGGCCCAGGTCGGCCGGCCGTGGTTGCACTGGCCGGACCGTTCGGTGATTTCCATGTCGCGCAGCAGCGCGTTCATTTCCGGCACGGTCAGGCGCCGGTTGGCACGCACGGCACCATGGCAGGCCATGGTCGACAGCAGCTCGTCGCGCGCCGTGGCGATGCGACGGCTCTGGCCGTGCTCGCGCAGGTCGGTCAGCACATCGCGCAGCAGGCCTTCGGGCTCGGCATGGGCCAGCAGCGCCGGGATGCTGCGCACGTGCAGTGCGCCTGGTCCGGCGCGGGTGATCTCGAACCCGAGGGCGGCCAGCGTATCGGCCTCCGCTTCCGCAGTGTCTGCCTCGCGCTCGCCCACCGCCAGGGTGATCGGCACCAGCAAGGGCTGCGACTGCAGGCCGATGCCATCGTGCGCATTCTTCAACCGCTCGTAGCCGATGCGTTCGTGCGCCGCATGCATGTCGACCACGATCAGGCCTTCGGCATTCTCGGCCAGGATGTAGATGCCATGCAGCTGGGCAACGGCGTAGCCCAGCGGCGGCACCCCGGCGTCGGCACTGGTGACCGGCAGTCCGTTCTCCATCGGCATCGGCGGCAGTGCCGCACCGCGCTCGGCACCGGCTGGCGAGGCATACAGCGCAGCATAGGCCGCGGGTGCATCGGCCACCTGCAGGCCCAGCGGCTGCTGCGGGCGCCAACCGGAAAAGCCGCCACCACCGCCCTGCCCCGCACCGGGTGCCGGACCGCGCACGTAGCCGAAGCTGGAGGCCGTCGCGCCCGGCATCGCAGTCGCGCTGCCGCCTTCGGCCGGATGCACCGCGCCGGCACCGATCTCCTGCGCGCTCATGCCTGCACGCGTGTCGGCCAGCGCGTCCTTCAAGGTGCGGTAGACGAAGTCATGCACCAGCCGCGAGTCACGGAAGCGCACCTCATGCTTGGCCGGATGCACGTTCACATCGACGCGCGTCGGGTCCAGTTCCAGGAACAGCACATAGGCTGGCTGCCGACCGTGATACAGCACGTCGCCGTAGGCCATCTTCACCGCGTGCGCGACACTGCGGTCACGCACCGAACGGCCGTTGACGTACAGGTACTGCTGATCGGTGCTGGCACGCGAATAATGCGGCTGCGCGATCCAGCCATGCAGGCGCAGGCCGGCACTGCTGTGGTCCACGCGCACGGCCTGGCTGGCGAAGTCTTCGCCCAGGGTCTCGGCCAGGCGCACGTCCGAATACAGGTCGCCCGGCTTGTAGCGACGCGAGGCCTTGCCGTTGTGCGAGACACGCAGCTCGACATCGGGACGGGCCAGCGCCAGCGAGCGCAACCACTCTTCGATATGCCCCAGCTCGGTGCGCTCGGCGCGCAGGAACTTGCGCCGCGCCGGCACGTTGTAGAACAACTCGCGCACTTCCACCGTGGTGCCCGGCGCATGCGCGCGCGGGGTCACCTCGCCGATCTTGCCGCCTTCGATCTGCAGTGCCGAACCGTGCTCATCATGGGCACGGCGCGAGGACAGGGTGAAACGACTGACCGAGGCGATCGACGGCAGCGCTTCGCCACGGAACCCCAGCGTCGCCACCGCTTCCAGCTCGTCCAGGTTGGCGATCTTGCTGGTGGCGTGCCGCGAGACAGCCAGCGGCAACTGTTCTGCGGCAATGCCGCTGCCGTTGTCGCGGATGCGGATCAGGCGCACACCGCCTTCTTCCAGTTCGATGTCGACGCGGCTGGCGCCGGCATCGATCGCGTTCTCAACCAGCTCCTTGACCACCGATGCGGGCCGTTCGACCACCTCACCGGCGGCAATCTGGTTGATCAGGATTTCCGGCAACGGCCGGATCGGACGCGGATCGGGCGCGTTCATGGGCAGGTGGGGCAGGCAGACGTCATGCCACGATGATAGCGGAGCGGCGACAGGTAGGGTCGAGATCCACCGTGCGCAGCGCCAGCCAGGCAGGGTCTGGCTCCAGCAGAATCAGACGGTCCAGCGGTTTACTTGCTGCCGCCGGCCACGGTGCTTGCAGCGTCGATCTCGGCCTGCGCGCGCGCGGCGTACAGCGTCCCCGGCGGCGGCTGCCGGCTGAAGAACGTGTGCACGCCATCGAGTACCGCACCGGCGACCTTGCGCTGGTAGGCCGGGTCGATCAGGCGGCGCTCTTCATCCGGGTTGGAGATGAACGCGGTTTCCACCAGCATCGCCGGCATGTCCGAGGTGCGCAGCACGGCGAAGTTGGCGCGCTCGATATTCGGCTTGTGGTTGTTGCCGATCCGCTTCAGGCCGCCCAGCACGTGGCCGGCAGCATCCTCGGAGGATTTCATGTACCCGCTCTGGGCCAGGTCCAGCAGGACGTTGGCCAGCGTGCCTTCGGTCTGCTGCAGGCGCACGCCACCGACCAGATCGGCGGCGTTTTCCTTGTCCGCCAGCCAGCGCGCACGCTGCGAAGACGCGCCCTTGGTCGACAGCACGTATACCGACGAACCGGTGGCCGAGCGGTTCTCGGCGGCATCGGCGTGGATCGAAATGAAGATGTCGGCCTTGTTCGCACGCGCCTTCTGCGCACGCATCGGCAGCGGAATGAACACATCGCTGTCGCGGGTCAGGAACGCTTTCAGGCCGGGCGTGGCATTGACCTGACGGGCCAGTTCACGCGCCACCGCCAGGGTGACGTCCTTCTCGCGCTTGCCGGTCGGGCCGATGGCACCGGGGTCCTGGCCGCCATGGCCCGGGTCGATCGCCACCACCAGGTGACGCATGCCCGGCTGCATGCGGATACGCGAGGCATCGCTGGGCATGGTCGGACGTGGCGACTCGGTCGGCACAACAGGGGCCGGCACCGGCTTCGGCTGGGTGGTCACCACCGCAGTGGTGGCCTGGCCGGCCAGGATCGCTGCCGGCGATGACGTCGGCGTGCTGCTGGCGGTGGTACCTGCTGCCGCCATCTGCACCGGGGTGGTGCTCGGCGCCGGCGTCGGCGCGGCGGGTGCCGCAGCGCTGGCACTGGCCTGCTGCTGGACCTGCGCGGTCAACAGCGCGGTGGCGCGCGCGGCATCGCCACGGGACTGTGCGGTCTGTGCTGGGGTCGGGCTCGGGCTCGGGGTCGAAGCCGGGCTCACCGAAGATGCTGCAGGCGGCTGCGTCGGCGCTGGGGTCACCGCGGGTCGGCTGGCGGCCACGGCCGGACCATCGCCCGGCCACTCGATCACCAGCTTGGATTCATTGCCTTCGCGCTGCATCTGCGGGCGGAAGGGCGCGACCGTCTCGGCCAGGTCGAATACGACACGGAAGGTGCCCGGTACCGGCTGCCCGGTGCGCACCGCCGTGACCACGCCCTGCGGCGAAGGCATCTTCAGGTTGCGCACCGCGCTGGAATCGGGGAAATCGACCACCAGCCGGTTCGGACCGGCCAACGACAGGGTCTTGTAGCCGCCACTGCCGACCAGCGCGATTTCCGCACGGGTTCCGGTAGAACCGGTATTCAGCAGGACTTGACGGACCTCACCGGCCCACGCACTGACGCTCGCCAGACCAAGTCCGACGGCGGCACAGATGGCAATGAGTCGATTCCCCGGGCGCATGACTCAGGATTCAATCACCGCACTGAACGGAATGCAACACCTTTTTCCTTAATAATCCGTAACCTGCCGGTGTTTGTTCTCGTCAGCCGACAGAAAGGGCCTGCAAGTCGCCACCTTCGGGAAGCCGCAACAGCCATTCACGTCCCGCGTCGCTGACGCCAGTGAGACTCACGCGACGCCCCTGCCCTTCAATTTCCAGTGCCACGACCAGATCGGTGGGCGGCAGTGCACCGGCACCACGCTCGGGCCACTCGACCAGCCACAGCACCGCGCTGCCCTCGTCCAGCCCAAGGAAATCCAGCTCGCCGGCCTGGCCGATGCGATACAGGTCCAGGTGCCAGGCTTCGCCGCCACTGGACAACGGATAGCGCTCGACCAGCGTGTAAGTGGGGCTGCGGATCGCGCCCTGCACGCCCAGCGCCCGCAGCAGCGCGCGTGCCGTGGTCGATTTGCCGGCGCCAAGATCGCCGCGCAGTTCGACCAGCGCCTGCGGCGGACGGGTGGCTGCCAGCCATTGCCCCAGCAGTTCGGTGGCGTCGCTGTCAGCAAGGAAGAATTCGGTCATCGGGAACAGTCCGGGTTGGCCAGCCGCCGCAGGGGCGCCAGCAGATCAGTGGGAAGCAGGCCGCGGGCACCGTCGGCTGCGGCAACATCACCGGCCAGGGCATGCAGCAGCGCACCGCCTGCCGCCGCATCGAACGCAGGCAGACCCTGCGCGCGCAGGCTGGCGATGATGCCGGTCAACAGGTCCCCCATGCCACCTACCGCCATTCCCGGGTTGCCGGCAGCAATCAATCGAGGGGTGTGGCCGGGCGCGGCGACGATGCTGCCAGCCCCTTTCAGCACCACCACCGCGTGATAGCGCTCGGCCAGCGCCTGCGCGCTGCCGTAGCGATCGGCCTGGATTGCCGCCGTGGTGGTTTCCAGCAAGCGCGCGGCTTCGCCGGGGTGCGGGGTCAGGATCGCATCGGTCAACGCGTGCGCATCCTGCGCCAGCAGGTTCAGCGCATCGGCGTCGATCACCAGCGGCAGGCCCGACTGCAGCACACGCACATACAGCGCGCGCGACCATTCGTCCTGGCCCAGGCCCGGGCCGATCGCCACCACCTTGGCTTTTGCCAGCAACGCGGGCAGCGCAGCGCCATCTTCCAGCGCATGCGTCATCGCTTCGGGCAACCTGGCCAGCAGTGGGCCGACATGGTCGCCACGCGTGCCGATGCTCAACAGGCCTGCGCCAGCACGCAGCGCGGCTTCGGCAGCCATCGCGATGGCACCGCCGCTGCCATGGTTGCCGCCCACGCACAGCACATGGCCGGAATCACCCTTGTGGCTGTTGGCACGGCGCGGCGGCAGCAGATCGGGCAGGCGCGGCTGCGTCCAGCACTCTGCAGCGGCAACGACACCCTGCCAGGCCTCGTCGGGCAGCGTCAGCGGGGCCAGCTGCCTGCGCCCGACGTATTCCAGCGCGTCGCCGGTGTACAGGCCACGATGGGCGACGATGAACTGCAAGGTCAGGGTCGCGCGCACGGCTACGCCCGGCACGCAGCCGCGGTCGGCATCGACGCCGCTGGGCACATCCAGCGCCAACACCGGCGCCCGCTGCGCGTTCAGCGCCTCGATCAAGGCCTGTGCTGCACCGCTCGGTGCGCGGGCGAAGCCGAGGCCGAACAGGGCGTCAACCCATACATCGGCCTGGGCCAGTTCGCCGTTGAAATCAGCGACGGTTCCCCCGGCGGACCTGAAATCCGTCGCGGCGCGCTGCGCCAGTGCCGTGGAAGGTAGGCTGCCCGCCAGCGCAATCAGCTGCACCTGCAGCCCCGCCTGCAGCGCATGGCGGGCCAGCACGTAACCATCGCCGCCATTGTTGCCGCTGCCAACGACCACGCCGAGCCGGCGCGCCTGTGGCCAGTGTTGCAGCAGGCATTGCCAGGCCGCCTGCCCCGCCTGCGCCATGAGGCCCCAGCCAGCCTCGCCCGCCAGCGCGGACGCCTGGGCATCGAGTGTGCGTGCGGCACGGGAATCGAACAGATCGGCAAGGTTGGCCATGCAGGGATTTTATACTGGTGCACATGTCCCCCGCCCCTGCCCCCCTCGATCCGGCCCTGGCCGTACAGCGCATCCGCGAACTCGCGCGTGCGCATGGCTTCCAGCGCTGCGGTATCGCCGGCATCGAACTGGGCGAGGATGAGGCGCACCTGGCCGACTGGCTGGGGCAGGGCCTGTACGGCACGATGGACTGGATGGCCCGCCACGGCACCCTGCGCGCGCGCCCGGCAGAGCTGCTGCCCGGCACCGTGCGGGTGATCTCGGTGGGCATGGACTACAGCCACAAGGATGACACCGAAGCCTGGGCCACGTTGGCCGATCCGGGCCGCGCCTATGTGGCGCGCTACGCACTCGGGCGCGACTATCACAAGCTGATGCGCAACCGCCTGCAGAAGCTGGCCACGCAGATCAACGATGAGGTGGCGCCGCTGGGCTACCGCGTGTTCGTCGACTCTGCGCCGGTGCTGGAGCGCGCACTGGCACGCAACGCGGGGCTGGGCTGGATCGGCAAGCACACCTGCCTGATCGACCGCCACGGCGGCTCATGGTTCTTCATCGGCGAGATCTACATCGATATCCCGCTGCCGATTGATACGCCGGCCAGCGCCCACTGTGGCACCTGCACCCGCTGCATCGACGTCTGCCCGACCCAGGCCATCACCGGCCCGCAGCGGCTGGATGCACGCCGCTGCATTTCCTACCTGACCATCGAGCATGACGGCGCGATCCCCGTGGAGATGCGACCACTGATCGGCAACCGCATCTATGGCTGCGACGACTGCCAGCTGGTATGCCCCTGGAACAAGTTCGCCAAGCGTACCGACGAGGCCGACTTCCGCGCGCGCAACAACCTGGATACCGCGCGCCTGGACCAGTTGTTCGCGTGGGACGAAGCTGAATTCCTTCGCCGTACCGAAGGCAGCCCGATCCGCCGCAGCGGCCACGAGCGCTGGCTGCGCAACATCGCCGTGGCACTGGGCAATGCGCCGACCACGGCAGAGACGCTGTCGGCACTGCAGACACGCGCCGAGGATGCTTCCCCCGTGGTCCGCGAACACGTGCAATGGGCACTGGGCCAGCACGGCCTGCGCTGACGTGCGATCCTGAGGCCCCTGCTCCATCTGCCCCACGCCGTAACCATGCAGCCACGCAACAACGACGTCTTCACCCCCAGCCAGCTCAATACCCTCGCACGCGACCTGCTGGAAGGCAGCTTTCCTGCGATCTGGGTCGAAGCCGAACTGGGCAGCGTGGCGCGCCCCGCGTCCGGCCATCTGTACTTCACCCTTAAGGACGCGCGTGCACAGTTGCGCGCTGCGATGTTCAGGATGAAGGCGCAGTACCTGAAGTTCGTGCCGCGCGAGGGCATGCGCGTACTGGTGCGTGGCAAGGTGACCCTGTACGACGCCCGTGGCGAGTACCAGATGGTGCTGGACCACATGGAGGAAGCCGGCGAAGGCGCGCTGCGCCGCGCGTTCGAGGAACTGAAGGGGCGGCTGGAGGCCGAGGGACTGTTCGACCCGGCCCGCAAGCGGCCAATGCCGGCCCATGCGCAGCGTCTGGCGGTGATCACCTCGCCCACCGGTGCCGCCGTGCGCGATGTGCTGAGCGTGCTCGGCCGCCGCTTCCCGTTGCTGGAAGTGGATCTGCTGCCGACCCTGGTTCAAGGCGCGACCGCTGCCGCGCAGATCACCCGCGTGCTGCAGGCCGCCGATGCCAGCGGCCGCTACGACGTGATCCTGCTGACCCGCGGCGGTGGCTCACTGGAAGACCTGTGGGCGTTCAACGATGAAGCCCTGGCCCGTGCAATCGCCGCCAGCCGCACGCCGGTAGTTTCGGCGGTGGGTCACGAAACCGACTTCAGTCTCAGCGATTTTGCCGCTGACCTGCGCGCGCCGACGCCTTCGGTGGCCGCAGAACTGCTGGTGCCCGATCAGCGCGACCTGGCCCTGCGCCTGCGCCGCAATGCGGCACGCATGGTGCAGCTGCAACGCCACGCCCTGCAGCAGGCCATGCAGCGCGCTGATCGCGCCCTGCTGCGTTTGAATGCACAGAGCCCGCAGGCGCGGTTGGATCTGCTGCGCCGGCGCCAGCTGGACCTTGGGCGTCGACTGCATGCGGCACACAACCAGCAGCAGGAGCGTCGCGCGGCCCGCCTGCGCCACGCTGCCGCAGTGTTGCGTGGTCACCATCCGCAACGGCAGATGGAGGCACTGCGACGTCGCCTTGCCGCGCTGGGCGGGCGCCCGCAAGCGGCGCTGCAGCGCCTGCTGCAACGTGATGCACTGCGCCTGCGTGGCCTTGCACGTTCGCTGGAAGCGGTCAGTCCGCTGGCCACCGTCGCGCGTGGCTACAGCATCGTGACCCGTGCAGACGATGGCGCGCTGGTGCGCCGGATCGAGCAGGTGCAACCGGGTGATGCACTGCAGGCCCGCGTCGGCGACGGCGTGATCGACGTCCAGGTGACGGCGGTCAAGTAAGGGGTGTTCGGCAGGGCTGCGCCCTGCACCTGCAGAGGCTTCAAGCAACGGCAACGTCAAATGCAACAGCCGGCTCTGGGCTATCTGTAGGTTTGGTGGGGCGGTGTCGGATTGCGGGGACGCCGTAAACCCGTCCGTGGGGGCTTGGCCGCGGCATCCATGCCGCGGACACCCCGCAATCCGACACCGCCCCACCTTCGACAGTTTGCCGGTGACGGTTGGCACATCCACGACATGCGTGGATGAATCTCTTTCAGATATCGAAATCAATCTGGGGTCAGATCCGTTTTCCGTAGGAAAACGGATCTGACCCCAAGAGCCATTCCAACAGATCGCGGAGATCTGTCGAAGGCGGGGTGGGTCCGGTTGCGGGGGCGTAAGCGCCATGGATGGCGCGACCGAGCTTACAGGGACGTACTTGCAGCGTCCCCCGCAACCCGACCCACCCCGC
>NZ_JBSPUD010000004.1:0-171652 GCF_056861525.1 Stenotrophomonas sp. 82F1
TGAAGTGACCCCCGAGAGTTGGACGGTGGGGTCAAACGGCCGCTTGGGCCTGTTTCCGGTACTGTACCGGGCTCAGGCCCTTCAATTTCAATCTGATGCGCTCTTGGTTGTAGTACTTGATGTAATCCACGAGCCCAGCCTCCAGACTCTCGATGCTGTCAAAGCTGTTCAGGTAGAAAAATTCTGACTTCAGCGTCCCGAAAAAGCTTTCCATTGCCGCATTGTCCAGGCAGTTGCCACGCCGGGACATGCTTTGCTTCAACGAGTGCTTTTCCAGCATGTGCCGGTAGTTTTCATGCTGGTACTGCCAGCCCTGGTCGGAGTGGATCATGGGGCGCTCATCCGGGGAGAGCTTGTTGATGGCTTCGTCCAGCATCTGACCTACCAGATCGAACACGGGCTGACGCTTGATCTGATAAGCCACGATTTCGCCGTTGTAGAGGTCCATGATCGGCGACAGGTAGAGCTTCATCCCTTGCACCTTGAACTCGGTGACGTCGGTCACCCACTTCTGGTTGGGCCGCTCGGCATGGAACTGGCGATTGAGGTCATTGCCAACCACAACATTGGCTGCCCCTTTGAAAGATCGGTAGCGCTTCACGCGGACCCGTGATTTCAGGCCCATCTCTCCCATCAGACGCTGTACCCGCTTGTGATTGGTCCGATGGCCCTGATTGGCCAATTCCAGCGTCACCGTGCGATAGCCATAGCGCCCTTGGCTTTGATCGTAGATTGCACGGATGCGCTCGCACAGATCTGCCTCGTCCTGATCCGGATGGGCCAGGACATGGTTCTGGTAATAGAAAGTACTGCGCGACAGCTCTGCCGCTTCGAGCAGAAGCGACAGCGTATGAACCTGCCTCAATCCTTGGATGGCTTGCGCTTTGCGTCCTGCGCCGCCTGCTCTTCCCGGATCAAGGCATCGAGTTTTTTTAGGTAGTCGGTCTCCGCACGCAGATAGGCGACTTCCTTGAGCAGCTCATCGCGGCTCATATCCTCAGGTGGTTTGGACGAACGGGTCTTTTTCATCGGCTTTCGGGGCGGCAGCGGCGGCGGTGCCAACGCTTGGGCACCGCCCTGAGCATACAGGCGCCGCCACTGCCCCACTGCGCCGGCATCGCCAATCTGAAAGTAGGTGGTGGCCTCACGCCCGGACATGCCGTCCCGGCTCATCTTCTCCAGAACAGCCAGCTTGAACGCGAGGTCATAGGACCGGGTCTGGCGGTGAAACCCGCGCCAACCGTGCAGCCGATACGTAGCCACCCAGCGTCTGACCGTGGAGAACTCCAAACCGTGGTGTCGGGCGATGGCTTTGACCGACGTGGAGGTCTTGCAGGCTTCTTTGGCGACCTGCAGTTTGAATCGAGCTTCGTACCTGTTCATGTATCCCTCGGGGTTGGATCTGGCGTCCAACTCCCGGGGGTCACTTCACCTACCGGGGGCTTTCCCTCGTGCTTCGCTGATTTATACACGTCAGCAGCCAGTCCCGACATTTCACGCGCATGGTACGTTTCCTGGAGGCGCTCAGCTTCCTTTTCGTTCCCACTGTCGCGCAATTGCTGCACGAGAATATTCTGCTCATTGACTGCGCGGGCACGCGCCTCGCTCTCCGAACCATTCATGGCAAACTCCATTGCACCTTGAAGTGCCGCTTGTTTCGCGGCACCTATGGATTACCAGAACCTTTTGCTAGTGTCACGTCATCAGCAAATAGACAGGAAAAAAATGACCGTCATTTTTCACAATATGACGACAAAATTCCTCACAAGTGTGGCATGGATCACGCTTCTGCTTGTGACAGGGTGCTCTGGAACGTCTGCACACGGTGCCGATGGCTATTTCGAGGGAGCGGCATTACGGCTGGCAATTGCTGCTGAAAGCGGCGACGCCGATGCCATACGTCACCTCGTAAAGGACGAGGGCGTCAACCCGGACAAGGCGTTTTCAACGCGGGACGGAATTCCGCTGATCGCATGGCCGCTGCGGGCCCGCAACATCGAGGGACTCAAAGTGCTGCTCGACGTTGGGGCAGACCCCAATGCGCGTGAGTCAAAGCAGATGAATGGAGAACTGATCAGGTTCGACAACGCGATGGTCTACGCGGCCAAGATGGACGATCCTCGGTTCCTGGAACTGCTGCTGAAGCACGGAGGAGATCCCAACACACGAAACGTCAACAATGAAACGCTTCTCTTCCAAGCCTTCATCAGCGGGAACCAGTGGAAGAATGTCCAGACCCTGGTCAAGAACGGCGCAGACGTGAATGGATCCAACCGCAGAAGCCTGGGAGACGACACCGTCCTGAGCTGGTACACAGGAAGAGGCGCATTCGACTACGCATACTGGTTGCTGGAGCACGGTGCAGATCCCACCATTCCCGAGCACGTATCGGAAAGTTCGGGAAGATCTGCTCGGCAATTGATGGTTGAGGACATCTACTGGGAGATCACCACGCCGGACAACCTGCCGTGGCAGAAGAAATGCCAGCAGTGGCTGATCGAACGCAACATTCCCCGCCCGCCGATGCCTGAGCACATCCGCAGGAAGCGCGAGGCCTTCAAATTCCCGAGCAAGGAAGAAGATATTCCGCTGCTGTAGGGAGATCAGACATGGACGTTCACCTCCGACGCTTCTTTATGCATCACGCCCTTCTGGCGGCAGCGCTGCTCCTGCTTTCGGGCTGCACACCACAGTCAACGCATGGTGCCAGCGGTTACTTCAAGGGAAGGGCACTTGAGCTGGCCGTTGCCAGCGAGCAAGGGGATGCCGAGACGATCACGCGCATGATGAAGGACGAAGGAGTCGATCCCGACAAGGTCTTCGCTCGTGACGCTGGAATCCCCCTGGTGGCGTGGCCACTTCGGGCGAAAAATCTTGATGGGCTACGCGCTCTCCTGGACAACGGCGCAGATCCGAATGCACGCGCATACAAGACCGTGGATGGACGCAGGCTTGGTTACAACAATGCGATGGTCTACGCGGCAAAGATGGACGACCCTCGCTTCCTTGAGCTGCTGCTGAAGCACGGCGGAGACCCCAACACCCGCAACTCGGCCAACGAGACTCTACTGCTGCAGGCATTCCTCAGCGGAAATCAGTGGAAGAACATCCAGGTACTGATTGAGAACGGGGCCAACATCAATGAATCAAGCCTAGACCTGGGCGATGACACGGTACTTAGCTGGTACACCACGCGAGGCGGCTTCGACTACGCATACTGGCTGCTGGAACATGGTGCTGATCCCGCGATCGCAAAGCCGGAAGAGTCAAGCCAGCCTGGCCGGCAGAAGATGGTCGAAGACATCTATTGGGAGATCACCACGCCGGACAACCTGCCGTGGCAGAAGAAATGCCAGCAGTGGCTGATCGAACGCAACATTCCCCGCCCACCGATGCCCGAGCACATCCGCAGGAAGCGCGAGGCCTTCAAATTCCCGAGCAGGGAAGAAGACATCCCGCTGCTGTAATTCGTGTATCAGCGACCGGAAAGCAGCACGCAATCCTCCGGCAGGTGCATCCGCACCCTGCCCGCCACGCATTCGATGCGGAAGCTGCGTGCCTGCACCGGTTCGCCGTCCAGGTTCAAGGTCAGCGGCTGCGGCGCGTCGATCCGCAGCCAAGCCAGCTGCGCGCGTGTAGCGACACGTTCCAGCGCCGCTTCCTTGCCACCGGTCAGCATCTGTCCAAGGGTGGCGGCGACTTCACCTTCCAGTTCCGGCACCACGGTGACGTCCAGCAGGCCGTCATCGATCAGTGCCTGCGGGCACAGCTGCTGACCGCCACCGGCCTGACGGCCGTTGCCGATACCCAGCGCGATGAACCCACCTTCCCACTGGAAATCCGGCCCGCTCAGGCGCGCGGTGATCGGTTCGATGCGCCCGAGCTTGGCGATGCCGGTGATGACATACGCCAGACCGCCGAGCATCTTCTTCAAGCCCGCATCGGTTTCCACCGTGACCTGGGTACCGAAGCCACCGCTGGCGAGGTTGGCGCACCACCATGGCTTGCCGTCGGCATCGACACGCAGCAGATCCATCGGACGCGGCGTACTGCCGGCAATCAGTGCGAAGGCCTCCTGCGGCCCCACCGGAATGCCGGCAGCGGTTGCGAAATCGTTGGCGGTGCCCATCGGCACCAACGCCAGTGAAGGCAGCGCCCCGGCCGGCTCGTCACGATGCGCCAGCGTCTCGGCCACCGCGCTCAGCGTGCCGTCGCCACCGGCCGCCACGATCACGTCCACGCCGTGGTCGATGGCCTCGGCCACGTAGCGCTCGGCGTCACCGTCTTCCCAGGTCACCCGCACTTCCAGCTGCACGCCACGGTCGCGCCAGTGGCCCACGGCCTCGCGCAGGTCGTCGTTGCCTGCGGACTTGCCGTTGAGGATCAGGCGCCAGCGGGGGGTGCTCATGCGGTACTTCCAGGGAAAGGCGGCACAGGCTAGCAATCGCGCGTTCGGGGCCAGTGAAAGACGGTGGCAACCGTTCAGCCAAGCGCAATGACTGCGACCCTCAGGGGATGTTCTTGCGTATACAGCGGCTCGTCGGTGACGGTGCCGGTGTCGAATTCGTCAGACGCATCACTTTCCTCGAAACACATGAATCGAGGGTTGTTCCAGTCATCAAGCACGATGGGCTGCACAACGCTGCGGATATCCGTTGTCTCGACGTGGTGGCAGCCAAATGGCAGCTTACCGTGCAAGGATGACACCAGGCTCAGGCGCAGCTGGCGCACCTTCATGTCATGCCAGCAGTAGAACGTCATTGCGTGGCCTGCGACCTGCGCGGACCGGTGCGCGGCAACCCTGTGACTGAAGGCAACCACCTGCTCGACATCCAGGGTCACCTCCGCCGGCGGAGAGAATGCGCAGAGATTGCCGTGCGCCTCAGCGTTGATGTATTCCAGATCCATCACCAGCGCATCTTCTGCTGCAAACTGAAACCACGATTCAAGCAGGTCAGCGACATCGCTCTTCATCAGCGCATTCTAGTGCGCCTGCGCCACTCCCGGCAGGGTCGTTGACGACATCATGTCATTCGGTTGTCACCGAACACCCGGAGAATGGAAGGCCATAGCAGGGACGATGGATGGAGGCAGGATCAGCCTCCCACGCATGCAGCAAGGCCACGCCGGTGTTTGGCGTGGCCTTTTTTTTGCCTGCCAGGCGCATCCACGCATGGCGTGGATCTACTGTGCCCACGCACCGTCTTCAGTAGATCCACGCCATGCGTGGATGCATTCCGACTCAACCGTTGGCGAAATCGTGCAGCGCCTCACCTTCCAGCCGGTACACCGTCCACTCGTCCTGCGGCTTGGCGCCGGCGGCGGTGTAGAACTCGATGGCCGGCGTGTTCCAGTCCAGCACCGACCACTCGAAGCGGCCGCACCCTTCAGCCACCGCCTGCCGGGCGATGTACTTCAGCAGCGCCTTGCCCGCACCGGAACCACGCTTTTCCGGGCTCACGTACAGGTCTTCCAGGTAGATGCCCTTGCGGCCCAGCCAAGTGGAATAGTTGTAGAAGTACACCGCGTAGCCGATGGCTGCGCCGTTCGCCTCGCAGACCAGCGCGCGGGCGGTGGCGTCGGCGCCGAACAGGCTTTCGGCGATGCCGATTTCATCGGTCTGCACCGAATGCTCGGCCTTCTCGTAGATCGCCAGTTCGCGGATGAAGCGCAGGATCAGGCCAGCGTCGGCGACGGTAGCCGGGCGGATGTTCAACACGGCCACCGTGCTCATGGCTCAGCCCCGTGCCGCAGCGACGTTGGCGCGCATCTGCGCGATCACGTCCTGGTAGCTGGTCTTGGCGTTGAAGATGGCCGAGCCGGCGACAAAGGTATCGGCACCAGCGGCAGCGATCTCACCGATGTTGTCGGCCTTCACCCCGCCGTCGATCTCCAGGCGGATGTCACGGCCGCTGGCATCGATCTTCTTGCGCACCACGCGCAGCTTGTCCAATGCCGACGGGATGAACGCCTGGCCGCCGAAGCCCGGGTTGACCGACATCAGCAGCACCAGGTCGAGGTCGTCCAGCACCCAGTCGAGGATATCCACCGGGGTGGCCGGGTTCAGCACGATGCCCGGATTGCAGCCCAGCGAGCGGATCAGCTGGATGGTGCGGTGCACGTGGCGGCTGGCCTCCGGGTGGAAGCTGATGTAGGTGGCGCCGGCCTCGGCGAAGTCCGGGATGATGCGGTCCACCGGCTCGACCATCAGGTGCACGTCGATCGGTGCGGTGACGCCGTGCTTGCGCAGCGCCTGGCAGACCATCGGGCCGATGGTCAGGTTCGGCACGTAGTGGTTGTCCATCACGTCGAAATGGACCCAATCGGCGCCAGCGGCCAGGACGTTGTCGACTTCTTCGCCCAGGCGGGCGAAGTTGGCCGAGAGGATGGAAGGAGCGATGAGGCAGTTGGACATGGCCGGGGCCTTCGGAACGGGGAAAGGGGTCTCCCGCCCGCAGGCGGGACTGTGGGGTCAGCGCTTGCGCAGGGTCTTGATGCGGTCGTAGGCGGCGTTGATGCGCCGCGACTTCTGCTCGGCCTGCTGCTGCAGCTCGGGGGCGGCGCCGCCCAGCTTGTCGGGGTGGTACTGGGAGATCAGCTTGCGGTAGGCGCGCTCGACCTCGGCATCGGTGGCCTCGGAGGTCAGCCCCAGCTCGCGGTAGGGGTTCTCCTTGTTCAGGCGGAACCAGTCCGAGTCGAAAGCGTGGCCGATCAACAGGCCGACCACCGCGCCGAACAGCGGATTGGGCCGGAACAGCAGGGCCCCGGCGATGAAACCGAGCAGTTTTCCGTACCAGCGCATGGCGCTCCGGGGTCGGCCGACGAAATGGACGCTCATTTTACGTCACAGCGGGCCCGGACCGCTTTACACTAGGCCGCCCGCTGGTCAGCGGGCCCGCCGGGTCCGTTGGGCAGCCGTATCGACGAAGCCCCAGGAGTGCCCGTGCCAACCACGCTGTTGCAATCCGATCTCCCCGGCCTGCCCTTGCGCCACCGCGGCAAGGTGCGTGATGTGTTCGATATCCCGCGCGAGCGGCTGCCGGCCGGTACCCCGCCGGGGGACTACCTGTTGATGGTCGCCACCGATCGCCTGTCGGCGTTCGACGTGGTCCTGCCCGACCCGATTCCGGGCAAGGGCGAGATGCTCTGCCAGGTGTCCAACTTCTGGTTCGCCAAGACCGCGCACCTGATGCCCAACCACTTGACCGGCATCGATGTGGCCAGCGTGCTGCCCGAGGGCGTGGACGCGGCCCTGTACGCCAAGCGCGCGGTGGTCACCCGCAAGCTGAAGCCGGTACCGGTGGAAGCTATCGCCCGCGGTTACCTGATCGGCAGCGGCTGGAAGGACTACCAGCGCACCGGCAAGGTCAGCGGCATCGACCTGCCCGACGGCCTGCGCCAGGCCGAGCAGCTGCCAGAACCGATCTTCACCCCCTCGACCAAGGCCGCCGTGGGCGACCATGACGAGAACATCGACTTCGACGCGATGGTGAAGACGGTCGGTGCGGAGATGGCCGAGCGCGTGCGCGACGCCACGCTGCGCATCTACAAGTTCGCGGCCGATTACGCGCGCGAGCGCGGCATCATCCTGGCCGACACCAAATTCGAGTTCGGTACCGACGCCGATGGTCGCCTGTACATCATGGACGAGATGCTGACGCCGGATTCCTCGCGCTACTGGCCGGCCGACGAGTACGAAGTGGGCACCAGCCCGCCGAGCTACGACAAGCAGTTCGTGCGTGACTACCTGGAGACGCTGGACTGGGGCAAGACCGCCCCGGGTCCGAGCATCCCGGCCGAGATCATCGAGCGCACCCGCGCCAAGTACGCCGAGGCGCTGCAGCGCCTGGCCGGAATCAGCGTCGACTGATTCCCTGCGCCCCCGGCCGGTCTGGCTGGGGGCGGGTTTCCTGCGCCCCCCGGCAGCCAGGCATGGCCTGGCTCTACTGTCGGTTTCCCGGGGTAGGGCCGGCCGCTGGCCGGCAACCTCGGCGAACCTGCAGCCAGGCATGGCCTGGCTCTACTGGCGGCCCCGGCCGGGGTATGCTGGCCGCATGCAGACCACCACCCAGCTTGCGCGTCCGATCGACCGCTATTTCGCCAGCTACTCCGACGACCACCGCAATGTGGTCAACCAGCGCATCCACGTGGTGGCGGTGCCGGCGATCCTGTGGTCGGTGGTGGCCCTGCTGTGGTGCGTGCCGCCGCTGATCACCTGGTTCCAGTACGGCATCTGGTCGGCGTTCGCGATGTTCAGCGCCTGGTGCTTCTACAACAAACTGTCGCGCCCGCTGGGCATCGGGATGCTCATCCAGTTCTTCGTGTTCGGCTGCCTGTGCCGGCTGCTGGAAGCGGAAATCGGCCTGCACAATCTGTTCTGGCTGGCCATCGGCGTCTTCGTCGTCGCCTGGATCGCGCAGTTCATCGGCCACAAGTTCGAAGGCCGCAAGCCCAGCTTCCTGACCGACCTGACCTACCTGCTGATCGGCCCGGCCTGGGTGATGGCCAAGGCCTATCGCAAGCTCGACTGGCGCTACTGACCAGCTTCGCCGCATCGACGCGTTCGTTTCCTGAACGGGCAGATGCCATCACCAACGCTGCACGGCGCGCCTGCCAGCCTGCCGCGGTGACCTCCCCACCTTGCCCCGCCCAGCGGCGGCGGTCCCTGTGCGACAGGGGCTGCGGTCTCCCTGCGTGGGCGTAGGGTGGACCTGCCAACCGGGTCCTGACGGGGCATCCGCGCCGCATGCTGCATCGCAGAAAAAATGAATCAGCGCACGTTACATGCAATTGATCGCTGTTCAATGGGTTTCGGCGACATTTGGCGGCCTGTTATGCTCCCTGACCTGCTCGTGAATCATGGATTCCCTGCATGCTCCCCAGCCTGCCCCTGCTGCTGGCCCTGCCGTTCCTCATGGCAGTGGCTGTCGCAGCCTTCCCCCGTAGTTCGCGCTCGACTGCTGCCTGGCTGGCGGCGCTGGCGCCGTTGGGCGGGCTGGCGATCCTCGCCTGGCTGACCCCATCGGTGCTCGATGGCCAGGTGGTGCGGACGATGGTGCCGTGGCTGCCGCAGATCGGCCTGGACTTCACCCTGCGCCTGGATGGCCTGGCCTGGATGTTCGCCGGGCTGGTGCTGGGCATCGGTGCGCTGGTGGTGCTGTATGCGCGCTACTACCTGAGCCCGCAGGACAGCGCGCACCGCTTCTACACCTACCTGTTGCTGTTCATGGGCGCCATGCTGGGCATGGTGCTGTCGGGCAACCTGTTGCTGCTGATGATCTTCTGGGAAATGACCAGCATCAGCTCGTTCCTGCTGATCGGTTTCTGGTCGCATCGCCAGGACGCCCGCGAGGGCGCACGGATGGCGCTGGTGATCACCGGCGGCGGCGGCCTGGCCCTGCTGGCCGGCGTGCTGCTGATCGGACGCATCGTCGGCAGCTTCGACCTGGACGTGGTGCTGGCCGCCGGCGAGCAGATCCGCGCCAGTGCGCTGTACCCCTATGCGTTGTTCCTGGTGCTGGCGGGCATCTTCACCAAGAGCGCGCAGTTCCCGTTCCACTTCTGGCTGCCGCACGCGATGGCCGCGCCCACCCCGGTGTCGGCCTACCTGCACTCGGCCACCATGGTGAAGGCCGGCGTATTCCTGCTGGCGCGCCTGCATCCGGCGTTGGCCGGCAGCGATCTGTTCTTCTACACGGTCAGCGGCATCGGTGCGATCACCCTGCTGATCGGTGCCTGGAACGCCATCTTCCAGCATGACCTGAAGGGCCTGCTGGCCTATTCGACGATCTCGCACCTGGGCCTGATCACCCTGCTGTTCGGCCTGTCCACGCCGATGGCGGTGGTCGCCGGCGTGTTCCACATCCTCAACCACGCCACCTTCAAGGCCTCGCTGTTCATGGCCGCCGGCATCATCGACCACGAGACCGGCACCCGTGACATGCGCAAGCTCGGTGGCCTGCGCAAGCTGATGCCGTTCACCAGCGCGCTGGCGATCATCGCCTCGCTGGCGATGGCCGGCATCCCGCTGCTCAATGGCTTCCTGTCCAAGGAAATGCTGTTCGCCGAAGCGCTCTCGGCCGGTGGCACCGACACCATGCGCACGGCGGTGTCGATCGCCGCGCTGCTGGCCGGTGTGTTCGGCGTGGCCTACAGCCTGCGCTTCGTGCACGACACCTTCTTCGGCAAGGGCCCGCATGGCCTGGACCGCGTGCCGCACGAGCCGCCGCGCTGGATGAAGGTGCCGGTGGAGATCCTGGTGGTGATCTGCGTGGCGGTGGGTATCGCCCCGGCCGTGACCGTGGCCCCGGTACTGCACGTGGCAGCCGCCTCGATCCTCGGCAGCGCGATGCCCGAGTACAACCTGTCGATCTGGCATGGCTTCAACCTGCCGCTGGCGATGAGCGCCGCGGGCGTGGTCGGTGGCGTGGCCCTCTACTTCGGCCTGCGCAAGCTGATCGACCTGCATGGGGTGACCAACACCACGCCGGGACGCAACGTCTTCCACCACCAGCTGGACCTGCTGTCGGCCGGTGCGCAGCGGTTGACCGCCGGCATCGCCAACGGCAGCCTGCAGCGCATGCTGCTGGGCTTGGTGGTGGTGGCGATCGTGGTTGCCGCCGCGCCCTACATCGCCAACCCGGCCTCGCCGGAATGGACCAAACCGCAGCCCATCCCGCTGCTGGGCTGGGCACTGTGGCTGGTGATGATGTCCTGCGCGGTGGCGACGCTGCGCATGTACAAACAGCGCCTGCTGGCGGTGCTGCTGGTCGGCGGTGTCGGCCTGATGGTGGCACTGACCTTCGTGTTCCTGTCCGCACCGGACCTGGCACTGACCCAGCTGCTGGTGGAGATGGTGACCCTGGTGCTGATGCTGCTGGGCATGAACTATCTGCCCGCACAGTCCGGCCCGGAGCGGCCGCGCTGGCGTAAGCGCCGTGATGCGCTGATCGCGATCGTGGCCGGTGCCGGCCTCGGCGCGCTGGCCTACAGCGCGATGACCCTGCCGCCGAACACCATGGCCGGCGAACTGCTTGCCCGCGCCCTGCCCGAGGCGTACGGCCAGAACGTGGTCAACGTGATCCTGGTCGACTTCCGCGGCTTCGATACCTTCGGCGAGATCACCGTGTTCGGTATTGCCGCACTGGTCGTGCATGCGCTGCTGCGGCGTACGCGGATGGCGCCGGAGCAGATCATGCCCGGCCCGCCGATCAAGCTGCCGGTGCCGGCCGATCTGGCCCAGATCATGTTCCCGCTGACCCTGACGGTGTCGATCTTCCTGTTCCTGCGCGGCCACAACGCGCCGGGCGGTGGCTTCATCGCCGGCCTGGTGCTGGCGGTGCCGCTGCTGATCCAGTACGTGATCCAGGGCACCGCATCGGTGGAATCGCGCTTCGGCTTCGACTACATCCGCTGCATCGGTACCGGCCTGCTGATCGCCATCCTCAGCGGCGCCGCCTCGATGCTGTTCGGTGTGCCGTTCCTGACCAGTGGTCACCTGGACCTGCACCTGCCGTTGATCGGTGATGTACCGCTGGCCAGCGCGATTGGTTTTGATATCGGCGTGTACCTGGTGGTGTTCGGTGGCGCGATGCTGATGCTGTCGATGATGGCCACCGTCAAACCCTCGCGGACGCGCACCGCGCGCAAGGGCGAGATCGACCTGCAACGCCGCTCGGCACGAACGGGGGAGATGCACTGATGGAACTGGCCCTGGCCTCTGCGATCGGCGTGCTGACCGCCATCGGCATCTACCTGCTGCTGCGCGCGCGCAGCTTCGATGTGATCCTCGGCATGACCTTCCTGTCCTACGCCACCAACCTGCTGATCTTTGCCGGTGGCCGCGTGGTGCAGGGCAAGGCGCCGGTGCTGCAGGAAGGCGTGGAAAGCCAACTCGGCAACTACACCGATCCGCTGCCGCAGGCACTGGTACTGACTGCAATCGTGATCGCGTTTGCGATGACCGCCGTCAGCATCGTGCTGGCCATGCGCAGCCGCAGCGACAACCACAGTGACCATGTGGACGCGCACGAGCCGGACGACGATGCACCGCCGCGCCGGGGCGAGGACCGCGCATGAATCATCTGGTGATCCTGCCGATCCTGGTTCCGCTGCTCGGTGCGGCGCTGTCGCTGTTCGTTGAACACCGGCGCTATGGGCCGAAGGTACAGCGTGCCGTGGCGTGGACATCGCTGGCCGCACTGGCGGTGGTGGTCGGCCTGCTGTTCGCCGACACCGCAGGCGGCGACATCCGCGTCTACCTGCTGGGCGACTGGCCGTCGCGGCTGGGCATCGCGCTGGTCGCCGACCAGTTGTCCGCCTGGATGCTGCTGACCACCCTGCTGCTGGCCATTCCCTGCCTGCTGCACGCGTGTTCGGGCTGGGACCGGCGCGCACCGCACTTCCATGCGCTGTTCCAGTTCCAGCTGGTGGGCCTCAACGGCGCCTTCCTGACCGGCGACATCTTCAACCTGTTCGTGTTCTTCGAGGTGATGCTGATCGCCTCCTACGGCCTGCTGCTCAGTGGCGGCCGTGGCCTGCGCATGCGCATCGGCCTGCACTACGTGGTGTTCAACGTCACCGCCTCGACCCTGTTCCTGATTGCGCTGGGCCTGCTGTACGCCTCGCTGGGGTCGTTGAACATGGCCGAGCTGTCGCAGCGCATTGCCGAAGTGCCGCCGGCGCAGCTGACCCTGGTGAAGGCGACGATGGGCCTGTTGCTGCTGGTGTTCTGTGCCAAGGCCGCGCTGATGCCGCTGTACCTGTGGCTACCCGAATCGTATGCGCGTGCACCGGCGGCGGTGGCGGCGCTGTTTGCGATCATGACCAAGGTGGGCCTGTATGCCGTGCTGCGCATCCAGATGCTGTGGTTCGGAGAGGATGCGGGGGCGATGGCCGGCTACGGCCGTGACTGGCTGCTGTGGGCCGGTGTAGCGACGCTGGTGCTGGGCGGCCTGGGCGCATTGGCCGCAGCGCGCCTGCGCGTGTTGATTTCGTATCTGGTGATCGTTTCGGCGGCGACGCTGTTCATCGCATTTTCTGTCGGCACGCCGAAGGTGCTGTCGGCCGGCCTGTATTACCTGCCGCACAGCAGCTTCGTCGCCGCCGCCCTGTTCCTGGTCGCCGACCTGATCCGACGCCGCCGCGGCGGCGCCAGCGACCGCAAGGAAGTGATCGCGCCGATGCCCGGCAAGGAGACGCCCGCCGTGCTGTTCCTGATTGCGGCGGTGTCGGTGGCCGGCCTGCCGCCGCTGTCCGGCTTCCTGGCCAAGGCCGCGCTGTTGGCCGGCATGCCCGCGCAGTACACCGGCGCGGTGTGGACGGCAGTGCTGGTCAGCAGCCTGCTGGTCATCATGGGCCTGACCCGCGGTGGCATCCGCCTGTTCTGGCGCGTGCCGCTGCCCGATCCCGATGCACCACCACCGCGCAAGGCACCGCTGCGCCGTGTCGAGCTGTTTGCCGCCTGCATCCTGCTGGCCTACGGCATCGGCATGACGCTGTTCGCTGCCCCGCTGATGCAGCACACCGACGCCATCGCCACCCAGCTGCTGCAGCCGGGCGATTACGTGCAGCAGTTGCGCGCGACCACGCCGGAGATCCGCCAGCCATGACCGCCAAGCGTTCCCCGATCCGCCGCCTGCTGCCCTCGCCTGCGCTGAGCGTGATGGTGGTGGTGTTCTGGCTGCTGATGTCCGACAGCTTCACGCTCGGCCAGTTCCTGCTGGGCCTGCTGCTGGGCGTGGTGATTCCGCTGTTCGCTGCGCGCCTGGACCGCGAGTTCGCCCGCATCGGCACCCTGCGGCCGCTGCCGAAGCTGTTGTTCGTGACCCTGTGGGACATCCTGATGTCCAATATCCGCGTGGCCATCCAGGTGCTGGGCCCGGAAAAGAACATCCACCCCGGTTTCATCTGGCTGCCGCTGGACATCGCCAACATCCACGGCATTGCCGCGCTGACCAGCATGATCACCCTGACCCCCGGCACGGTGTCGGCCGCACTCAGCGACGACCGCAAGTTCCTGCTGGTGCACGTGCTGCACCTGGAAGACCCGCAGGAGCTGATCGACACGATCAAGCGCCGTTATGAAGCCCCGTTGATGGAGATCTTCCCATGACTGGATTCCAGATCATCCAGACCACCCTGGTGGTATGCATGCATGTGGTCGGCCTGGCCATGCTGCTGGCCACCTGGCGCCTGCTGCGCGGGCCGACCGTGCCCGACCGCATCCTTGCACTGGATACGCTGTCGGTGACCGCCATCGCCGAGCTGATGCTGTTCGGCATGTACCTCAATTCGGCGATCTACTTCGAGGCGGCGTTGATCATCGCCATGCTCGGCTTCGGCAGCACCGTGGTGCTGAGCAAGTTCGTGCTGCGCCGGGACATCGTCGAATGATCACCTTCATCCAGATCGCGCTGTCGATCCTGCTGTTGTTCGGCTGTTTCTTCATCCTGGTCGGCGCGCTGGGGCTGGTGAAGCTGTCCACCTTCTTCAAGCGCCTGCACGCACCGACCAAGGCCAGCACGCTGGGCGTGGGCTGCGTGCTGGTGTGCTCGGTGTGTTACCACATCTTCCTGGGCCAGGACCCGCAGCCGCGCGAGCTGCTGATCACCGTGTTCCTGTTCATCACCGCACCGATCAGCGCGCACCTGATGGCAAAGGCGGCGTTGTCGCTGCTGATGGAAACGCGCCCGAGCCTGCCGGGCAACGAGCGTGCCGAAGAAGAACAGCTGCCGCCGCCGGAACCGGAGCGGGAAGAGGAAACCACCGCGCGTTGACGGTGGGTGCCAACCGTTGGTCGGCACGACCCCGGATAACCGCCAGTAGAGCCAGGCCATGCCTGGCTGCGAGTTCGCCGAGGTTACCGGCCAGCGGCCGGCACTACCTCAGACCGGAGTGACCAGCGCGATTTCCAGCCCCAACCAGGCCACGAAAGCGCCCAGCAGCACCGCACCTTCGATGCGGCTGATGCGCAGGTCGCCGCGCAGCATCGGGTACAGCACCAATGCGAAGGCCAGCAGCGCCGGCAGTTCCAGGCGCACGAACGAAGCCGGCAGCGCCAGCGGCTGCAGCAGCCCCATCGCACCGATCACCAGCATCAGGTTGACCACGCTGGAACCGAGCACGTGGCCCAGCACCATGTCGCCGTGACCACGGCGCGCCGCCGCGACGGCGGCTGCCACCTCCGGCAACGCGGTGCCGATCGCCACCGGCAACAGACCGACCAGCAGCGGCGTCCAGCCCAGCGCAGCACCGAAATCAGCGGCAGCACCGACCACCAGGCGCGCGCCCCAATACAGCGCCACGGCGGCAATCAACACGCGCAGCACATTCAACGGCAGACTGGTGCGGCTCAGTGCCGACTCGGCGATGATCGCCTGTACCTCGGCGCTCTCATGGCGCCCGCGGCGCAGCAGCAGGAACTGCACCACCACGAACCCGGCCACCAGCACGCCAGCCTCCCAGCGCAGCAGGCGGCCATCCAGCCCGAACACGATCAGCAGCAGGCCCGCGGCCAGCAGCGCCCACCACAGCACCGTCTGCAGGCGGGCACGCAACAACAGCGGCGCGGCAATGGCAGCCATTGCCAGGGTCAGGCCGAGGTTGACGACGCTGCTGCCGACGGCGTTGCCCAAGGCAAGCTCGGGCTGGCCCACCACCAGCGCGCGAGCGTTGACCGCCAGCTCCGGCAGCGAAGTAGTGATGCCCAGCAACAGCAGGCCGGCGGTGAATGCGCTGGCACCGAAGCGCTGCGCCAGGCCGGAAACGGCTTTGACGATGGAGTCCCCACCCAGGGCCAGCAACAGCAGGCCGAGCAGGAACCAGGCAATGGCAATGGCGATCATCGAGCACTCCCCAGCGGTCGTGGCGCGATTCTACGCTCGGCCCACCCGCTGCGGGTGGCCGAGGAGGGTGGATCAGCCGCAGCCTTCGGCGTAGTCCACCTGCGGCGTCCTGCCGACCCGCCAGGCACCGACCTTGCCGTCAGCGCCGAGGGCGAAATCGATGATCGCCGCGCCCTCCTGCGCCGGGCGCACGCGCAGGTGCTGGGCCTTGTCGTCGTACTTGTCCGGGCCGACGTCGGCGCGCTCGGGATAGAGCACCTGCAGCTCGCCCAGGGTCATGCCGACGCGGCCGCCACCGGGGGCGACGATGGACGGGCTGCGCACGTCGTAGCGGACCAGCTTGCGCGCCTCGAACATCAGGCGCGGGTCTTCGGCGTCCTGCGGGCGCAGGAAGTAGCAGCCCTCATTGGCATCGTCGGCCGGCAGCGGCTTGCCGGCGGCATCGGTACCCAGGCCCTGCAACGGCGTGCCGAAGCCGCTGCGGACCTCGGCGATGCCGGCGCCCAGCGTGGCACCGCCGAAGCCATCCAGGCGTGCCGGGCTGTCGCGGCGCGGGTCCACCGGCGAAGCGGTGGCCAGATCGGCGTCGGCGGGGACGGAGGCATCCTTCGCCGGTGTGGCGGCGGCGGCAGGTGCGTCCGCCGCGGCAGTTTCGGGACTACGGTTGCAGGCGGCCAGCGACAACAACAGCAGGCCGGCGATCGGGAGGTGCTTCATCGGTGCGGATCCTTGGCACAGGGTGGGTGCACGCTACCCCAGCGCGCGTGCAGGCGCTGCATTGTCATCGCCGTTTCATCGCCCTCATTCAGGCTGGGCAAGCACCGACTTGGCTGTCCTCCCCATGCAACCGCGCAAGACCGACCTCGCCCGAACCGCGCTGCAGGCCCACCGCGCGCCGCTGGACATGCGCCAGCGACGGCTGCTGATCCTGTGCGATGGCCAGCGCAGCATCGCCGAGCTGACCACGCTGCTGGGGCAGGACGCGGCAGCGATGGTGATCCAGCTGATCCAGGCCGGATATCTGGTGACCGGCGCGGATGCCGCCGTTTCCATGCAGCCTGCGCCGAGTGTGGCTGCTGCCCCGCTGGCGCCGTCAGCCGCCGCAGCATCCACCGCGCCCGTCGAGCGACGCCGCTCGCTGGTCGCCGCGCGCATCTATGTGCTGGGAATCCTGGAGATGCAGCGGCATCCCAATGCAGCGGCGCTGTTCCGCGACCTGCAGCAGGCGCGTGCCGAAGGCGAGGTCCTGCGGGTGATGCAATCAGCGCTGCAGGTGTTGCCGGCGCTGACCTCGGAAGGCTACTGCCAACGTGTGCGGCAGCGACTGATGGAGGCATTGCCGGTGGAGCATTGCGACGCGTTCGCGGCCATCGCCTGATCCGGCGAACAGCATCCACGCGTGGCGTGGATCTACTGCATCACGAACCCCGATGGATCCACGCCGCGCGATATCGCGCCACCCAGTAGATCCACACCATGCGTGGATACGGTATCGCGCCACCCGGTAGATCCACGCCATGCGTGGATGCGGTATCGCGCTTCCCAGTAGATCCACGCCATGCGTGGATACGGACGATCAACGGAAATTGTTGCGCAGGCCGTTCCAGCACTGCTGGTAATCGCCCTGGCGGTGACCGGCGGCCAGCGCCTGCGCGGTCGGGCGGATCACCCCACGGGTCTCGAACATGAAGGCCATCGTGTCCTTGATCACGTCCGGCTTGGACAGGTCTGCACTGGAGGCTTTGTCGAAGGTCGGCGCATCCGGACCGTGGCCACTCATGCAGTTGTGCAACGACGCACCGCCCGGTACGAAGCCTTCGGCCTTGGCGTCGTAGGCACCATGCACCAGGCCCATGAACTCGCTGGCAATGTTGCGGTGGAACCACGGCGGACGGAACGTGTTCTGCGCCACCAGCCAGCGCGGCGGGAAGATCGCAAAATCCATGTTGCTGGTGCCCGCCGTGTCGCTGGGCGAGTGCAGCACCAGGAAGATCGACGGATCGGGGTGGTCGTGGCTGATCGAGCCGATGGTGTTGAAGCGGCGCAGGTCGTAGCGGTACGGCGCGTAGTTGCCGTGCCAGGCGACCACGTCCAGCGGCGAATGATCGATCGGGGCACGCCACAGGCGGCCGTCGAACTTGGCAATCAGTTCGAAATCGCCGTCGATGTCTTCAAACGCGGCATGCGGGGTCTCGAAGTCGCGCGGATTGGCCAGGCCGTTGGAGCCGATCGGGCCCAGGTCGGGCAGCTTCAGCAGTGCGCCGAAGTTCTCGCAGATGTAGCCACGGCTCGGGCCGTCAGGCAGCTCGACGCGGAAGCGCACGCCGCGCGGAATCACCGCGATCTGCTGCGGTTCGATCTCGATCACGCCCAGTTCGGTCAGCAGCCGCAGGCTGCCCAGCTGCGGCACGATCAGCAGCTCGCCGTCGGCGTCGTAGAAGTAGCGGCCGACCATGTCACGGTTGGCCGCGTACAGATGGATACCAACACCGGCATGCGCGTCGGGCGAACCGTTGCCGCCCATCGTGTACAGACCTTCGACGAAATCGGTCGGCAGTTCCGGCAGCGGCAGCGGGCTCCAGCGCAGCTGGTTCGGCGAAGCGGGCTGCGCACCGAAATCGCCCTGCAGCTGCGATTGCGCGAACGGAGTGAACTCGCCGTGGGTCACCGCCGGACGGATCCGATACAGCCAGCTGCGGCGGTTGCTGCCGCGCGGTGCGGTGAACGCGGTGCCGGTCAGCTGCTCGGCATACAGGCCATGGGCCACCTTCTGCGGCGAATTCTGGCCGACGGGCAGTGCACCGGGCACGGCCTCGCTGGCGAACTCGTTGCCGAAACCGGACTGGTAGCCGCGGGCGGTGATGGAGGGGGACATGGGGGCTCCTGGGTACGGCGGGACCGGAACGGAAAGCAGCCGAGCATGGCTCGGCTCTACAGATGGGCAGGCGCCGGGACTGGCCCGGCGCTACCGAAGACGTTACAGCACGCCGCGACGGATCTGGTCGCGCTCGATGCTCTCGAACAGCGCGGTGAAGTTGCCTTCGCCGAAGCCTTCGTTGCCCTTGCGCTGGATGATCTCGAAGAAGATCGGGCCGATGCAGTTCTGGGTGAAGATCTGCAGCAGCTTGCGCTGATGGGTTTCCGGGTCGGCGTCGATCAGGATCTTGTTCTTCGCCAGGCGGGCGACGTCCTCACCGTGGTTCGGCACGCGCTGGTCGATCACGTCGAAGTAGGTCTCCGGCGTGTCGAGGAAATCCACGCCCTGCGCGCGCATTGCTTCAACGGTCTCGTAGATGTTCTCGGTGAAGCAGGCGATGTGCTGGATGCCCTCGCCCTTGTACGCGTCCAGGTACTCATTGATCTGGCTCTTCGGATCGGACGACTCGTTCAGCGGAATGCGCACGATGCCGTCCGGCGCGGTCATCGCCTTGGACACCAGGCCGGTCTTCAGGCCCTTGATGTCGAAGTAACGGATCTCGCGGAAGTTGAACAGACGCTCGTAGTAGTCCGACCACTGCTGCATGTTGCCGAAGTACAGGTTGTGGGTCAGGTGGTCGATGAAGGTCAGGCCGAAGCCCTTCGGGCGCAGCTCGGCGCCGGCGATCAGCTCGTAGTCGCCATCAAAGATGCTGCCGGCATCGCCGTAGCGATCCACCAGGTACAGCATGCAGTCGCCGATGCCCTTGATGACCGGGGCGTTGACCGCCTTGCTCTCCGGCTTGAAGGCGATGGCTTCGGCGCCATTGCCCAGCGCGGTCTGGTAGACCTCCGCGCCCGGCTTCTTGAAGCGGATGGCGAAGCCGCAGGCGCACGGGCCGTGCTTCTCGGCGAAATCGGCAGCGAACGAATCGGGGTCTTCATTGACCAGGAAGTTGACGTCGCCCTGGCGATAGACGGTAATCGGACGCTGCTTGTGCTTGAGCACCGCGCTGAAGCCCATCTTGCGGAAGTACTCGTGCAGCTCGGCACCACGGCCGGCCGGTGCGGCGAATTCGACGAACTCGAAGCCGTCGATGCCCATCGGATTTTCGAAGGTGGTGACCTGCATGCCGGGGTTGGGATGCGAGGCGGACGGGACTGCGGTATTCATGGCGTGGCTCCGAATCGGTGCCGCATCGGCACAAACCAGGTGCGGGCGGGGTTGGACCCGGCGAGAATGCAGGGTACGGACCCAACACTTATAGTTACACTTGAAACCACCAGCAAGGTGCACCGCAACATGAGCCCCGCCGATCCCGCTTCCACCCGCCTGCGTGCCTCCCACGTCCTGCTCGACCTGGAACAGTTCCTGCCGTACCGGCTGAGCGTGCTGTCCAACCGGGTCAGCGGCAACATCGCCAAGCTGTACGGCGACCGCTATGGCCTGGCCATCCCGGAGTGGCGGGTGATCACCATCCTGGCGCTGTACCCCGGCTCGTCGGCCAGCGAGGTCTCCGACCGCACGGCGATGGACAAGGTGGCGGTCAGCCGCGCGGTGGCCCGCCTGCTGGAGCGCGGTTTCATCAAGCGTGAGACGCATGGCGATGACCGCCGCCGTTCGGTGCTGGCGCTGTCGGCGGCGGGGTTCGAGGTGTACGAGACGATCGCGCCGATGGTGATCGAGATCACCCGCAAGCTGATGTCGGTGCTGAGCGAGGAAGAGGAGCAGGTGCTGGAGAAGCTGATCCTGCGCCTGGCCGGCGATGGCCTGGAGCGGATGGGCGAAGGGGTCTGACCCCTTCGGGGCGGCGCCCCCCGCCGCCCTTGGTCGGTGTCGACCTTGGTCGACCCATGGATCCACGCCAGGCGTGGATGATGTCGCGGGCTGCGCTGTGAGGGATCCGGCGCAGGCCATTGATCACGTGCAACGCGCGGTGTTCATGGCCCGCCGACGAACGGTCTTTCGGCCGGGTTCGACTCGACGTGTCGCGTTTACCACCTGATGTTTCGGCATCGGGCCGGTAGAGTTCTGATCGACAGAGCGGTTGTATCGAAATTCGCGCATCGAATGGCATTGCCTATTGGACTGCCGGTCCCATCGGCCCGAGGGTAGGCGCGCAGCGGAGCACCGCTGCCGGGGTTGAAAGCCCGTCCATCAAACGCGTAACGACGCTGCACCAATGGTGCCCATCTGAAGGTGGGCGCCATTCTGCAGCCGGGTCTGCCTTATGGCGGGCGGTGCGTGGGGCCTGGTGCCCACCGTTTTCGCGTTTGAGCGGTCTTTCAACCACGCATCGCCTGCCGCCTTTCCGGCGGCCTCTCCCCGGAGCTTCGCCATGACACGCCCCCATCACCCCCCTGCCGACCCCATCGACCGCGAAGCCGACCTGCAGCGCATCGATGAGGCGTTGGCCACGTTGGAAACGGTCACCCAGGCGTGGTTCGAACATCAGCGCCTGAAGGCCTGCCAGCCGGGCCTGCTGCTGTCGTTGAACCGGCTGCTCGACCTGACCAGTCTCGCCAAGGGCTATGCCAGTGCGCTGCGGGTGATTGCTGAACCCTGACCCTGCTGGAAGGCACCTCATGGATGACACACCGCCCCTCACCCTGCCGCATACCCACGATCTGCTGGCTGATATCCGGGCACTGATATCCACGGCCCGCGCCGGGATGGTGAGGACCGTCAATGCCGAACTGACGCTGCTGTACTGGCGCATAGGACGTCGCATCCATGTCGATCAGATGGGTGGACGCCGGGCACGCTATGGAGAGGTCCTGTTCAAGCGCATCGCCAGGATACTGTCTGCCGAGTTCGGCGGTTCGTTCGGTGAAAAGAGCCTGCGCAGGATGGTGCAGTTCTCCATCGCATTTGCCGACGAGCAGATTGTCGTATCACTGCTACGACAATTGAGCTGGACCCATTTCATCGCGCTGATCCCGCTGTCTGATCCGCTCAAGCGCGACTTCTACGCCCAGATGGCCAGCACGGAAGGCTGGAGCGTCCGCATGTTGCGCCAGCGCATCGACTCGATGCTGTACGAACGTACGGCCCTTTCCAGCCAACCCGAGCAGACCATTGCCAATGAGCTGTCGGCGTTGCGCAGGAACCAGCAGCTCTCCCCGGGCCTGGTCCTGCGCGACCCGTACGTCCTGGATTTTCTCGGGCTGAAGGAATGCTGGGACGAGCAGGAGCTGGAAGGCGCCATCCTGCGTGAGATGCAGGGATTCCTGCTTGAACTCGGGGCAGGCTTCAGTTTCGTCGCCCGCCAGAAACGCATCCAGATCGACGACGATGACTTCCATCTCGACCTGTTGTTCTATAACCGCCGCCTGCGCAGGCTGGTGGCCGTCGAATTGAAGATCGGTGACTTCAAGCCTGCGTACAAGGGCCAGATGGAGCTCTATCTGCGTTGGCTGGATCGGTATGAGCGAGAGGAAGGTGAGGAGGCGCCGCTGGGCATCATCCTTTGCACAGGCAAGAAGGCAGGCCAGATCGAGTTGCTGGAACTGGACCGCTCAGGCATCCATGTGGCGGAGTACCTGACATCTCTTCCCTCACGTGAAGTGCTCAAGCAACGGCTGCAGGCCGCCACGGAGCGTGCACGGCAACGCATGGAGTTCACTGCTGCAGAGATCGACCGTTAGGGGGTCAACAGATCTACACCACGCGCGGATGGCCCACGTACTCAGCTCAGATGCTTGCGCCGCGCATGGATCCACGGCACCGCAAGCGCGCCGATGGCGCCGCCGGCAAAGCCCAGCGAGGCGGCAACGGTGGCCGCTTCAACGGCCCCGGGCAACGCCAGCGCGGCAGTGACCAGCAGCAGCGACGGCAGGCCGACGAAGGTGCCCAGGAAGAACGGCCAGCGCGGCGACCAGGTGTTGAGCTGCAGCAGGCTGACCGGCTGCCACGCCTCGGACGCGGCGTCTTCGGCGATCTTCGCGACGACTCTGCCCAGATCCACTTCCGGCAGCAGCTTGCCCGGACGGGCGGCGGCAATCGCCTCGGCCACGGCCTCGACGGGCGGGAAGCTGCCCGGCCACGCCACCGGTGCGGGCACGCCATAGGCGGTCAGCAGGGGCACGCTCAGCCACGGCGCCACCAGCGGCCGCAGCCTGCGCCGGCCATGCACGCACCAGATCTGCGGCTGGCCGTGCGCGGTCACGCTGTACAACGCCAGCTCGCCCGGCGGCGGGTAGCCCAGCATGGTCACCCGTGCCGCCAGGCTGTCCTGGTCCATCGCACGCAGGAAGCCGGGGCGGCTGCGCCCTTCCTGCATCCAGGCCAGGCCGAGCGCGCCGACCAGATAGGCCTCGGCGACATCCTTGCTGCCCGCGGTGGCGCGGTCATCGCTGGCCAGATACCAGGCCAGTGACTTCGGTTCGGGTACGTCGGCCAGGCCCCAGCGGCTGTCATCGCCCAGCACATGGCGCACCGGCAGGCGGGCCGGTGCGGTTTCACCTCGCTCGCCGGGCTGCAGGAACGGCAGCACGCCCTGCACGAAACTGGACAGGTCGATCGCGCGCACGCCGTTGCCGTGCCATTCCGGCGGCAGCAGACCGGCCAATTGCCCTTCGGCGGCCAGTCGATCCAGCCGCGCCTTCTGTTCCACCAGCTTCTGCACCGCGCCCTTCAGCACCACGTTGTCGGGCAAGGCGATCTGCGGCAACCGATGCCGCGGCGGTGCGAGTTCGAGGGCTTCCGCGCCGGTGCCGGCGTCGTCCAGCAGGGCTTCCTGCGGCGGCAGGCTCACGCCATCAGGCGCCTCACCTTCGGCCAGTGAGCTGGCAGGTTCGGGCAGGCGTTCGGCGTGGTCGCTGTGCATGGGCGCTCCGGTCGCGCCGGGTGGCGCAGTGAGGTCCTTGCCATTAACGGCCGAAGGGTAATGATCTGTAGATCCACGCCACGCGTGGATGGCCGGGCAGCGGCAGGCGCCGGACGCTACCGCGGCGTTGGCGGCGCCCACTGCTTGAGGAACGCCATCACGCGTGCGGTCTGCACGATCCTGCCCTTGTGCATCGCTTCGCTGGGCTGTGGCGCCAGCAGGGTGCCGTCGGCATCGATCACCAGCAGGTGCGGGTGTTCGCCTTGCAGCGGCGGGAACTGGCCCAGGAAGGCCGCGTTCGGGTTCTCGGCGCTGTCGTTGACCTTTACCCACACGTAGTGGGCATCACGGAAGCGGCGCAGATCGCCATTGCCTTCCACGGCTTCGTCCAGCGCATGGCAGGGCTCGCAGGCGGCGTTGCCCACTTCCAGGATGATGCGCTTGTTGCCGCGCTGGGCTTCGACCTTGGCCGTTTCCAGGTCGGCAACGGGGTCGCGGGCCGGGTCGAACTGCGCGCCAAGCCCGGCGATGGCGGCGATATCAGCCGCCGCCGGAGTGTTGCCCGAGGCCACCGGTTCGCTGGGGTCAGCGACCGGTGGCTCGGTGGGGCGGGTATCCAGGGGCTGCGTGGGTTCGGGGGCCGCAGGAGGTTGAGGCTGCGAACAAGCGCCGATCAGCGCCGCACACACCACTGCCACCACTGCACCACCGAACGTTGTACGCATGCCCACTACCCTCTCATTACTTCACGCCGTGCATCAGCTTGTTGATCAGCGGCGCGACCAGGAACAGGACCACACCCGAACCGATCAAGGCCCAGAAGCCGAAGGTATACCCCTTCAGTGCCGATTCGACCGTCATGCCGCCTTCACCACTGACCGCGCCGGCGAAAATGCCCGACAGGTTGTTGCCGATGCCGGTGGACAGGAACCAGCCACCCATGCCGAAGCCGACCAGGCGTACCGGTGCCAGCTTGGTCACCATAGACAGGCCGATCGGCGACAGGCACAGCTCACCGACCGACTGGATGACATAGACCATGAACAGGGTCCAGAACGGGATCTTGCCGTCCACGACCATGGTCGACAGAGCGAACATCAGCAGTGCGAAGGCCGCGCCGTTGAACAGCAGGCCGAGGCCGAACTTGCGCGGGATGGACGGATTGGCGCGGCCCAGGGCCACCCAGATCCAGGCGATGATCGGCGCCAGGGTGATGATCGCCACCGAGTTGACCGACTGGAACCATGCGGTCGGGAAGGTCCACTCACCCAGCTGGCGGTTGACGATGTTCTCGGCCAGGAAGGTGAAGGAGCTGCCGGCCTGTTCGAAGAACATCCAGAACATGACGTTGAAGGCGAAGATGATCAGCATGGCGATCACGCGGTCGCGCTGCACTTTGCCCTCGCGGATGCCTTCCACCAGCAGCAGCACGGCCAGGGCGGCAAACATCACGCCGAGGATCCAGGCCAGCGCGGTGGCGCCGGTGGCGAGCAGGAAGTAAGCCACCGGAATGGCGAACAGCGAACCGACCAGCACCATGATGATGCGGCCGAAACCTTCAGCACCAGCCGGCGGTGCACCGATGCCCTTCAGGCCGGCACGACCGATGTAGAACCACACCAGCGAGATCAGCATGCCCACGCCGGAGGCGATGAACACGACCTTGTAGGAGGGCATTTCCGAGGTGCCGAAGACCTTGCGGGCCAGGTACTCGGTCAGCACCGGGGCGATCATCGCGCCGATGTTGATGCCCATGTAGAAGATGGTGAAGCCCGAGTCGCGGCGTTCGTCCTTCAGGCCGTACAGCTTGCCGACCATGGTCGAGATGTTGGGCTTGAACAGACCGTTGCCGACGATGATCGTGGCCAGGCCGAGCTTGAAGATGTGCTCCTGCGGCAGCGAGATCATGAACAGGCCGACGGCCATGATGATCGCGCCGGTCAGGATCGAGCGCTGGTAACCCAGTACCCGGTCGGCCACGTAGCCGCCGAAGATCGCGGCGGCATACACCAGCGCCAGGTAGGCACCGTAGATGCGGCTGGCGTCGCCTTCACCGGCGGCGTTGCCGTTGTAGAACTGGGCAACGATGTACAGCACCAACGCCCAGCGGATGCCGTAGAACGCAAAGCGCTCCCAGAACTCGGTCATGAACAGCATCCACAACGGGCGCGGGTGGCCCATCGTGGTGTTGAAGTCCGGCAGCGCCGGCTCTGGGGTGTTCGCAGTGGCGTTTACGCTCATGCGGAATTCCTGGTTCGGTGGATGGAGGCACGTCCGATGTGCGGTGAAGCAACGCGCGAGGATCACCGACTTCTGGCGTTCACGTCAAATACACGCCGTTTGAGGCAGGTCGCAGCCTGCTCGCTGAACTTGCATCTGAAACGATCCAGCCAGCCGCAGGCGGCCAAGCTGAATGGGGATCAGGCCAGATCCGGTGGGGGCGCGACCTGCAGCGTGGTGCGCACCTGGAACAATTCAGGGAAGAAGGTCAGCTCCAGCGCCTTGGCCAGGAAGCCCACGCCGGAGGAGCCGCCGGTGCCGCGCTTGAAGCCGATCACCCGCATCACCGTGCGCATGTGTCGGAACCGCCACAGCTGGAAGGCCGTTTCCAGGTCCACCAGGTCCTCGCACAGCGCGTACTCGCGCCAGTAGCGGTCAGTGTCCTGGTAGATGCGTTCAAAGACCGGCTGCAGTGCGTCATCGGCCACATGCGGCTGGGTCCAGTCGTGCGCCTCGTACACCGCCGGCACGGCGTGGCCGAAGCGGGCCAGGTACTTCAGGAACTCCTCGTACAGGCTCGGCGCCTCCAGCACGGTGCGCAGCTGCGCCTGCCCGGCCGTATCGTGCTCGAACACCTGCAGCATCTGCGCGTTCTTGTTGCCCAGCAGGAACTCGATGTAGCGGTACTGCAGCGACTGGAAGCCCGAGGACGGGCCCAGCACGTCGCGGAAACCCATGTACTCGGACGGAGTGAGCGTCTCCAGTACCGACCACTGCTCGGTCAGCTGGCGCAGCACCTGCTTGCTGCGCGCCAGCACCTTGCGGCACTGCCAGACCTCGTCGCGCTGCAGGAAACCGATTGCCGCACCCAGCTCGTGGCCCAACAGCTTCAGCCACAGCTCGGAGGTCTGGTGCTGGATGATGAAGAGCATCTCGTCGTGATGCGGCGGATTGGACAGCGGCTGCTGCGCGCTGAGCAGCTGGTCCAGCCGCAGGTAGCCGCCGTAGGTCAGCCGCCCCTGCAGGTCGGTGTGGATACCGGCTTCGAGATCGCGTTGGTTGTTGTCGACGGACATGGGCGGGACCAGATCGGGGGCGGCAAGGGTAGCGCGTTGCTGCCGCGCTGGCAGCCGTGATGACCGTACCGGGGCGTGCGGCGCGGCTGTGGAACGGCCGTTGCGCGTGGAACCGTTTGCGCCGTTCCACTGGCGCTCAGCCCAGGGCCGTTTGTGATGCTTTGCAGCAATGGCTGAATACGCTGAAGTTATTGGCATCAAGCACCCGGAAGGGGGTACAAAGGCCGGCAGGCCGTGCTGCGCCGCAGGAGAGCTTTTTCGTACGCATTCCTTAACATGGCGATTCATATCATTTGTAACTTCTCTGTCGAAGGTGCAGTACGCAATGACGGTTGCCGCTGAGTTCAAGATCGAATACCTGCAGTATCTGGACACGGACGGCACGCTCGTCCGCGATGATCTGCCCGAAGCCCTGCGCGACCCGCGCGCGTTGCTGCCGATGTTCAAGCAGATGCTGTTCGTGCGCGTGTTCGACGGCAAGTCGATCGCGCTGCAGCGCACCGGCAAGCTGGGCACCTACGCCGCCTGCCTCGGCCACGAAGCCGCGCATGTGGGCATCGGCGCCTCGATGCAGAAGGACGACGTGTTCGCACCGTCCTACCGCGAGTACGGCGCCATGTTCATGCGGGGCGTGCGCCCGCACGACGTGCTGATGTACTGGGGCGGCGACGAGCGCGGCAACGACTACGGCGGCAATGCAGCCAAGGACTTCCCGTTCTGCGTGCCGATCTCCACCCAGTGCCTGCACGCCGCAGGCGCTGCGCTGAAGTTCAAGCTCAACAAGGAACCGCAGATCGCGGTGGCCGTGTGCGGCGACGGCGGCAGTTCCAAGACCGACTTCTACGCTGCACTGAATTCGGCCGGTGCCTACAAGCTGCCGCTGATCCTGTGCATCGTCAACAACGGCTGGGCCATCTCGGTCCCGCGTTCGGCCCAGACCGGTGCCGAGACGCTGGCACAGAAGGGCCTGGCGGGCGGCCTGCACTGCCTGCAGGTGGACGGCAACGATCTGATCGCGGTGATGGCCGCCATGCTGCAGGCGCGCGAACGTGCGCTGGCCGGCGACGGTGGCACCGTGCTGGAACTGATGACCTATCGCCTGTCGGACCACACCACCGCCGATGACGCGCGCCGCTACCGCGACGACGCCGAAGTGAAGGATGCCTGGCAGCGCGAGCCGATGCTGCGCCTGCGCAAGTACCTGACCAACGCCGGTGTCTGGAGCGAGGAAGAAGAAGCGGCCTGGACCGCCGAGTGCGGCAAGCGCGTGGACGAGGAAGTGAACCTGTACCTCAACACGCCGGTGCAGCCGGTCGAGGCGATGTTCGATTTCCTCTATGCCGACCCGCCGCAGGACCTGCTGGCCCAGCGCGCCCAGGCGATCGCCCTGGAGCAGCGCCATGGATGAGATCAAGAACGGCGCGTCCAGCGCGCACACCAACGCCGCCGACAGCGCTGCCGTCGCGCGCGGAGAACAGAACATGACCGACACCCCGATCACCCTCATCGAAGCCATCACCCAGGCACTTGCCTGGGAGCTGGAGCACGACAAGTCGGTGCTGGTGCTGGGCGAAGACGTGGGCGTCAACGGCGGCGTGTTCCGCGCCACCGCCGGCCTGCAGCAGCGCTTCGGCGCCGACCGCATCCTCGACACCCCGCTGGATGAAACCACCATCGCCGGCCTCACCATCGGCCTGGCCGCACAGGGCATGAAGCCGGTGGCCGAAGCCCAGTTCGACGGCTTCATGTACCCGATGGTCGACCACATCATCTGCCACGCCGCGCGGCTGCGTTACCGCACCCGTGGCCGCCTGCACTGCCCGATGGTGCTGCGCGTGCCGTGGGGTGGTGGCATCCGTGCGCCGGAACACCACAGCGAAGCCAACGAAGCGATCTTCACCAACGTGCCGGGCCTGCGCGTGGTGCTGCCGTCCTCGCCGCAGCGCGCCTATGGCCTGCTGCTGGCCGCGATCCGCGAGCCGGATCCGGTGATCTACATGGAGCCCAAGCGCATCTACCGCCAGTACAAGGAAGTGGTCGTCAACGACGGCGAAGCCTTGCCGCTGGACGTGTGCTTCGTGCTTCGCGACGGCACCGACGTGACCCTGGTGACCTGGGGTGCGCAGGTGAAGGAAGCGCTGGAAGCGGCCGACAAGCTGGCCGGCGAAGGCATCAGTGCCGAAGTCATCGACGTGGCCACGCTGCGTCCGCTGGACTTCGCCACCATCGCCGAGTCGGTGGCCAAGACCGGCCGCTGCGTGATCGTGCAGGAGGCCCCGAAGACCGCGGGCTTCGGCGCGGAAATCGCCGCACGCCTGGCCGAGGAATCGCTGTACGACCTGCTGGCTCCGGTCGAGCGCGTTACCGGCTACGACACCCACATTCCGCTGTTCCGCCTGGAGATGAAGTATCTGCCGAGCGTGGAGCGGATCGTGGCGGCGGCAAAGCGCGCGGTGGCGGCAGGCTGACATGCGGGCCCGCCTTCTCGGGGCTTACCGCAGCCAGTATCCCAACCCGCTCCGGTTCCGCACCGGCCAGATCGTCGAAGTAGGCGTACGTGACGAGGAATGGCCGGCGTTTGCCTGGGTGCGCACCAGTGATGGGCGCGCCGGATGGGCACCGGTAGCGTGGTTGCAGCTGTTGGACGATGGTCGCGCAGAAGCCCTGCGCGACTATGACGCCCGCGAGCTGGATGTGGAGAACGGCGAGATGGTCAAGCTTCATCACGAACACGGCGGGTGGTGGTGGTCCGAGCGCGCCAATGGCGCGACGGGCTGGTTGCCTGCCCGCGAACTGGAACTGCTGGAAGAGAACTGCAAATGAGCCAGACCAAGAACTTCAACCTGCCCGACCTGGGCGAAGGCCTGCCGGACGCGACCATCGTCGAGTGGTTCGTCAAGGAAGGCGATGTGATCAAGCTGGATGAGCCGCTGGTCTCGATGGAGACCGCCAAGGCCGTCGTCGAAGTGCCCTCGCCGTTCTCCGGCACGGTGCTGAAGCTGTCCGGCGCTGCCGGCGACATCATCCCGACCGGCGCGGTGCTGGCCAGCTTCGCGCTGGACCCGAACCTGCCGCAGCGCGCTGACGGCCAGGACACCGGCCACAGCCACGGTCATGCCGCTCCGGCGGCTCCGGCCGCACCGACGCCGCCGCCGCTGCCGACCGCAGCCGCCCCGGTAGCTGCTGAAGAAGCCAAGCCGGCGGCCGCCGAGCGTGATGACGCCGGCACCGTGGTCGGCGCGATGCAGAGCTCCAACGCGGTGCATGCCGAACAGGCGCTGGCCGTTGGCGGCGTCAAGGCCGTACCGGCCGTGCGTGCCACCGCGCGCAAGCTGGGCGTGGACCTGAGCCGCGTGCGTGCCACCGGCACCGATGGCGCGGTGACCATGGCCGACGTCAAGCAGGCCGCTGCCGATGGCAGCGCGAAGATCGGCGCCGCACCGGCAGCGGTTGCTGCACCGGCGGCTGCCGCACCGGCCCCGGCCCAGGTGGCCGCGCCGGTACAGTCCGACGCACGCACCCCGCTGTCTGCCGCTGGCAAGCCGATGCGCACCCAGCCGCCGGGCGTGGTCGCCAAGGGCCAACCGGAACCGCTGAAGGGCGTGCGCCGCAACATGGCCCGCGTCATGGCCGATGCGCACAGCAAGGTCGTGCCGACCACGCTGAACGACGACGCCGACATCCACGCCTGGCTGCCGGGCAACGACGTCACCGCGCGCCTGGTGCGCTCGATCGTGGTCGCCGCGCAGAAGGTGCCGGCGATGAACGCCTGGTTCGACGGTGAAGCGCTGACCCGCACCCTGCATGCGCAGGTGGACATCGGCATCGCCGTTGATACCGACGACGGCCTGTTCGTGCCGGCGCTGCGCAATGCCGACATGCTGGATGCCCGTGGCATCCGCGAAGGCGTGAACCGTCTGCGCGAGCAGGTGGAAGCGCGTTCGATCGCAGCGTCGGAACTGAGCGGCTACACCATCTCGCTGTCCAACTTCGGCATGTTCGCCGGCCGCTACGCGACCCCGGTCGTGGTGCCGCCGTGCGTGGCCATCGTCGGTGCCGGCCGTGCCCGCCACCAGATGACCCCGGTGATGGGCGGCGTGGAAGCGCACAAGGTCATTCCGCTGTCAGTGACCTTCGACCACCGCGCCGCCACCGGCGGTGAAGCGGCCCGCTTCCTGCGCGCGATGATGGATGATCTGGCGCTGGCCAGCTGATCGGCCACCACTTCTGAAACACAAAAAACGCCGGGCACTGCCCGGCGTTTTTTGTGCCCGCTCCACTATGGCGCCTAGCCATGCTCGGCTGCTTCTTGCTGGTCAACCGAAGATGCGCGCAAGCACATTTAGGAATAGTTGCATGGACTCCCACGCCAAGCTCCCTAGCATCGAGCCTCCAGACCTGTCTGTTCTGCCATGTCAAATCCAACCACCATCATTGATGCATTCCTGGCCAAGGGCGCCCAGCTGTTTCGCGAGCGGCCCTTCGGGCCATTGCCATCACCGGAAGAAGCACTGGACGACCTTTCGATTCCAGCACTGGTCTATCTGCGATGGTTGGCTTCAACGGGCGCCTTCATCGATCAGGCGGTGGGATCGACCATCGCTCGGTCAAATTCCCCAATGGAACTGGTAGCAAATCTGCACGCGGCATTTCACGGTGAGATTCCCGGCAATGCTCTCAGTGAGGATGCACTGAGCTTCACTGTCGAGTACTTCAGTCCGCACGCCGTCTACCTCTCTGACTTTTTCTCACTTTTCCCGGAAAGCCCCCTTCCATCGCAGTACGATATGTGGTTCGGGCAGGAGAAGATGTGGAAGCTACTGGACTCACGCAATACGGCATGGCACAACGGGAAGTCCGTGCGTCGAGGACTCATCGCCGATGATGAACAAGAGGGCCAGAACAATCAGACTGCCCCGGTTGCACCGATGGACGCCGATGTCTGGATCTCGACCCTGCATGACCTGTCGAATGCAGTCGTGGACCAGAAGAGCTGCTGGGCCTATGCAGACCACTTCTACACACCGTTGAAGGATGCGCCGTCAGAAGAGGTCATCCTGGCGGTCATGAGCGAATTTCTTCGGAAACCGCCACATGATGGGTCGATCATGTGTGCAGCGGAGAACTTCCTGTCGGATATTCCATTCCCCCGCTACATCAAAGCCTATTCCATCCTCGCGCCGGACCTGCTGAACCTTTCATCAGACGCCGCGCTAAGTCTCTTCAATTATCCAGGTTGTAAACTGACGCCCCGTCATATCCGGCAATTCATCAAGGAGCTCAGGCGGTGCAATCCAGGCCGCGATGTGGTCGGAGAGCTTGCCCAGCTGGCCATTGAATGGAATTCGGAAGACGACGAGACATTTTCAATCGTCATCGAAGCAGCACAGAAGCAAGGGTAGGTCCAGGAGCCGGCAAGTACCGGCGCCCTCCCTGAATCAATTCCGCGCGACCATGCCCTCGGCGCGGCTGTAGACACGCAGGCGGTGGCCATCGGGATCGACGCCGACGAAGGTGTGGCCAAATTCCAGCGTCACCGGTGCCTGGGTGATCTGCACGCCAAGCGCGCGCCATTCGTCGTGCATGCGCTTGACCGTTGCTGCATCCGCCACCACCGTCGCCAGTTCGGCTGCACCCGCCTCGGCGGTGACAGGCGGCTGCACGTCATCGCGCTGCCACAGGCCCAGTGCGGCGCCATCGCCGAGCAGGAACAGCGCAAAGCCGGGCGACTGCTCGACCGGCGGCTTGCCGAGGATGCCGCTGTAGAAGGTGGCGCTGGCGGCGACGTCACGCACGTACTGCAGCAGGGTGCTGGGCTTGAACATAGGGAAGCTCCGTTGTTGGGAGCATTCATGGTGGCCCTGCCCTGCTGACAGATCCTGTCAGTAGCGTCGAGCCTGCTCGCGCTCTGGCTCTGGTAGATGTCGAGCTTGCTCGACTGCTGTTGCTCCCGCTTTGGTAGATGTCGAGCTTGCTCGACTGCTCTCCGCGAACTGCAAAAGCGTCGAGCAAGCTCGACCTCTACCAAAGCTGGTCCGTCACGAACGGTCCAGCCAATCCGGGGCGATGCCCTGCGCCTTCTGCCAGCGCCGCAGCAAGGTGGCGCGTGGCACCAGGTACCGCGCTTCCAACGCACGTACATGGCGGATGCGATCCAGGCGGAAATGACGGAAGTCCTCGCGGCCCTCGCACCACGCCGCCAGCATCGGCACTTCATCGAAGTAGCCCAGTGCGAACGGCCAGACCACGCGCTCGGTACGCCGTCCCTGTGCATCCTCATAGGCGAACTGCAGCCGCTGCTGCGTACCCACCGCTTCGCGCACGGTCTGCAGGCGCGCCGGGGGCACCTTCGCTGCCGTACGCGATGGGCCCACCCGCAGGCCGCTGTCACGCAGTGCTTCGCGGCGTGCTGCTGGCAGCACATGGGCGATGCGTGCCAACGCATCACGCGCGGCCTCGGCCAGCGCCGGCTCGGTGCGTGCCGCTACCCAGCGCAGGCCCAGCACCAGCGCGTCGATTTCCGCCGGTGGCAAGGTCAGCGGCGGCAGCACGTCGCCCGGTTCCAGCTGGTAGCCAACACCGGCTTCCCCGCGCAGGTCGGCGCCCTGTTCGCGCAGCGTTTCGATATCGCGGTACAGCGTGCGCAGACTGATGCCCAGCTCTTCGGCCAGCGCCTGACCGGCCACCGGCCGGCGGTGGCGGCGCAGCACCTGCAGCAGCTGGGTCAGACGCAGCGCGCGCGACATCAGTCCACCAGGTCTTTCGAAGCCACAACGTGCTCGCCCGGTGCCGGCGCCAGTGCCGCGTTCACCAGCGCCCGCGCAATACGCGTGGCCGGGTTGATACGCCACGCTCGCGGCAGCACCGGCCGCAACGCACCAAGCACCTGCAGGGCGAACTGTTCGCCGCGGCGCGCCTGTGGGCGGTGGCCGCCGATCAGGCCCGGCCGGACCAGGGTCAGCGAAGCGAAGCCCAGCGCGCGCAGGTCGCGCTCCAGCTCGCCTTTTACCCGGCTGTAGAAGATGGCCGAACCCGGATTGGCCCCCGCCGCCGAATTCAGTACGAAGGCACGCGCGCCCTGGGTCCTGGCCAGGCGGGCGAAGGCGAGCGGGTAGTCGTGGTCGATCCGGTAGAAGGCCTCGCGGCTTCCCGCCAGGGCCATCGTGCTGCCCAGCGCGCAGACCACTGCATCCACCGGTGCCCAGCCCGGCGCATCCGGCAGCTGATCGAAGTCCAGCAGCGGGGCGTGCAGTTTCGGGTCGCGCAGGTCCAGCGGCCGTCGGGTCGGGGCCACCACAGCGCGGCAGCGCGGGTCGTCCAGCAGCATCGGCAGGGCCAGCCCGCCCACCAGTCCCGTCGCCCCCAGCAACATCACACGCATACCCACCTCCACTGCGGCATCCTGTCGCCCATCCTATCGGTTCAAGCCACCGCCAGTTGCGCCGATATGCTGTGACCAGCCCCCTGCCACCCCAGGATTCGTTCCATGACGGACCAGCCCGACCCCCGCTCTGCCCCCGGTACCGCCATCGGGCCGCCTGCGCGCGTGCGCGCGGTGGTCGATGACGGGCGCGGCGATCGGGTGGTGCTGCAGGGCGGCAGCGGCGTGGCATTGCAGCAGCTGTTTGCCGGGGCCGATGCACCCGAGCCGCTGCTGACCGCCTTCGCCAATGGCATGGCCACCCTGCCCGGCGAGCTGGGCGACATGGGCGATCGCCTGCAGTCGGCGCAGGCCAGTGCCGATTGGCCGCGCTATGGCCGGGCGATGCGGCAGCTGATCGACAAGTACATCCGTACCATCGACCAGCACTCGCCCGATGGCCAGCCCGACAGCCTGCGCCTGTCCGAACAGCTGCGGTTGCTGCTGGGCGGGGCGGTGGTGGCGCTGCTGCAGCACGATCCCGACCTGCGCGAGCAGGCCCAGGCACTGGCCGTACGCCTGCGCCAGTGGCAACCGGGCGCGGCACTGGAGCCGATCGAACAAGGTGCGCGCGAGTTGGGTCACCAGATCGGCGTGCGCGCCGAGAGCTGGCAGGAACAGCAGGCGTTGTTGCTTGAGTTGTTCGCACTGCTGCTGGAGAACGTCAGCGAGCTGCTGGATGACCGCAGCTGGCTGCAGGGCCAGATCGCAGCCGTGCGCCAGTTGCTGGCCGGGCCGCTGGAAGCCGAATCGGTCGAGCGCACCCGCGCCGAGCTGCGCGAAGTGATCTACAAGCAGGGCCTGCTGCGGCAGGGAATCGACGATTCGAAAGCAGCCATGCGTAGCCTGATGGGCGAGTTCATCGAGCGCATGGACGGCATGGCTGCCAGTACCGGTGAATACCACGACCGCATCGGCAGCTATGCGCTGCAACTGCGCGAGGCGCGCAGCATCGCCGACCTCAACCACCTGCTGCAGGAAGTGATGCAGGACACCGGCAAGGTGCAGCAGCAGGCGGCGCAGGCACGTGATCACCTGGCCAGCGCACGGCAGGAGGTGGAACGCGCCGAGCAGCGCATCAACCAGCTGGAACAGGATCTGCGCGCGGCCGGCGATCTGGCGCGTATCGATCCGCTGACCCAGGCCCTGAACCGGCGTGGTCTGGACGAACTGCTGCAACGCGAACTGGCCCGCGCCGCCCGCAACAACTCGCCGTTGGGGCTGGCGGTGATCGATCTGGATGATTTCCACCAGACCAATGACGAACACGGCCACGCCGGCGGCGACGCGCTGCTGCAGCACCTGGTGTCGGTGTGCCGCCTGCTGCTGCGTGCCACCGATGGCATCGCCCGGCTGGGTGGCGACGAGTTCGTGCTGGTACTGCCGGAAACCCCCGGCGCGGACAGCATGGCCACGGTGCAGCGGCTGCAGCGTTCACTGGCGCATCGCGTGCTGACCGTGCAGGACCGGCGGGTACCGGTGCATTTCAGTGCCGGGCTTTCGCAATGGCAGCCGGGCGACGATGCCGATACGTTGCTGCGACGCGCCGATGACGCCCTGTATGTGGCCAAGCGCGAAGGCAAGAATCGGGTGCACGCCGGGTAGTTCGCGAGCAGGTGCCAACCTTGGTTGGCACGCGCGGCAAACAAACCGCCGACCAAGGTCGGCCTCTACCGGGCAAGGCGCTGGAAACCGCTTGGTAGCTGCCAACCTTGGTTGGCACGCGCGACAAACAAACCGCCGACCAAGGTCGGCCCCTACCGGGCAAGGCGCCGGAAACCGCTTGGTAGGTGCCAACCTTGGTTGGCACGCGCGACAAACAACCCGCCGACCAAGGTCGGCCCCTACCGGGGAAGGAGCTGGCGCTACTTGCCGCGCAGCTTCTGCACGCCGGTCACCACCGCCAGCACGATCGCACCGGCGATGATGCCGACCACCATGTTGCCCAGCGCGTTGACCAGCCAGCCCCACTGGCCTTCGCCGCCCAGCGCCTGCACCGCGTGGTGCAGCGCCGGCACGTTGTGCACCAGGATGCCGCCGCCGACCAGGAACATCGCCGCGGTACCGGCCACCGACAGGAACTTCATCAGCCACGGCGCCGATACCAGCAGGCCACGACCGAGCGCCGCCAGCGCCGCGCCCTTGCGCGACAGGTACAGGCCCAGGTCGTCCAGCTTGACGATGCCTGCGACCAGCCCGTAGACGAACACGGTCATCGCCAGCGCGATCACCACCAGGGTGCTGACCTGGTTGATGAACGAGGCCGAGGCAACCACCCCCAGCGACAGCACGATGATTTCGGCCGAGAGAATGAAGTCGGTGCGGATGGCGCCCTTCACCTTGTCCTTCTCCCACGCGACCATGTCCACCTGCGCATCGGCCAGCGCCTTGCGCCGCTCAGCCTGGTGTTCGGCGTCCTCATCGGCGGAATGCAGGAACCGGTGTGCCAGCTTCTCTACCCCCTCGAAGCACAGGAAGGCGCCGCCGATCATCATCAGCGGCACGATCAACGGCACGTTCCAGCCGCGGCTGTGCAGCCAGGCTTCCAGCGCGCTGATCGCCAGTGCGGCGGGCACCAGGATCACCTTGTTCACCAGCGAGCCCTTGGCCACCGCCCACACCACCGGCAGTTCGCGGTTGGCATTGACGCCGGTCACCTGCTGCGCGTTCAGCGCCAGGTCGTCGCCCAGCACGCCGGCGGTCTTCTTGGCGGCGACCTTGGTCAGCACCGAGACGTCGTCGAGCAGGGAGGCGATATCGTCGAGCAGGGCAAACAGGCTGGCACCGGCCATGGGGGATCCAGTAAAGGGAATGAGCGGATTCTGACCCATCCTGCACCGCCTGCGGTAGCGGATTCACCGCGCGCCTACCGTTGCACAGGGACACTGCAAGCGTATTCCGATCCCGCCGGGCATGGCCCGGCGCTACCCGGCCGCCAGATCACGGCCGCCGGGTCGTCGCTTTCGAGGAGTTCTGTTTGAGCAAGCCGCCCGCCGCCACAGGCAATCCCCCGCTGATCCGGGGCATGAACCGGCGCAGCCAGATCCTGCGCCTGTTGATGCGCTACCGTCATTCCGGCGTGTTCTCCGGCATGAACCTGGACGCTGCCGGCAGCCACACCGATGTCCCGCCCGATGGCAATCCCGAGCAGTTCGTCAGTGACCTGGAAGCGCTGGGGCCGACCTTCGTCAAGCTCGGGCAGATGCTGTCCACCCGCCCGGACATGGTGCCGGTGGAGTTCGCCACCGCGCTGGAGCGGATGCAGGAGAAGGTCGCTGAGATCCCGGTCGAACGCATCCACGCCATCGTCGAACAGGAGCTGGGCGCACCGGTGAACAAGCTGTTCGCCGCATTCGATCCACAGCCGCTGGGCTGCGCGTCCATCGCCCAGGTGCATCGCGCAGTGCTGCATGACGGCCGCGAGGTGGCGGTGAAAGTGCAGAAGCCCGAGGTGGCCGCGCAGCTGCGTTCGGACCTGGACGTGCTGCGCAGCTTCGCCCTGGCCGCCGACCACCTGACCCAGATCGGCCGCCGCGTGCGCCTGCGTGACTGGCTCAACGAATTCTCCAAGACCCTGATGCAGGAGCTGGACTACCACGCAGAGGCTGAGAACCTGTCGCGCTTCGGTCGCCATCTGAAGCCGTTCCGGCGCCTGTGGATTCCGCAGCCGCTGTGGGACTACTGCAGTCATCGCGTGCTGACCATGGAACTGGCCAGCGGCGTACGCGTGGATGCCATTCCCGATGTGCGCCGTACCGAACAGGCGATGGACCCACTGGCGGCGGCGCTGATCCGTGGCTATCTGGATCAGATCTTCGTGCACGGCGAGATCCATGCCGATCCGCACCCGGGCAATCTGCGGGTACTGCCCGATGGGCGCCTGGCGATCTTCGATCTGGGCATGGTCGCGCACATGCCACCGCGCCTGCGCGAGCGGCTGCTGAAGATCCTGTTCGCCGCCGTCGATGGCCGCGGCGAGGAAGTGGCCGACGACCTGATCAGCATCAGCACGCGGCTGGAGGCGTTCGATGAAGAGCGTTACCTGCGCGAGACCGGCCAGCTGATCGCACGCTACGCAGCCAGCGCGAATTTCTCCGAAGGACGTGTGGTGCTGGACATGGTGCGCATCGCCACTTCGTCCGGATTGCGTACGCCGCCGGAGCTGAGCCTGCTGGGCAAGGCGCTGCTCAACCTTGAAACCGTATGCCGATTGCTGGCACCGGACCTGGATACGCGGCGCATCGTCGAGCGCCAGTTGCAGCACGTGATGCGCGCGCGTCTGAAGAAATCCCTGTCGGCCGCCAACCTGGCCAGCGAAGCCATGGAGGTGCAGCAACTGCTGCGCGATGGGCCACGCAAGCTCTCGGACATCATGGCGCTGCTGGCCGAGAACCGCCTGCAGATGAAGGTGACCGGGCTGGAAGAGTCGCGGCTGATGGAGAACCTGCAGAAGATCGCCAACCGCGTGGCGGCCGGCATCATCAGCGCAGCGTTGATCATGGCGGCGGCGATGATGATGAAGATCGATACCGGCTGGCATATGTTCGGCTATCCCGCCATCGCACTGGTGCTGCTGTTGATCGGCGTGGTGCTTGGGCTGGGTATCGTGACCAGCGCCTTGCTGTTCGATCGGCGTGCGCGTTCGCGCGAGGAACGTGGACATCGATAGCGTTGATGCGTTGTCGTTTCCACGCGCGTCGTGTATCTACGAAAACAGCGCATTCATGCGGTTTTTAATGTAATCGAGCGTGAGTTTTCACGCTCGATTTACGTTCGCGGCGTGATATCGCACGCGCGATTTCAACAAACATTTCAGTCAGGTTCGTGCATGCACTATCGGGTCATCGGCCTGTCATGCAGATGTGCTTGCAGCAGCGCCGGTCGGATGGACACGCGTCGGTACGACGTCCATCGCCACCCCGTCACTGCCGAAGCTGCCTATGCTCTGGATTCTGCTGCTGTCGCTGTTGCTGCTGTCCTGGTTGTTCCTCGCGTCCGCAAAGTGGGTGTGGTGGAAAGCAGGTCTGTTCTCGCTGTTGCTGCTGGCGCTCAGTGCGTGGTGGCTGATCGACAAGCTGTCCGGCGACGGACTCAACGCCGCCACCCTGTACCACCTGGGTGCGGACATGGAAGGCGCCGGTGTCGCCGACTTCAAGGGCTATATCGCCGGCTTCATCGTGCTGGCTGCCGTGTCGCTGCTGCCGCTGTTCGCTACGCGGGTGAAGCGTTGGCGCCGACCCACAGCCGGTGGTGCGTGGTTTGCCGGTTTCGCCGCGCTGTGGGTGGCCACGATCATGATCAGCCCGCTGGCGCGCGATGGCCAACGCCTGTACCAGCAGCTGCGTCCGGTGGATTTCGCCCGTATCGCTCCCGAGTACCAGATCCCCACGCAGGCCCTGCAGCGCCCGCGCAACATCGTGTGGATCTACGGCGAGAGCCTGGAACGCACCTATCTGGATGAGGCCGTGTTTCCCGGCCTGATGCCCAATCTCAACCGCTTGGCCGCCAAGTCACTCGATGTCCGCGGGCTGGCCTCGGCCGAGGGCGGCGGCTGGACCATCGCCGGTCTGGTGTCATCGATGTGCGGCGTGCCGCTGACCACCTCGCAGGGCGATGAGAACAGCATGGACCGGATGGGCAGCTTCCTGCCCAAAGCCGTGTGCCTGGGCGACTATTTGAAGCAGCAGGGCTACACCAACCACTATCTGGGTGGCGCCAACGGCCAGTTCGCCGGCAAGGGCCAGTTCCTGGCCAGTCATGGCTTCGACGAAGTGCATGACCTGGCATGGTTCAAGCAGCAGAAGAAGATCGGCCGCATCCACTACTCGGCGTGGGGCGTGCATGACGACGTGCTGCTGGACACCGCCTACCAGCGCTTCGAACAGCTGTCGCGGCAGGACGCACCGTTCATGCTGACCACGCTGACCATGGACACGCACCACCCGGCCGGGCATCTGCCGGTGGCCTGCAAGGGCGAGCGCTACCAGAGCCAGTACGGCAACATCGGCATGCTCAACGCACTCAAGTGCACCGACCGCCTGATCTCGCAGCTGGTCGAGCGCATCCAGGCCAGCCCGTATGGCAAGGACACCTTGATCGTGATCGCCTCCGATCACCTGGCCATGCCCAATGACCTCAGCCATATCCTGACCAAGCAGAAGCGCGAGAACCTGCTGCTGTTCCTGGGTGACGGCGTGGCCCCGCGCCAGCTGGCCGCCGAAGACGGCTCGACGCTGGATTCCGGTGCCACCCTGCTCAGCCTGCTCGATCCGAACCTGCAGACAATGGGCTTTGGCCGTTCGCTGCTGGACGACAAGCGCGCGCCGAGTGCCAGCGCCGCCGCGCGCCGCGATGGCGGCCGCGACTACCCGCAGTACCTGGCCTTCGCCCGCTCGCTGTGGCTGGGTGAACCGACGCGGCAGCTGAAGATCGACGGTGACGACCAGGTGGTGGTCGGTCTGCAGCACGTGCAGCCTCCGGTGCTGCTGGAGTACGACAAGGACTGGGACCTGAAATCGGTGTACCTGGAAAACACCTCACGCCAGTTTGACGACGCCGACTCGGACAACACACTCGCCTACGTCGATCGCTGCACCGCGTTCGAGGATGGCTCGGCCGACGGCGACTGGTGCGCGCTGCTGGTGAACCGCGACAACGGCATCAAGCTGTACCGCGATGGCCAGCTGCGCAACGGCATCGACGTGGATGCACCGCTGGATGCGTTCCAGGGCCCCCGCCCCAGCGTGCGCCAGGCACACATGATCACCCAGAAGGGCCGCCGCACCCGCGCCGGCCAGTACATGCTGCAGCTGGTGGCGAGTACGCGCCCGGATCGCGGTTTCTGGATCGAAGCGGTGTCTTCGCAGCGCAAGGTGGTGCTGGCCCAGCAGTGGGTGCAGCCCGATGCCGACGGCAAGATCAACGTGTCGTTCGGTCTTGATCACGAGGTGGACGATCTGGAAATCCGCGCGTGGTTGAACCACGCCGAGAAACTGGCAGTGGATACGTTCGCACTGGTGCCCTCGCGTGGGCGACCGCGGGGGTAAAGGGGGTTCGGCAGGGCTGCGCCCTGCACCTGCCGAAGCAACGGCAACGGCAACAGCTGGCATTTCGTGGGGTGGCGGGGCGGTGTCGGAGTGCGGGGACGCCGCGAGTACGCCCTGTAGGCTTGGCAGCCGCATCCATGCGGCTGACACCCCGCAATCCGACACCGCCCCACCTCTGACAGATTTCCGCAATCTGGTAGATCCACGCCATGCGTGGATGTTTTTCGATCAATTTTCGAAATATTCGATTTCGATGGACATTCATCCACGCATGGCGTGGATCTACGTGTCGACCAAGGTCGACACCTACCAACCGCAGCGCGGTCGACACCCACCAAGAGCAGGCAATGCCATCCCGACAGATCGCGGAAATCTGTCGAAGGCGGGGTGGGTCCGGTTGCGGGGGCGTGAGCGCCATGGATGGCGCGACCGAGCTTACAGGGACGTACTTGCAGCGTCCCCCGCAACCGGACCCACCCCGCCATCCCACAGGAAACCCGCTTTTGCTTCGGCCGTTGCTGTTGCCGTTGCTTCGGCAGGTGCAGGGCGCAGCCCTGCCGACCCACCCTCTTACTGCTGCGGATCGCGGGTGATGTGGATGTCTGTTGGCGTGGACAACGGAATGTTCCGCTCGGCCAGGATCTGCAACAGGCTGAAATACAGATCACTGCGCGTGCCATACACCTGTCGCGGGCTGGCCACGTAGGCGAAGCTGTTGATGGTGATCTGGCCGCCAGCGATGCTGTCGATGTACACCGACGGCGCCGGCTGCTGCAGTACCGTGTTGTGGGCGCCGTAGGCATCCAGCAGCGCTTGTCGCAGGCTCGCAACGTCGGTGCTGGCCGGCACCGCGAATTGGATCTGGATGCGGCCCTGGTTGTTGCCCATCGTCATGTTGCGGATGGTCTTGGTGATCAGTTCGGAATTGGGCACGATCAAGGTGGACTTGTCGCTCACCTGGATCTCGGTCGAACGCACGTTGATGCGCTTGATATCACCTTCCTGGTCACCCAGCTTCACCCAGTCACCGATCTTCACCGGCCGCTCGGTCAGCAGGATCAGGCCGGAGACGAAGTTCTGGATGATCGCCTGCAGGCCGAAGCCGATACCCACCGAGAGCGCGCTGACCAGCAGCGCCAGGTTCTTCAGGTTCAGGCCCATCGCGGTCAGCGCCCACAGGCCCACCAGGATGATGCCGACGTAGCCGGCGATAGTGCTGATCGAATTTCGTGCACCCAGGTCGAGTTCGGTCTTGGGCAGGTAGGTATCGGTCAACCAGCGCTGCAGCAGCTGGGTCAGGCCCATGCCCACCAGCAGCACCAGCACGCCGGTGACGATGCGGCCCGGCTGCAGCGTCAGGTCCTTGTTGATCACGATGCCATTGGCCAGCGAGGCAATGCGTTCAACGATCGTGCCGATGTTGCCGAACGGTGCGGCCAGCGCCAGCAGCGCGATCAACACCACGAACGTGCGCAGCACCGCAGACAGCAGCACACCGGCCTGCTCCAGCCGCGACACGCTGAGGCCGGTGCTGAGCAGGATGGTCTGGCCGACCTTGCTGTCGGCGTTGAGCAGCCAGGTGGAGAAATCGTCGACGAACTTGAACAGCAGGGTTGCCGCCAGCACCACGATGCTGCCGCCGATCAGCTGCTGGTTCACGAACTTGGCGAAGTTCACATAGCCCATCAAGGTGGCGATGATCGCGGCCACCACGGCGATGTTGCCGGCGACCCGCGCCAGCACCAGCCAGCTGCTGCGGCGTACCGGAACGGCCGCGCCCTGGCCGTCGGCCTGCGCTTCCAGCTTCGCCTCGGCCTCGGCGGTCTGCCGCCGATGCAGGCGCGCCAAGGTCACCAGCATGGCCATGATCAGGCCCAGATAGGTCAGCGCGATCACACCATCCAGCGCCACCGTGGTGACGTCGCTGGTGCGGGTGGCGCGATCGATGGCCACCAGCACCGTGCTCAGCCAGGCCAGTGCCGCAGCGCCCCAGGCGTACTTGCGCAGTTTCAGCGCGGCAGTGTCATCGAGGTTCAGCAGCCGCCACGAGGGCCGCTTCGGCACCAGCAGGCAGGCGCTCAGCGCGGAAATGAAGGCCGCAGCGAACGTCGCCGCCTGCACTCCTTCAGCCACGCTCTGCAGGCGCGGCGGAATCGCGCCGATGGCATCCAGCGCAGCCACCAGCACCACCACGGCGTAGCCGGGCAGCAGGGTACCCACCAGCAGCAGCCACATGGCCAGGCCGGAGCGGCGCAGGCGGCCGTCGGGAGCACGCTCGGACGCAGCGAACCGGCGCCCCAGCGCGCGCAGCCACAGACGCAGCGGGAACATCATCACCAGTGCCGCCGCCAGCCCCAGCAGCAACGTGCCCCAACCATGGGTGGCAATGGCCGTGGTCAGCGCAGCACGGCCCTGCTGGGCCAAGGGCGTGACGCGGGCGATGTCGTTTGGCAGCTGGTCGGCCACCTGTCGCCACAGCGTCGGTGACAGCGGCGAGGCGACCTTGCGCCCCAGTTCCTCGGTGCGCTGCGCGTTGCGCTGCTTGTCGATGTCCGCGCTCAGCTGCTGCGCGCGCACGGCGCTGGACTTCGCCTGGGCAATCGATGCCACCAGGGCATCGCGCTGGCGGGTCAGCGTGCGCCGCTGCGCGGCCAGCTCCGGCGGTTCAGTGGTGTCCTTGGGCGCATCGCCCAGCTGCGTCAGCTGCTCGTTGAGCTGGTCCAGCTGCGGCTGCAGGGTCTTTTCCAGCGCCTCGGCATCGCGCTTGGCCTGCGATGCATTTTCCGAAAGCGTGCCCAGCGTTTCGGTGGCCTCGGCGTCAACGCGCTTGCGTGCAACATCCTTCAGCGTGCTGTCGATCTGCGCCAGTTGCTGCTTCGGTGTGGGGTCATCATCCTGGGCCAGCGCCGGCACAGCCAGCAGCAACGTGCAGCACAACAGCAGGGCCAACCAGGGGCCACGCACCAGGATCGTTCGGAAGAAGGAAGACAAGCCAGCCACACCGGTTCACGCGGACCACCGCGCCTGCGCGCGACTATACGGCAGGTGCTGTAAACGGCGGATGCGCAGGCGCAGGCGGGTGGTGGTGGCTCAGTACTTCAGCCGCAGCTCTTCCACCTGTGGCTGCTGCAGCGCGTACCACTCCTGGAATTCTTCCTCGGTGATCTCATCCGGCGCGTACACCGCGATCGGGTGCCAGGCATGGTCGGTCGGCAACGGCTGGCGCGGCCCGGCGCGCAGGCTGTAGGCCACGCCTTCGTAGTCCACCAGATCGTCGACCTGCGGCCACTGCTCGCGGGCGAACTGGGTTTCACTCTTCAACAGGATCACCTGGTACATCGGCACCTCCACTGCGGTCGGATCGGGAAAACGCGGCGCTGGCGGAAGCATACCGCTGCGCCGATGACGGCACGCGCTCCGTCGGGGCGACGGAATGTTCTGGACATGGCCCTCGCCCCGGCTTCACCCGCCCGTGGCAGTGTCCTCGGCATCGTGGAGGTCCTCTCCTGCCACGCCTGACAATGACCGACCTGCCGCCCCTGAAGACCGTCACCGACCTCAAGCTGCCCCGCTACCTGGGCACCTGGTACGAGATCGCCCGCCTGCCGATGCGCCATGAGCCGGAGGGCTGCACCGATGTGTCGGCCCATTACCAGCTGCTCGACAACGGCAACGTGGGCGTCACCAACCGCTGCCGCATGGACGGCGAGATCGAGGAAGCCACCGGTGAGGCGTGCGCGATCGACAACGACAGCGCGCGGCTGGAAGTCAGCTTCCTGCCCAAGGGCCTGCGCTGGCTGCCCTTCGCCAAGGGTGACTACTGGGTGATGCAGGTGGCGCCGGACTACAGCGTTGCCCTGGTCGGCAGCCCCGATCGCAAGTACCTGTGGCTGCTGGCGCGTGAGCCCCGGCTGGATGCCACCGTGCAGGAACATTATCTGGCAGCCGCACGCCTGCAGGGCTTCGATCTGTCCGAACTGATCCAGACCCCGCATACCGGCCATCCCACTGCCTGAGCACGAACGCGCATGGACCTGAAAAGTGGCTACCCGTGGTGGGCGGTGCGCAACGGCCTGATCCAGGCCTTTCCTCCGCTGGAACAGGATCTGCAGTGCGATGTGCTGGTGGTCGGTGGCGGCATCACCGGCGCGCTGATCGCCGATGAGCTGTCGGCCCATGGGCACGACGTTGCAGTGATCGAGCAACGCGACATCGGCTGGGGCAGCACCGCAGCCAGTACCGCGTTGCTGCAGTACGAGATCGACACCCATCTGCTGGAGCTGGCCTCGCAGTATGGCGAGGACGATGCGGCGCTGGCCTACCAGGCATGCGCGGATGCGATCCCGGCCCTGCGCCAGGTGGCACGCGGCTTGAAGGATGTGGATTTCAAGCAGATGGACAGCCTGTACCTGACCAGTCGCCGCCGTGACGTACCGCGGCTGATGGCCGAAGGTGAGGCGCGCCGTGGCATCGGCCTGGATGCCCGCTGGCTGGACCGGGAGGCGCTGCAGGAACGTTTCAGCGTCGATGCCGGCGGTGCGCTGCTGACCCGCCAGGCCGCGCGCGTGGATCCGTACCGCCTGGCCTATGGGCTGCTCGAGCGTGTGCGTCGGCGCGGCGGCGTGGTCCACGACCGCACCGTGCTGCATGCCCTCACCCCCAGCACGCGCGGCGTGACTGCGCGCACCGAATCCGGCATGCAGATCCGTGCCCGCCACGTGGTGCTGGCGATGGGCTATGCCAACCAGCAATGGCTGGACCCACGCGTAGCCCGCAACCGCAGCAGCTATGCCTTCATCACCGACCCGATCAACGCCGACGAGCTGGGCTGGCTGCAGCGCACGATGGTCTGGGAGAGCGCGCGTCCCTATCTGTACCTGCGCGCCACCGGCGACCGCCGGTTGCTGGTGGGCGGGCTGGACGATGCCATCGATATTCCCGCCCGCCGCGACGGCCGGGTGGAAAGCAAGGCCCGCAAACTGATGAAGCAGCTGCAGCAGTGGTTCCCGCACCTGCAGCCGACCCCGGCGTTCTCGTGGGCGGGCACCTTTGCCGAGACCGCCGACGGCCTGCCGTTCTTCGGCCCGCATAAGCAGTGGGGCCCGCGGGTGCAGTTCGCCATGGCCTATGGTGGCAACGGCATCACCTATTCGATGATCGGCGCCGGGCTGTTGCGGGCCGGGATCGAGCGGCGCCGGCACCCGCTGCAGGAGCTGTTCGGGTTCGGGCGGTTGTAGCGTGCAGCCAGGCATGGCCTGGCTCTACCGCAAGCGGGCGCCGACAGGCATCATTCAAGCAACGCCTGCTAGCGTCGGCCTGTACCGCCGCGTGCTGCGCGGCCCCTCTCCGTTGGAGCGCCGTCATGATCCGCCCCCTGACCCTGCTGCTGTGCCTGGCCGCCCTGCCCGGGACCGCGTTGGCGCAGTCCGCCGCCGGCGCCACCGCGCCGCAGGCCTCCGGCCTGGACCTGTCCGTGCCGCAGACGCCGATCCGCTATCTCAACGATCCCACCCTGCAGCAGGATCCGCCGGGCACGTTCTACGGCGACAAGACCGGCCCGCGCGTGAATGGCGACGGCAGGATCGCCGACGTGACGGATGACAAGGTCAAGGTGTCCGGCAGTTTCACCACCGGCATCGGCTACGCCAAGAATTACGGCAACACCCACTACAACGCGGCCACGCTCAACCTCAGCAAGAACTACACCAACGATGAAGGCAAGACCCGTGGGGTCAACGTCAACATCCACGTGAGCGAAGGCAAGGGCCCGGGCTTCTTCGGGCCATATGGTGGTGGCGGCTACTACGGTGGTGGCCCCGGCTATTGGGACTACCCGCCGCCTTACGGCTGGTAATCCGCGCCTTGGGTGGGTGTCGACCTTGGTCGACACGCTTTTCCGGCGCTGTGCCGACCAAGGTCGGCATCTACCGAAGCGCAGCTCAATCCAGCCAGCGGCCGGCTCTACCCGCCATCAATCGGTAGGTGTCGACCTTGGTCGACACGCCCACCCCAGCAGGCATCAATCCAGCCAGCCATCACGCTCGCTGTGCAGGATGCGGCCGTCATAACCACTCACGCGCACTTCCACGCGCTGGTTGCGGGCATTCCGCGCTTCCAGCGACCACGTCGCACCATCGCGTTCCAGCGAATGGATCTCACGCAGCCCCTGCGACTGCGCCTTGGCCAGCACCTGTTCGGTACTCAGCAATGCGCGGCTGTCATGCTCGTCGAAGATCTCGCCGGTCTTCGGGTCCACATACACCTCGCTGAAGCGACCGTCGGCGCGGCTGACGTCGGCTTCCCACAGGCCATCATCGCGCTCGATCTCATGGATCTGGGTGTAGCCGGCCTTGCGCAGGGTCTGTTCGACCTGGGCCAGGCCCAGCGGTGCTGCCTGGGCAGCGGGAGCGACGGCAAGCGCAACGACGGTGGCGAGGGTGAGCGACTTCAACATGGGGGTTCTCCTGTTCGGTGCCGGACCATCCCGGCAACGCCACGATGCGCCGCATGGTTAACAGCCACTTAGCCGGCGCTGTTAGCCAATGGTTAGTTGGCGGCGGCACACTCGCGCCTGTTCCCCATTCCCCATCATCCACGTGCCGATCCTGTCTTCCCTGTCCCTGCTGCTGGCGCTGGCCAGCGCCCCGACCGCCACCGGCCCCGCCCAGGACCCGGCGCAGCAGGTCGCGCGCCGGGCCGTGCAACAGGGCCGTTACGTGCCGCTGGAAAGCGTGGTGCGCGATGCGCTCAAGCGCCACCCCGGCCAGCTGCTGGAAGTGGAGCTGGACGATGGCGTGTACGAAGTGGAGATCCTGCGTGCCGACGGCGTGGTGGTGGAGCTGGACTATGATGCGCGCAACGGCAGGCTGCTGAAGACGGAGCTGGACGACTGATGCGCATCCTGTTGGCCGAAGACGATGCCGCGTTGGCCGAGCGCCTGCAGCCGCTGCTGGAGCAGGCCGGTTACGTGGTCGACGTGGTGGCCGATGGTCGCCAGGCCGAGGAGATCGGCCAGGTGGAAGACCTGCAGGCCGCCATCGTCGATCTGGGCCTGCCCGGGCTGGATGGCCTGAGCGTGATCGAGCGCTGGCGCGGCAACGGCCGCGACTTTCCGGTGCTGGTGCTGACCGCACGCGGACGCTGGCACGACAAGCTGGCCGGCTTCGATGCCGGCGCCGACGACTACCTGACCAAACCCTTCCAGGCCGACGAACTGGTGCTGCGCCTGCGCGCACTGATCCGCCGCAGCCATGGCCACGCCAGCCCGCGCCTGCAGTGCGGCCCGCTGCAGCTGGACGTCAATGCCGGGCGCTTCGACCTCGATGGCCAGGCACTGGCACTGAGCCCACAGGAATTCCGTCTGCTCAGCTACTTCATCCACCACAGCGGCCAAGTGATCGGCCGCGACCGTCTGGGTGAGCACGTGTTCGATAGCGGCCACGATCCCGATTCGAATGCGCTGGACGTGCTGCTGGGGCGCGTGCGTCGCAAGCTCGGCACCGACCTGATCCAGACCGTGCGCGGCCAGGGCTGGCGGTTGGCGGCGCCGTGAGCCGGCAACCGTCACTGCGACGCCGGCTGCTGCTGGCCGGTGGCATCGGCCTGCTGCTGGTCTCGGCACTGGCCAGTGCGCTGCTGGGCGAACTGTTCAAGCGCAGCGCGCGCGACCGCCTGGACAACGAACTGCAGCAGGACATGCTGACCCTGCTGGCGCAGGCCGAGATCGATGCCGACGGTCAGCTGCAGCTTCGCCAGGAGCCCAATGACGCGCGTTTTCAGCGTGTGTTCTCCGGCGCCTACTGGCAGATCGCCGATGGCAGCGGCAAGGTGCTGCTGCAGTCGCGTTCGCTGTGGGACGAGACGTTGCCCGTGGCCGCCAATGGCGCAGCCGCACGCAATCTTCCCGGCCCGCTGCAGCAGTCGCTGCGCGCGCGCGTGCAGCAGGTGCGCCTGCCACGCGCCAACGAACCCTATGTTGCCGTGGTCGCCTCCGACCGCAGCGCACTGGACGCGGATGTGGCCGCGTTCCGCCAACGCAGTGCGATGGCGCTGGCGGTACTGGTCGCCGCGTGGCTGGCGGTACTGGCCAGCCAGGTGCATTTCGGCCTGCGCCCGCTGCAACGCCTCGGTACGCAGCTGGAGCGTGTGCGCCGCGGCGATGCACAGCGCATCGATACAGCAGGATTAGGCGCTGAAATCGCGCCGCTGGGCGACGAACTCAATGCACTGCTGGACCACCAGCAACGGATGGTGGCGCGCGCGCGTACCAGTGCACAGGACCTGGCGCATGCACTGAAGACACCGCTGAGCGTGCTCGCCGCCGAAGCTGATGGTGAAGGCCGCGCGTGGCGCACCACGCTGCGTGAGCAGGGCGCGCGCATGCAGGCCAGCGTCGATCGCTATCTTGCTGCCGGGCTGACCGCTGATCATCGCGAACGCACGCCGGTGACAGCGGTGGCACAGGCGATGTGCCGGTTGATGGCACGGGTGCATGGCGAGCGTGCGTTGCAGTTCCAGGCCGAGGGCATTGCCAGCGACCTGCAGTTCGCCGGCGCCAGCGCCGACCTCGAAGAGATGCTTGGCAACCTGCTCGACAACGCCGGCAAGTGGGCGCAGCGGGATGTGACAGTAACGGCGCGGGTGGACGAAGGGCAGTTGCGCATCGATGTGCGCGATGACGGTCCAGGTCTGGCAGCCGAGGCGTTGGCGCAGGTCACCCAGCGCGGCGTGCGGCTGGATGAGCGCGAAAGCAGCAGCGGCCTGGGCCTGGCCATCGTGGGGGATATCGCCGCCAGTTATGGCGGGCGTTTGGCGCTGGAGAACGCGCAGCCAGGGTTGCGCGCGACGTTGTGGTTGCCGATGGGGTGACCTGCCGCTGCGCTCGCCGGGCATGGCCCGGCGCTACCGGATCACGCCCCCGGTAGGTGTCGACCTTGGTCGACACGCATCAAGCATCAACGGTGATGCATCCACCAGCAATCAATCGCGTCCAGCACGATGTGGATCATCAGGCCAATCCCCACCAGCCGCGTCTTCTTCGGCACGCACAGGCCCGCATACACGGCAATCGCCGGCGCGGTATGCAGCGGGTGAAAGCCGATGCTGCAGCGGTTCGGGGCGTAGATCGGGTCGGCCAGCAGATGGTCCAGATCGATGATCCAGCCCAGCAGCAGCAACAGCCACGCCGAGGCGAAACGCTTGCGCCAGAACAGCCATGCCAGCAGGGCTGGCACGGCGGCATGCAGGAACAAGTGGAAGATCGCGCGGGCGCTCATCAGCACCGGTAGCGCCGGGCCATGCCCGGCGCTACCGTCACCCTCAGATCAGCGGTTCGTCGGACAGGTAGGTATAACCGGTCAGGCCCGCTTCCAGCGCTTCGGACAGCTCCTGCGCGCGCTCCGGCGACAGGTCTGCCGATGCCACGCGGTCGGCGTAGGCCGCACGCAGGTCATCCAGCTTGTAGCCCACGTAGTCCAGCATCACGTCGGTGGTGTCGCCGCGACGCTGCTGGGTGATGGCGTAGCCATCGGCATCGGCCAGCACTTCCACCGCGTCGGTATCACCGAACAGGTTGTGGATGTCGCCGAGGATTTCCTGGTAGGCACCGACCATGAAGAAACCGATGCGGTAGCTTTCGCCGTGCTTGATCGCGTGCAGCGGCAGCGAGCTGTCCAGGCTTTCGTTCTCGACATAGGTCTTGACCATGCCATCGGAGTCGCAGGTCATGTCGGCGATGATGCCGCGGCGATCCGGCGTCTCGTTCAGGCGCTCGATCGGCACGATCGGGAACACCTGGTCGATCGCCCACGCATCGGGAATCGACTCGAACACGCTGAAGTTGACGAAGTACTTGTCGACCAGGCGCTCGTTCAGTTCATCCAGCGCCGGGCGATGGCTCTTCTCGTCATAGCTCAGGCGCGCACGCACGCCGTGGGCGATGGCATAGAACAGATCGTCGATGCGCGCACGCTGCGGCAGGTCGATCTGGCCCAGCGCATAGCTGGACAGGCCTTCGGCATGGAAGTGCTGCGCTTCCTGGAACAGCTCGACCGCCGGGCGCACGTCCAGTTCTTCGTGGATCTCGCGCAGGTGGCGGATCGAGGCCGGCTCGTCGTCGTGCTGGTCCGGCACGCGGCCTTCCTGCGCCTGTTCCACTTCGGACACGTTGGCGATCAGCACCGCGTGGTGCGCGGTCATCGCGCGGCCACACTCGGTGACGATGCGCGGCGGGGTCAGGCCGTGTTCTTCGCAGGCATTGGCCAGCGGCTGCACGATGTTGCTGGCGTACGAGTTCAGGCCGTAGTTGATCGAGCAGAAGCTGCGCGACCGGGTGCCTTCGTAGTCCACGCCCAGGCCACCGCCCACGTCGACGTGGGTGATCTTCGCACCCAGCTGTGACAGCTCGACGAAGTAACGGGTGGCTTCGCGCATGCCGTTGGCGATGTCGCGCACGTTGGAGATCTGCGAGCCCATGTGGAAGTGCAGCAGGCTCAGGCAGTCGGCGTATTCGGTATCGCGCAGCGACTTCCACAGGTCCAACAGCTGGCGCGGCGAAAGCCCGAACTTGGCCTTGTCGCCACCGCTGTTCTGCCACTTGCCGGCGCCCAGCGAGGCCAGGCGCATGCGCACGCCCAGGCCCGGCTTCACGTCCAGTGCCTTGGACTCTTCCAGCACCAGCTTCAGCTCGGACGGCTTCTCGATGACGATGAAGGTCTGCAGGCCCAGCTTGCGGCCGATCAGGGCCAGGCGGATGTACTCGCGGTCCTTGTAGCCGTTGCAGACGATCAGGCCACCGGGGCGCGACAGCGCCAGCACGGCCATCAGTTCCGGCTTGCTGCCCGCTTCCAGGCCGAAGCCCTCACCGTGGTGGCTGGCCAGGGTGCCGGCCACGCCGCGGTGCTGGTTCACCTTGATCGGGTACACAGCGGTGTAGCCGCCCGGGTAGTCCCAATCCTGCTGGGCCTGGGCGAACGCCGCCTGCAGCTTGCCCAGGCGCTGGCCGAGGATGTCCGGGAAGCGCACCAGCAGCGGCAGCTTGGCGCCAGCCGCGCGCGCGGCATCCACCACCTTGGGCAGCGACACCACCGGGCCATCCGCCCCGGTCGGTCTCACCACCATGTGCCCGGCCTGATCCACGTCGAAATAGCCATCCGCCCAGTGCGGGATCGAGTAGGTCTTGCGGGCTTGGTCGAGGGACCAATCGGTCATTGCAGTCGGCCTTGTGGCAAATAAAAGGGGGGGCATGATAACGCCTATATGCCCACAGGTTCGTTATCATGCGCGCCCGCGCCCGCGGCAGGTTCCAACCTGAACGGGCCGATCCGTCCGGATGCGTGGCACCCCGCCTTCAGCCCGGCTCCATCCCTTCCGAACAGGAATGCTTTCCCATGACTGACAACAGCAACTGGTACATCGAACACTTCGAGCGCACCGGCTCGGCCATCGGCTACCGCATCACCGGCAAGCTGGACGAAGTGCAGTCGCCGTTCCAGAAGATCGAGATCTTCCAGACCACCGACTGGGGCAACCTGATGACCATCGATGGGGCCATCATGCTGACCAGCAAGGACAACTTCTTCTACCACGAGATGATCAGCCACCCGGTGCTGTTCACCCACGCCGCGCCCAAGCGCGTGGTGATCATCGGCGGCGGCGACTGCGGCACCCTGCGCGAAGTGCTCAAGCACAAGGGCGTGGAGAGCGTGACCCAGTGCGACATCGACGAGCAGGTGACGGTGATGGCGCGCAAGCACTTCCCGGAACTGTGCGATTCCAACGACGACCCGCGCGCGGAGCTGATGTTCGATGACGGCGTGGCCTACATGGCCAACTGCCCGGCCGGCAGCGTGGACGTGGTGATCGTCGATTCGACCGACCCGGTCGGCCCGGGTGAAGGCCTGTTCAACAAGGCGTTCTACGAGAGCTGCTTCAAGGCCCTGAAGGACGACGGCATCCTGGTGCAGCAGTCGGAGTCGCCGCTGATGCAGCTGGAGCTGATCAACGAAATGCGCACCGAGATGGGCAAGGCAGGCTTCGGCTCGTTCAAGACCCTGCCGTTCCCGCAGCCGTGCTACCCCACCGGCTGGTGGAGCGTGACCCTGGCGCGCAAGGGCGACAGCAGCTTCGACTTCCGCCAGGCCGATTCGGCCGCCAAGACCTTCGACACCCTGTACTACACCGCCGCGCTGCACACCGGCGTACTGGTGACCCCGCCGTTCGTGAAGGCGGCGCTGAAGGGCTGATCCTGTAGAGCCGAGCCCACGCTCGGCTGCCCTTCGGACAGGTTGCGGTAGACCAAGCCGAGCATAGGCTCGGCTCTACAACATGCCCCGTGGAATCCTGTAGAGCCGAGCCCACGCTCGGCTGTTTTTCCCTTACAGCGCCCAGATACCAGCGATCACCGCCACCACCAGGCCCCACTTGATCACCTGGTAGGCCACCACGCTGCGCTCGCGCAGCGCCTTGGCCTTCAACCGTACCTTGTAGACACTGCCGAAGGCCTTGTTGACGCCACCGGTCGGGTCACCCGGCAGGTTCGGCGAGGCGCCACCGGCCAGCAGCGTGGACGCCACCAGGCGGTTGAACAGGCCCGGCAGGCCGAAGCGCAGCGGGCGGGCGATATCGCAGAACAGGATCACCCGGTCATCGGGCGTCTCGTTGTGCGCGTGGTGGATGTAGGTCTCGTCGAACATCATCCACTCGCCGTCGCGCCAGCTCTTCTTGATGCCGTCCACTTCGATGTAGCAGGCATCGTTGTTGGGCGTGGCCAGCCCCAGGTGCAGGCGCAGCGAGCCGGCGAACGGATCGCGGTGCGGGCGCAGTTCGCTGCCCGACGGCAGCTGCGCGAACATCGCCGCACGCACGTCCGGCAGCGATTCCAGCAGCGCGGTGGTCTTGGGGCACATCGCCTTGGCCGACGGGTGCGAGGGGCCGTACCACTTCAGGTAGAAGCGCTTCCAGCCGCGGCGGAAGAACGAATTGAAGCCGGCATCATTGAACGTGCTGGAGGCAGCAATCGCCTGCGCATCGCGCAGCGCCAGCGCCTCGTCGCGGATCATCTGCCAGTTCTGCCGCAGCGGCTCCAGCTGCGGGAATTCCTTGCCCGGGTCCAGGAACGGCGTGGTCGGCACCTTGGAAAACATGTACATGACCACGTTGATCGGGGCCATGAAGCTGGAGTGGTCCAGCAGCTGGCGCGACCAGCGCGCACGGACCTTGCCACGGAAGTGGATGTACAGCACGCAGGACACGAACAGCGCCGCAAGCACGATTTTGATGATCAAAACACTTTCCTCCAGCACACGCCGGACAGGGAAACAGGGCGATGCGGCCGCAGGGCCGGCATCAGTGGGGGAACGCGGCAGGAGACGGGGACGTGCCGGGTGGGTGCGGCCGTCGATGTCGCGTGTAACAGCTTATGGTCGGCAGGCCGTGCGCCGGGGTCAAGCCGGGCGTGCGCGGCGCGCAGCGCTGCCGTGTGAGCGGAGACGGGCGACCTTGCAAGTCGTTGAAATTCAATGCCTTTTAAAAAATTGAGACATAATTGTCCGAATGTATGTGACGAACTGTTCCAGCCACGACGCCGACATTTCTCCGACAAATCGTGGAATAGCGAACTCGCCGGTACTAAAATTCACTTAACGAAAGTTTAGCCAGTTCCCCCAGTCGTACCGGTTCGCTTGACGCTTCAGCGCCGCCCACCGGGTCGCCCGAGACCCCAGATGATCCCTTCCATTACCCCCTCCCCGTCCTGCGGCGATGACGCCGTGGCGCCGCTGCTGCTCAAGCGCGGTGAACGCTTCCTCGCCCCCGATGTCTACCGCACCTGCCTGGACGGTCGTCCGGCGGTGGTGAAGGACTACTCCCGCTACCGTGGCACCCCCGTGTCGCCGATCGCCCGGCTGATGGTGCGCCGCGAGGCGCGCATGCTGGAACGCCTGGGCGGCTGGAAGCACGCCCCGGCCCTGCTCGGCACCCTTGGTGGCCTGGCGCTGGGCATGGAATTCATCCCCGGCCAGACGCTCAGCACCGCGCAGGCCGTGGGCAATGAAGTGTTCGAGCAGCTGCAGCACGCGCTGAGCCGCCTGCACGCCGCCGGCATCACCCACAACGACCTGCATGGCACCAACGTGGTGGTCAGCGCCGGCGTGCCGGTACTGCTGGATTTCACCTCGGCCTGGCGCGTACCGCGCTGGCTGCGCCGCAACCCGCTGAGCCGGCAGCTGAGCCGCAGCGACATGAAGAACCTGCTGAAGATGCGCCAGCGCGTGACCGGCCAGGCGCCGAGTGCTGCGCAGGCCGCCATGGTGGCCGACCCGGGTTGGGTGGCCGCCGTGCGGCAGGGCTGGAAGCGGTTCTACAAGTGGGCGAAGCGCCGGTAGAGGTCGAGCTCGCTCGACCGCCTTTCTGTAGAGCCGAGCCCACGCTCGGCTGCTCTTTGCACCCGCCGAGCGTGGGCCCGGCTCTACAAAAGCGGCTTACAACGCGTCCGCGTCCAGCTCACCGGTACGAATACGCACCACGCTGCCCAGGTCGTACACGAACACCTTGCCGTCGCCGATCTTGCCGGTGCCCGCCGCCTTCACGATGGCTTCCACCACCACCTCCACCTGATCGTCGGTCACCGCCACTTCCAGCTTCACCTTCGGCAGGAAGTCGACCACGTACTCGGCGCCGCGGTACAGCTCGGTATGGCCCTTCTGGCGACCGAAGCCCTTCACTTCCGTCACCGTGATCCCGGTAACCCCGCGCTCGGCCAGCGCTTCGCGCACGTCGTCGAGCTTGAACGGCTTGATCACCGCCATGACCATCTTCATCGTCTATCTCCTGTATTCCGGCGTGGAGGATAGCGCCTGAACGCGGCCGGTGCGAAACCCGCAGCGCCTGTCCGGCAGCCCGGGGCCAGCAGTATCCTTACTGCCGAACAGCTGTGGCCGCGCCGGATGCGCAGGCCCACCACCCCACGGAGCACCCCATGATCGACCTGAACCAAATCGATGACCTGGCCCGTCGCCTCAGCGACCTGGTGCCGCCGGGCCTGCGCGAATCGCGCGAGGAACTGCAGGCCACCTTCAAGAGCGCGCTGCAGGCGGGGCTGGCCAAGCTGGACCTGGTGACCCGCGAAGAGTTTGAAGTGCAGCGTGCGGTGTTGTTGAAGACCCGCGAGAAGCTGGATGCGCTGGAAACAGCGGTGCGCGAGCTGGAAGGACGCAGCAAGGCAGAATGAAAAAAGGAGGCGCACCGCGCCTCCCACTTACAGAGTATTTCCCTGATGGGGCCTTGCCGCAAGGCCCGCCCGGCGCCCTAGACTCGCCGGCCTGTCGATCCGGCAGGACAGGTAGGGGTAGTGCCGATGGCACAGGACACCGAATGGACACCCGTTTCGCATGACACCTGCGACCAGGTCGCCGGGCCGTTCTATCACGGCACCCGGGCTGACCTCGCGGTAGGCGAACTGCTGAGCGCGGGATTCCGCTCCAACTATCGCGACAGTGTGGTGACGAAGCACGTCTACTTCACGACGATTGCCAAGGGCGCTGGGTTGGCTGCGGAGATGGCGCGGGGTGAGGGGCGGCCGCGTGTGTATGTGGTGGAGCCAACCGGGCCGTTTGAGGACGATCCGAATGTGACCAACAAAAAGTTTCCTGGGAATCCGACGCGGTCGTATCGGAGTGCGGAGCCGTTGCGGATTGTTGGTGAGATTGCGGAGTGGGAGCACTACGACGCTGAGTTCGTTCGGCAGTTGAGGGAGTTCGTTGCTTCGGGGAGCGCGGAGATCATCAATTGATGGGGGGCAGGCGCTGACGCGGCATTTCGGGGGACTCTGCCGTAGGGACTTAAGCTGGTAACACCTAGCCGGGCACGTGCCGAATCCTTCCAAATGCCTGCACGAAAGGCAGTGGGCGCTGCACGCAACCGAGCGTTGAACATCACAAGCAGATGCGCTTCCGCTCACCATATAAGCGACGCTTAGAGGCAAGAACCCTCTCGCAATCGCAGGCCCAGTCGCGGCGGTTCTCGTGCACGAGATCATCAGCGACAGTAGTATGGCGAAACTGAAAAATGGAGTTCCTTTCGTCCTTCGCCTGCAAGCACCTTGGAGCCTGCAAATGCTTCATAGGAAATGAATCCTCTCAATGCACCGTGCGGTTCAACGCGGTGCTCCCCACAGCCCCCTGGGCAATAGGCGCTCATCAGCCCACTACGGGCCTGCAGCCGATCTCCTCCCGCCAGCACAAACGTGTCATCTCTGGCTACAGAAAAGCCACCTGTGGCGTCCGGCCAGCTCTCCTTTGAGACGCACAACGCGCGGTCGTCATTCGAGACGAGTGAAACATCAAAGCGGCGCTCTTCGGCCCTATCGACAACATCCACCCTATAATTTTCCGCGGCAGGGCGGATGATTCCATGCGAGCAGGAGCACAAGCCTCCTGCCAGAAAAACCACAAGGGAAAATCCAAATAAATTCTTCATCGGGCAAAGTCCATTAGATGATCTGGATTGATCAGTCGCTGTGAACTGGGGAACTGCTCAAAGCTATCCCTCTCCGCCGGCGAGCCAAACTTGTATCCCTTCTCACCATTGAACAGCGTGTCTTTGTATCCAAACACAGCATGCGCGGTCTCATGCCCGGCCGCCCAAGCAAGAGTCGATTGGCTCCTGAACTCGGCATGACTTGTATTCACGATTACTTGTGCCGAACCACTCGTGGGGACAGCAGCCAATGTTCCGGCATTATTACCTCCGTACTTGGCATCAATTTGAGCGGTCGTCATTCCGTTGGCAGGAATCGCGCCCGCCCCGGTATCCCGGAGCGCAGCTGCCATGCTCGACATGTCAGACGCAACTTTTGTCATGTTCTCGACTGTACCGGAACCTTCGCCAAAGTTGCGCTCAAATGCTCGAGTAAGGCTTTTCAGACCCTTCCCACTCGACAGCGCGCCTGTAATTCTATCCGCCGCCTTCTCAAGGCTCTTGGCGGCACTCTGCTGCGCTTTGTCAAATCCTTTCCATTCCCTGTCTGAAAAACCAGAGCCACGGGAAAGTCTTCCGTCAGGGTCCCTGAATCGATACGGATTGTCATCCGCATACCAGTATCGATTGAATGCTCCAAGCGGACCTCCGTAGGCGGTTACTGGATCCACAGACAGGAACCTGCCCACCTGTGGATCGTAGTAGCGCTGCTGCATATAGGAGAGGCTGTTCTGACTGTCGCTGACATGCCCCGCGTAGCCGATCCCGTCATTCAGTGGCCGATTCAGAAGCTCGCCATATGGATCATAAAAACTGCGCTCGACCACACTGCCCGAAGCGTCAGTAACTGCGACAGGTGAACCCAACAAATCCGGATGCGAGTACTTCAGAAGCGTTATTCCTTCCGGCCCTGATTCCAAAGTAGCAACAAGCATCGCACCTAAGTAAAGATACTCCCGAATTTTCCCATCGCGCTCGCTTTGCTGCCTACGAATCTTACCTTGGCTGTCATACATGGAAAGGATCGATCCGCTGCCCTGCAACCATGCCAGAACACGACGCCCATGACCGTCATAACGGTAGTTTTCCGGTCCTGGGGCTGAACGCAGTCGATTTCCCATGTCGAACACGAAGGCCTGCCCATTCCGCATCGAGAGATTTCCCTGTGCGTCATATGCCAGTCCCATCGTAGTCGCGCCGTCGCTCGACATCACGTTGGTCAGCCGGTTGGCACCATCATAGGCATAGAAATGATCCTTGCGGCCCAGCAGTCTGGCGCTCTTGATGTTGTCCAATACGTCATAGGCATAGCGGACAGTGCCATCGCCGCCAAAGGCGGCCGAAGCCGCCTGCGTAAGGCGACCGAGACCATCATAGGCCATCTGCCGGTTGCGACCGGAATCTATTGTGTCGAGAATCGAGTTCAGGTTGCCAACCGCATCGTAGCTGTAATTCAGGCCGATCACATTGGGCGATGCAGCGATGCGGGAGGGAAGCTGCCGGGTGTTGAGCACCTGCTCGAACTGAATGCCGTTGCCATATGTGAACATGCGAATGCTGCCATTTGCATGATACTCAGCGCCATTCACGTAACTGCCGACGCGGCTTGGCTGGCCCAGAGCATTCGGATCCAATGCAATGAACATACCACTCGGGTACTGGATGCCGGAACGCGATGCGTTGGCGTCGTAAGAATAGCCGAGCCCCCAAGTGAACCAGCCGGGCTGTGATGTGGATTCGCCCGTCATCAGCCTTCGCTTGTTGTAGCTGTACGCATTGGTAGTCTGGTTCGCCCCACCGTCGTTGAGCGTGACTATCTGAGTTGGAAGCCCATCTGCGGCGTAACTCCAAGTCTGGTTTCCATTCCCATCGGGGAACGTCAGCGTCGAAATCCTGTTACGCGCATCGTACGCCCGATCAATACGTCGCCCGGATCCTTGGGCCGCCGCCAGATCACAGTTGGCGGCATCCGGAAGGTTCAAACCACTGGCAGTCCAGAGAGTGTTGCCAGCGCCATCCTGGGCGATGACCGTAGCCCCAGACTCTGGCTCTATGGCCTTGCACAGTTCCCCGCCAGCGCCGTACACAAGCGTGCGTTGCAAGCGCACGCTGCCGTCTGCATTGCGACGTACGATCGCCGCCGGCCGCCCATAGCGATCCCGTGGAATATCGGTAAATTCCCCTTCGGGCGCGCTGATGGCAATTGCATCAGACTGCGCCGGTGTACCGAACGCAACGTACTGCACGCGGGTGGTATAGCCTCGCGGATCCACCGTGGTGCGTCGATTGCCCGCCTCGTAGGTGATGACGCTCGTTGCCACTCCGGACTCGGTATCCTGGGAAACCGATGTGGGGCGTCCCAATGCATCGTACTCGGTCCAAGTACCCTTCAATGGCGGCAGCGTTACGCGGGTGTTGGTATTGGCTGTAGCATCCCCAAATCGACCTACCCCTTCCTGGTTCATCCGCCACTGCAACGGGTACTGCCCGGCGACCGAAGGTGCGGTGATCGTAAATAGAAATTCGACAATGCCATTGGGCGGCACATCATAGGGCAGGGGAATACGCGCGGCGCTCCACACGGTATTGTCGGCAGGATTCTCGGTCGCCAGTGCGTATCCCGCTCCGCTGCTCCACGTCGTCTCGCCTGTGTTGCGGAAGCGCAGCCGCATCTGCATCGTGCTACCTGTCTCCATACCGATCGGGAAACCGCCCCCCTCTTCGGTTCGCGCGTTGTTCACAGGTGCCGTTACGCTCACCGCCACATTCGGCGTGGCGGGCCCAAACCAGCCCTTCCCATCAGCCCACATCTGCCGCTGGAAGTTATAGATCCCCGGCGCTGTAGGCGCTTGCATCGGCACTGGAATATCAACTGTTTCCCCAGGCGCTACCGCACGAGGGAGCGCAATGCGCGCGCTGCCCCAAAGTGTTGAATCGGTAGGGTTCTGGGCCCCCAACCAGTGGCTACCCGGATACCACGTGGTGTCGCCGGTGTTCTTCATGCTTACTACGGCGGATTGACTTCCCGCAGTCTTCATTTCATTGGCTACGAATTGACTGTGGTACTCAGCGCCGTTGACCGGTTGCCAAATAAAGAAGCCGATCTGGCCTGAAGCAAGCCCAAACCAGTTCCCATTCCTGTGCATCTGGAATGCCACGCCATACCAGCCTCCATTGGCCGCGCCCGTGCTGGGAACTAGAGTGATGTTGAAGGTCGCTGTTGCTCCCGGCGGCACTGTTCCTGGGACGGATAGGCTTGAGGACTGCCAGTACGCCGGATTGTCGTTGGGCATGCTGAGTGCATATCCGCCTTCCGGCGTCCATGTAGTTTCCCCTGTATTCCTCATCGTGACCGTCGCCACGAACGGCTGGCCGGCCACCACGCGATTTGTTGACAGAGAGGCAGACACCATCTCGGCCGAGTTAACAGGTTCCGGAGGGGCATTGACAGTAATGACTACAGGCCCACTCTGCAGCGACCTGACAATCTCCTCTCCGTTGAGGTTGCGGATGCCCTGCGCCGTCAGCATGTACTGATACGTTCCTGGCGGCAGACCATGCACCGTGTACGCGCCATACGCGAAATTGGTAACCAGCGCGCCGTTCTGCGTCAGCCGGACGTTGTCGATGTACTCGGACTTGGGACCCGCATTGGTACTCCCGAACTCAACCGTCATGGTCACAGTTGCTGGAGCTGTATAGACGGTCTGCGCCGGGCCGGTCAGCCTGACCCAAGCCTGGGCGTGCACTGCTGGACTAAGCGCAAGCGCCATGATCATCAGCAGCAATGCGCCAAACCAGCGCGACTGAATGCCCGATTCCATCATCGTCGGAATTCGCATCAGGGCCCCTCCACGCGATATCGACCGGGATAGGACTGGAAGATCGTCCTGCCGGCGTGGTCATAGGATGTGATGACCTGCCGCAGCGTTGAACCGCGATTGGCCGTGTCGTACTCCTCGGTAAGTACAGGACGCATCAATGCGTCGTGCCACGTTATGCGCCGTGCATTGCCGATTGATTCCGTGCGACGCCAGTGCCCCGCTGCCAGCCCCCGTTCAGACCCTGTGGTCCGCAGGTAGTTGATGATCGAATCATTCCACGCCACGTTGTCGCCGCCGGGATACCGGATGAGCGCCAAGCGGCCGACCGCGTCGTAGCCGTAGGAAGTGGTCGCCGCGGTTTCGTCGGTTCTGCTCAACAGCCAACCGTTGTCGTCCACCGTGGCGGAGATGCTGGTGCCATCGGCGTACAGGATGCGCCGAGGCGTGCCCCGCTTGTAATCCTGCAGTTGCGTTGCGTTGCCGTTGCCATCAACCACCTGCGTGATGTTCCCCAACGGGTCATAGGCCAGCGTTTGCCTCAGCTTGCCGAACACCCATGTGGACTGCGGGAGGGACTGTGCATTGAACTCGGTGCGCTGTTGCTCCACACCGGTCTCGACATCTTCCACGCGTTCTTTCTGGCCCAAGGTCCAGCTTGCGAGATCGTCATGAAGTACAACCCTGTCTTTGGCCACGCCCAGGTCACTTCCACTGTAGGTCTGGACCGGCCTCGCAAAGAGGTCGAATAGATCCACCCGCTCGGTATATGCCGTGGCCTCGCGCGTGGTGACGACCTGCTTCTGCGGCTCGATGAGTCCTTCGGTTGGGGTCATGATGCTCAGCGATTGCCCCACCAGAGGAATGAACTGCCCAGCAGCCTCTTCCTTGCTCAGATACTGGTATTTCACGCCTTGAAGCGTCACACCCGCAGCATTGGCGGTTCGGGTCTCCAGCACCTTGCCTTCATCGACGCGCGGCCGCACGCCGAACAGATAGCTGGTGACGCTTCCGTCAGGCTCGGTCACCGTCGTCCAGCGACCCTCGGCTGAAAAGCCATCCTGGAAGCCGTAGGTGGTTGTCATTGATGGCAGGCCCGGCCCACTGATGGTCCGCTGCTGCAGGTTCCAGACACCGATATAGGGCGTCTGCTCAGGCGACGAGCACGGGCTGATGTCGGTAGCGCGGTAGAAGTAGCGATAGGCCAGTGAGTAGGTAGACACCGCACCCGCCGGATGACCAACCGCATAGCTGTAGGGGCCGTAGACGGTTCCCATACGAGGATCGCACTCGGAGCCCTCCGGCGTAGGTCCAAAATTGGGGGGGCGCAGCGTGCCGCTCGCGGTGTAGGTCCACCGCGTACCGTCGGGAAGCACCACGGCCGCCAGTCCACCATCGATACGCGAGCCAAGTACGCCGGGTTCACGGTACTGGTAGGTCCATGTTCGACCGTGGGCCGAGGCACTTGTAATGCGGTCGCCGGAGTAGCCAAGGGTGATGGCACGTCCGTCACTGCTGGTGATGGACGTCAGCTTGTCGCCGTTGTATCCATAATTGACCCAGTTGCCGAAACGATCCTCCACGCGCGTAGCCATGAAGAAGACATGGGTTCGTGACAGCGACCGGGTGGGTGCCAGTGGATTATCCTTGTAATTCATCCGGGTCATTTCGCGCGTCACGACCCAGTTGAGGTAGTACTTCGTCCCATCCGGCGTGACCGCCAGGAACGCCTCGCCAGGCACTCCGTTCTCGGTCTGCGGCAAGCACCGGACGCGCACATTGCCGGCTGTCACCCATGGATAGCTCTGCGCGTCAGTGGGCATCGGGACGCCGGCTGATGCAACCAGCATCTGCGCGCTCCCTTGGCCGGGCAGATTCAGACCGTAGCCATTCCAGAACACGGTTTCCGGGTAGTAGGAAATGCCGCCATCGCCAATGTAGGGCCGCTTCTGCTGTGTGCAGCGCTGGAAGCGGCTCGCATCGTTGTCGGGCCCGACCACCCATCCGCGGGCGCTGAAAACACCCTCCAAGTGTGGAACGTCGACATCCCAATCGTAGAAGCCGGCAAGGTCGCCAGGCTTGCTGTCCTGATACAAATAGCGCTCACTGATGCTGCGCTTGCGGCTCAGCGCCACAGGCGGTCCAGCGTTGCCCGGGATGGCGATGTCTGTGACCGAAAAGCTCAACTGCCCGTTGAACAGAGAAATGCTCTCGCCGAAGGCACCTGCATCAAGCTTCCCAAGCTGCTGGGCCTTGCCAACGCGATTGGCGTATTCGGACTCGGCCTCCACGAATTCCTGCGCCGAAGCCGACGTTGCAGCGAAGCACAGCAACACTGGAGCGAGCCGCCACCCATTGCATCCCATGATGTCCCCCTGGCGAGAATGAACAATCCGTTCATACAGCGCTGCCGATTTTGCACGGTCACCCGCTCTCACACTCGTCAGAAAAACCCGCATTGCCCTGTAGGCTTTTTCTTAACGGGCCCGACCAGCCCCTACGTTTGTGCTCGAAAAGTGCGACCGAACGGTCTCAAGATGCCGTCACAGGGTTTCGCGATCGGTTTAACTTGGCGGGCTGAAGACCGAACCGGCTGTTACCTCACGGAGCCCCCCCATGATCGACCTGAACCAAATCGATGACCTCGCCCGTCGCCTCAGCGACCTGGTGCCGCCGGGCCTGCGCGAATCGCGCGAGGAACTGCAGGCCACCTTCAAGAGCGCTGCAGGCGGGGCTGGCCAAGCTGGACGTGGTGACGCGCGAAGAGTTTGAAGTGCAGCGTGCGGTGTTGTTGAAGACCCGCGAGAAGCTGGATGCGCTGGAAACGGCGGTGCGCGAGCTGGAAGGCCGCAGCAAGGCAGAATGAAAAAAGGAGGCGCACCGCGCCTCCCACTTACAGAGTATTTCCCTGATGGGGCCTTGCCGCAAGGCCCGTCCGGCGCCCTAGACTCGCCGGCCTGTCGATCCGGCAGAACAGGTAGGGGTAGTGCCGATGGCACAGGACACCGAATGGACACCCGTTTCGCATGACACCTGCGACCAGGTTGCCGGGCCGTTTTATCACGGCACCCGGGCTGACCTCGCGGTGGGCGAACTGCTGAGCGCGGGATTCCGCTCCAACTATCGCGACAGCGTGGTGATGAACCACATCTACTTCACCACGATTGCCAAGGGCGCGGGGTTGGCTGCGGAGATGGCCAAGGGTAAGGGGCGACCGCGCGTGTATGTGGTGGAGCCGACCGGCCCATTTGAAGACGATCCGAATGTCACCAACAAGAAGTTTCCTGGGAACCCGACGCGGTCGTATCGGAGTGCGGAGCCGTTGCGGGTTGTTGGGGAGATTACGGAGTGGGAAGCCTACGACGCGGAGTTCGTTCGGCAGTTGAGGGCGTTTGTTGCTTCGGGGAGTGGGGAGATCATCAATTGATGGAGGGGAAGGCTCCTGCTTTGGCTGACGGACGAGCAACGCAGCAATTCTCGGAGGATGTCCGCTCTCGGCCAGAAGCGGACATCAACGTGTCCGACCGCTATCGACCCTAAGTTAGTGCGCAAGAACCGAGCTTAGTTCCGTTCTTTGATGTTCCAGGATCTAGTCGCCAACACGGCCTTAATCCATAGCTCATCATCCGCGTTCGAAGAAGGGCTTTGCAGAAGGAGGCTGACGCGCATACGCTAATCCGCATGACCTACCGGATTCCATAGCATGGGCATTCTTGGACAAACGCTAACCCAGGACGCCGTGCGAACGGCCGATTGGGTGCGTCACGTAGACGGATTAGGCGATTGGCCGACAGGCGCGTCGCAGCACTATACGCATCTGCTCCGCGTTACCCAGGAACTGGATGCGCAAGGCCGTGCCACTGAAGCGGCGATTGTTCGCCTGCTTGCATCGACCGTCTCGATGCGACTGAGCGCCGGCACCGCTAGCAACCTGTTCCACCCGCTTTTCCGAATAGGCGACAGAGTAAGCACGTTGATCGAAGACTACGATGCCAACGACGTCGCCTGCCTCCAGGTGCTATCGGAAACCGTCGAAGATCCTTGGCTCAAGGCCAGGCTTGCCGATGTCGCATGCGTCGCGGGGCAAGGCCTCGGGATGAAGATGTGGCAGTACGGACAGATCGCAGCCAGAGCCTACCTCGATCATTGCGAGCAGGTCATGTGCGGCGAGAACGCTGTTGCCTCACGCGAAGAAATGCAACGCGGTCTTGAGCTTACTTCCACGTATGCAAAGCGCGACGTGGATCTGCACAACAGTTACTGGAGCGTGATCGAAGCTGCTATCCACCACTCGCTCGCGCAGGGCTGGCCGGGTGTCTTTTTCCCACTTTCGGAACTTGTTCGGGGGCGAAACCGAGCACTAGGGCTGAAACTCGCCCCAGCTTTTGAGGATCACGCAGCCCGCCTTGCCGCGCAAGGTGACGGCTATCACCCCGACAACGCGCAGACCTGTTATGAGATCGCCGCTAGGTTCTGGGAAAGGAATCGAGACGATTCTGCGGCACGGAGGTGTCAGCAGGCGGCCGCCGAGGTTTTGGTTGAACGGGCGCGGCTACCGGCCCAGGCGATGCTGAAGGCGGACTGGCTGGCCGAAGGAATAGCCAAGCTTCGCCAGTACGGCGGAGACCGCGCCAGAATCCGGGACCTGCAGGAAGAGCTCGCTGACGTCCGCAGGACGATCCTGGAAGAGATGCACCTTCACGAGTTCCCGATGGATTTCGGGGAATTGATCGAGCACGTGCGCGCGACTGTAATCGGCCCCACCGACCACGAAGGACTAATGCAGTTGGCCTATGGGATTGGGCATGGCGCCGCGTACGACAATGTCCGGCAGTCTGTGCTCGACAACAATGCTCGTCACCCGCTCGCCGACTTCTTTGTCCGAATCAGCTACAACGAGAATGGGATTCCTGTCTCCAGGCGGGAATCCTTCGACCGAACGAATGAGGACCACGTCTTTCAGAAGATGATCGAGCAGGTTCGAGAAATCGACGCCACGGTCGCAATGCCTGGCATCTTCGAGGCCATCGACATCTTCAACGAGAAGTTCGAGCCGTCCCTAAACAGCCTCTTGCTCTACCTGCATCAGTCCCCGAGCGTTCCCGATGGCCATGAAGACTCGATCGCACGCGGCCTGACAGCAGGATTCAACCATGATTGGTTAGAGGTTGCCGCTTACCTGATTCCGCAGGCCGAGGCGATCGTGCGCAACATCTTCAGGCGTGAAAGAAAGAACACCCTAGTCGACCGCGGCGACGGCACTGAAGAGGAGATGTCCCTCAACCAGCTTCTGGAAAGCGCCCCTGCCGACGAGGTTCTTGGCAAGGATTTCGTTCTCCAGCTGCGTGCGATCCTCACTGAGAAATCTGGCTTCAACCTGCGCAATCTCTACACCCATGGATTGCTTAGCGACGATGCTCTTCACAACGCCGGGTTGTACAACTTGTGGTGGGTTTTGCTTCGTATGGTCTTGTTCGTTCCCTGGGGCCATGAATGGATGCACGCGCGAATAGAGGAAAAGCGGCGAAGTGCAGTCAACAGTCACGATGAAGCGGCTATCGAGGCCAGAGGCGCAGCCCCGTAACGTCCGCTTCGGGTCGGTAGCCGACATTGACATCCTTCCCTGCGGTCGATCAGGGCCCGATGTCCGCTTCCGGCCAGAAGCGGACATCGCGTCGCCCCGCTCGGCACGCGCGTGAGTTGGCGGTACCTTCCGGTCCGGCCGCATGGGCGGGCCCAGCAATATCGCTAAACAAGCGATGTCGCATTTGCCATGTCCCAAATCCCCCGTCGGACGAACTGGTCGACAAAACCACATAGGTACCAAAGGCTTTGTCCCCCAACGGCTCTTGCAGCACTTCCACCCATGCGACAATGCCAAAAACGTCTCGGGCTTTGGCGGCATTGACCTCAACCCCTTGGCATTTCTCACAACAGCAGGTAATCGTTACTGCGCCACCGTGCATCGGTGGTCGGGACTCGAAAACCCGTTGTTGTGATGAAGTTTGCGCTTGCCAGCCGGCACCACCCCGTGTGGTGCCGGCTGGCAATCCGTCTGCCGGCTATGGCGGGCGGTGCGTGGGGGCCTTGCGCCCGCCGGCGATCATCACACACCGGTTTTCGAGCCACGCATCGTCCGCCACCTCTATCGGTGGCGGCTTCTGCCTGCTTGCACGGAGCCTGCCATGACCACGCCGCACTCCCCTCACCCGCGCCCCATCCAGGAGGCGCCCTCGCCCGCCCCTGCCCTGGACCCCAACAGCCTTATCGCCATCCTGCACGCCATTGGCGCCGGCGCTGCGGCCGACGGTCAGCCATGGCCCGAGCGCCATCACCTGCGCAGCCGGCAGATGCAGTTGTCCGACGCCGACTGCGCGCTGACGGGCCAGCGCATCGTGCAGGAACTCCTGCTGGCAGCCGAGCGCACGCGTCAGAACGGAGAGCCCGACCAGTACGTGGGCGACCGGGTGATGGAGGGGCTGGTGATGGCCGATATCGCACTTACCGCCTTCATCCACGAACGGGTACGGCCACAGGACTGAGCGCATGAAGAAGTACGGTTCTGCCGCGGCGGCGGCGTGCATCGTGCTGATCGGCGCGATGTGGGCAGGCTGGCCCGAACCGGCAGGCGAGCAGGTGTGGGCCTACCAGAAGCTGCGCCCGGCCGATTACCGGCTACTGCACAGTGATGCACTCGGCTTCGTTACCGCGAAAGCGGATGAGGGCTTTGAACTGCACACGCGCTATGCCGGGGCGACGTCCTTCGAGATCCGGTGCAAAGGCGTGCTGGTGATGGACGTGGAGAACGCCCCCTCACGCGTGCTGATCCGGATGCCCGCCGATGCCTGGTGGCGGGCGCCGGATATCGAACGCCTTCGCATCAGTTTCGAACGCTGGTTGGATCTCCACCAGAGCCAGGGGCAGCTGTTGGTGGAAAGTGCTGGGCCATCGTGGCTTGAGGCGCGGTTCGGGCGCTTCGGCGGGGCGGTGCCTGATCAGCAGCGGTGTCTGTTTGAGGGCCCGGGCCGCGGGTGGCAGAATTCCCTCTGGTCTCTTCGTCCATTCCTCGGACTACTGAATCCATGATGGAAGCCCCCGTGACCGAATCGCCCCCCATTGAAGTTTCAGCCGAAGCCGCATCTCACAAGGGCGAATTCTTCCTGATCGACGCCGGCCTCCTGGGCAATGGCAAGGTTCCCGGCATAGAGATCGCTAACGAAGAGAAGCTGATCGACCCGGGGATGAATGTCGTCTCGCGTCCTGACGGAACGCCAGACCAGTATCCGGAGCGCCCCCATCTGGTTCATGTGCCGGAAAAGGGCGGATTGCCGCGCGATCTGGAAGAGCTCGCTGGCATATGGATTGTGTCGGAGCCGTTGAAGCAGCTGTTTGAGCAGTTGGACGCCGAGGCGTTTGCATTTGTGGCCTGCGACTTCAGCCTTGCTGACGGCAACCCCGGCCCTCGGTACTACCTGGGCAATGTGCTGCGCAGGCTTGATGCCCTGGATGAAGCCGCTTCCCGCGTGAGGATCAAGCTCGACCACAATTATCAGACCGGCGAGGACGAGAAGCTTTACAGCCTCGTCGGCGGAGCGAGCCTGGTATTCAAGCAGGATGTTGTGGGAGATGCCCATATCTTCCGCCAGGATCGCATGGGAGCGCCGCCCATCTGCGACCGCCCGATGTTTGATGCATTGAGTGCAGCCAACTTCTCCGGCGTACGGCTGCGCGATGTAGCCGATATTTAAGACGAGCTCTTTCAAACGGATTCTTGAATGAGGTGGTGCGCATGGCCGACACACCGGTTTTTTAGGGACACCATCTGATCGAACAGATTCCGTTCGAGCAAAGCCAGCTATTGAAGTCACTTGCCAGTCAAGTCTCCCAGGCGTTGGCCCGTTCTCCCGCGATGCTCATTGCTTAGAGCGCCACGGTGCTACCGCTTTGTTTCGCCAAGTCATACACCAGCAATGCCTCGTCTCCATTTCCGGCGCTGCATCCCAGCCCACCACTGTTGTCCCAGGCGGCAGACTCCCCTGTCATCTCAAATCCATCGGCATGGCCCACGCCGTTGGCTACCATTACGATCATCCCAAGCTCCCGCGCGACTGTTGCGTAATGGCGATGGGCACGTGCCATACCAGCCATGTTTTTTGCAACGCTGGCGATGTAGACCGTTGCTCCCGCCTCCTTGGCCCGCAAGGCGCTATCCATCTGTAGCGATTCGAAACAGATGGAGGGGACCAGAATTTCCTTTCCAATGGTTACTGACAGGGGCGTGGTTCCTGCCCTGAAGTAAGGCAGTTCGTCGGCATGGAGCATTTGCTTGGTGTAGACAGCGGGTGCTAGACCGCAGCGGAAGACGAACATGCCGATCTCCGGCCCATCGCTGCCACGATATGGCCCGCCGACTGCGATCAAAATCTGATGTCGATCACTCAGAGACTGGAATACTTCCAGACGAGCATCATCTGCCGTCATTGCCAGCTGCTCTGCCATCCGCGGCTCGTACCCGGTCAGCGACATCTCCGGAAAGAAGACCGCCGCACCGCCACACGAGGCGGCCAGATCAATGAAGTGAACGTGCCGTTCGATATTGCCATCGACGTCGCCAGGAGCTGATCGCATCTGTGCTGCAACAATCTTCATTCCCATTCTCTCTACTCAGGCTAAAGCTGAAGTGATAGCGGCTTTGTACGCTGATTATGCAACCGCCAGTTGGGTGTATCCAACGGGCTTCATTGATTCAATCGACGGTTGCTCTGTGGAGTAGTCAGCGTGATTGCATGCCGGGCCATCGTGGATCGAGGCGCGCTCTGGGCGCTTCGGCAGGTCCGTGCCTGATGAGCAGCGCTGCCTGTTCGGAGCCCCGGACCACCGCTGGCCGGAATCCCCCTAGCTGCTGCACCAGCAATCCCCGATACACCCTGGAGAGCGGCTGCCGCACCATCAAGCGCCCCTCCGCAGGAAATCACACATGAGCCTGGCGCTGGTCCACAGCCGTGCCCGCGCCGGGGTCGATGCCCCGCTGGTGCGGATCGAAGTGCATCTCTCCGGTGGCCTGCCGGTCACCCAGATTGTCGGCTTGGCCGAGACCAGCGTGCGTGAGTCACGCGAGCGCGTACGGGCGGCCCTGCTGTGCGCGCGCTTCGATTTTCCGCAGCGGCGCATCACGTTGAACCTCGCCCCGGCCGACCTACCCAAGGAAGGCGGACGCTACGATCTGGCTATTGCCTTGGGCATCCTCGCTGCCAGTGGTCAGGTCGATCCGCAGTCCTTGCTGCAGTACGAGTTCCTCGGCGAGCTGGGCCTGACTGGCGAGCTGCGCCCGGTATCCGGCGCGCTGCCCGCCGCCATCGCCGCCGCCGAAGCCGGGCGCATCCTGATCGTGCCGCCGGGTAACGCTGCCGAAGCCGCGCTGGCCCAGCACGCCGATGTGCGCGTGGCGCGTACCCTGCTGGAATGCTGCGCCGGGCTGGGCAATCCGCGCCTGCTGCCGCAGGTGGAACGCGTGGACACCACGCCGTTGCCACTTCCGGATCTGGCCGACGTGCGCGGGCAGGCGCTCGCACGCCGGGCGCTGGAAGTGGCGGCGGCCGGTGGCCATCATCTGTTGCTGATCGGCAGCCCCGGCTGCGGCAAGACCCTGCTCGCCTCGCGCCTGCCCAGCCTGTTGCCGGATAGCGAAGAGATCGATGCCCTGCAGCTCGCGGCCATTACCTCGGTCAGCGGCGAAGGACTGGACCCGAAGCGCTGGCGGCAGCGGCCGTTCCGGGCGCCGCACCACAGTGCGAGCGCGGCGGCGTTGGTGGGTGGCGGTAATCCGCCCTGCCCCGGCGAGATTTCGCTGGCCCATCACGGCGTGCTTTTCCTGGATGAACTGCCGGAGTGGAACCGCAGCGCGCTGGAAACTCTGCGCGAGCCGCTGGAATCAGGCCACATCCGCATCTCCCGCGCGGCGCGCAGCGTGGTCTATCCCGCGCGTTTTCAACTGGTGGCGGCGATGAACCCCTGCCCCTGCGGCTGGGCCGGCGACCGCAGCAACCGCTGCCTGTGCAGCGACGAGCGCATCACCCGCTACCGCGCGCGGGTCTCGGGCCCGTTGCTGGACCGCATTGACCTGCACATCAACGTGAGCCGCATGGATGCGGTGGAGCTGCGTGAGAGCACACCGTTGGGTGAGCCCAGCGCCAGCGTGCGCTCGCGGGTGGAAGCGGCGCATGCGCGGCAACAAGCGCGTGGCGGCCTCAACGCGCACCTGCCGCCTGCCGCCTTGCGTGCCTGCACGCGCTTGGGCGAAGCCGACCAGGACCTGCTGGAACACGCCATCGAGCGACTGCAGCTTTCAGCGCGGGCGATGCATCGCATTCTGCGCGTAGCACGCACGATTGCCGACCTTGCCGAAAGCCAGAGCATCCAGACCGCGCACCTGGCCGAAGCCATTGGGTATCGGCAGTTGGATCGGGGCAAGCCAGGCACATAGCACGTCACCGCATGCCCGAAGGAATCAGATTCATCTGATATCTGCCATGCCACCTGCGCCCTGACCATTTCCGCGAGCCCATACACAAGGAGACGCGGTTTGCTCAGGATGCTCATCATGGGCGGGCAGGAAGCCGCCCGTCAGCGGATATCACGGACGATAGGACGGCGCGGCCTCATCCGCATGGAATCGATCTACAGCGTGGACAGCGGCCTGTCGGTGCTGGAGTGGCGCAACTACGACCTGGTGGGAACGTTCCTGGCGGCTGGCCTCGGCACGCGCCTGCAGGAGTCGTTCGTGCTGCGCGATGCGAAGGTGCAGCTGGTGCTGTTCGGCATGGGGCTGAGCGAAGAAGTCGCCAGCATCCGCCTGCGCCTGCGCGGGCAGGGCCTGCCGTCGCCGATTCTGGTCAGAACGGATTTTGATGCCTACGACGAGTCGCTGTTCTGGCGATCGCTGACGGCGCACATGATCCTGCCGTCGGTGCAGGAGGGCGCTGTCCCCCTCCCCGCCACGGGCGACGCGTGCGACCATGCAGGGCCCAGTCCCTAGCGGTGCCTGCCTCGCCAGGTGCCCGCCCAGCCATTCATGAGCACTCCCCAGCCGCCGCACCTGCCGACCTCCGATGCATCCACCCCGCTGACACCTGCGGCAACCGGCGGCGGGCCACTGGGTGAAACGAAGATGCGCGAAATCGCGGTGCGGATCTCGCAGTACTTCCGCGATTTCCTCGAGTCCGATTTCAAGCGCGCGCAGGCCCCGCGGCGCCGCATCGTGCTCACCAGCGATTCCGGCTTCCGCGCGGGCATGCGCACCGCGCCCTACCCGGCGTTGGACAAGGAGCTGTGGAAGCTGCTCAGCCGGCCCTCCGGCGAGGAGCTGTCGTTCACCATCGGCCCGCGCAGCTATACCCGGCCGATCAGCGCGACGCTGCGCCGCATCGTCGAAGAGCAGGTCAACGCCATCACCGAGACCGCCATCGCCACGGTGCGCGTAGCCGTGCTGGACAAGGCACGTGCCAGCGTGGCCGGTGCACTGGAAGACCCGGAAGCCTGGGTGGAATCGGTGCAGGGCATCCTGGTGGATGCGATGTGCGTGCAGGTGGTGCGGCCGCTGATCGCGCATCTGGCCGGCCCGCTGCAGGGCCAGGCGTACTGGGTGATGGATTCGCTGCACGCGGCGGAATCGGACCTGGTCACCCGTTCCGTTGTCGATCTGTACCAGACGCTGCCGGAAGTGCTGGCGCGCTTGCTGGCCACTGGCGACGAGCTGCCGCTGCAGCTGGCCTGCGAGCACCAGCTGACCCGCGACGGCACGATCAGCGCGCTGATGGCGTTCTTCGAGAACTTCGTGGCGGCTGACGCCTTCCATGAATTCCGCGACCTGGAAACCTATGTCGCCACCGGCGATGGCCTGCAGCTGTATCTCTACGTGGGCACGCTGAAGTACGCGGGCGTGCAGTACCCGGTGTTCTATCTGCCGCTGGACGTGGTGCGGGCCAAGGATGGGTCTGGCTATACGCTGACGCTCAGCAACCGCTTGTTCGCCAACCGCCGCGCGATCGACTTCGTGCTGCAGGAGCTGGCCGTGGGCATGGCCCGCGAGTGGGTGTCGCCGATCCAGGAGCGCATCCAGTACCTCGACCCGGCACAAAGCCTGTTTGAAGTGGCGGCATCGCTGTTCCGGCAGGTGGCCAACGCGGTGGATCTGGGCGGCGAGGTCTCGCTGTCCTCGTCTGCCAGCGAGGCGTCCACCGCCACCGTGGCGCTGTCGCCTGCCCTGCATCTGGCTGCGTTCGAGCGCGCCGACGAAGCGCTGCTGAATGATTTCGAAGAGATCATCGACCAGGCCCGCAATGGTGGGTCGAAGCTGGTGGATCTGTTCCACGGCATGGTGGAAGGCGTACTGATGCGCAACCCCGAGCCGATCGGGGAACGCGTGGAATCGGCCTGGGATGCGCTGCCGCTGGTCGAGCGCATGGTGTTCGATTCGCCCATCCCGTTGAACGAGGAACAGCGCAAGATCCTGCTGGCCGTGCGCGAGCCGCAGGGGCGGATCGTGGTGGTTGAAGGCCCGCCCGGCACCGGCAAGTCGCACACCATCACTGCCATCGCCGCCGACTGTGCGTTCAACAAGAAGAGCTGCCTGGTGCTGTCGGACAAGACCGAAGCGCTGGACGTGGTGTACGACAAGCTGTCCGATGCGATGAGCCGGGTTCGCCATGATCGCGATTTCCCCAACCCGATCCTGCGGCTGGGCCAGCAGGCAGCCAACTTCAAGCGCCTGACTTCCACCGGCACGATCAGCCAGATTTCGGCCTTCGCCAAGGCCATGAAGGCCAACCAGCCTGCACTTGAGAGCGAGCGCCAGGACACGGCGCAGACGCTGCGGCAGGCCATCTCCAGCACCGTGCAGACGCTGGGGGGTGTCTCGCTTGCCGCCGTGAAGGCCATGCACGAGCAGGAGGCGGAACTGGGCGAACGCGCGCCTGCGGTGTTGCAGCAGGTGCACGCGGTGATGGATGCCAACGTGCTGGCCGAGCTGGAAGCGGTGACTGCCCAGGCCGACGTGCTTGAAGCCTATCTTGCCGATCTGTTCGGCAGCACCGACTACACCCCTGCATCGCTGGACGAGCGCATCCGTCGCGATGCGGTGACAACGGCCTTCCTTGCCGACCGACCGGTCGACGGCTGGGACCTGTTCGAGTCGTTGGATGCCGACCAGGTACGGCTGCTGGGCACGCTGCTGCTGCAGTACCAGCAGCTGAAAATGCCGGTGCTGGGCTATCTGCTGCGCGGCAATGCCGTGCGCGGGCTGGAGCTGCAGCTCAACCAGCTGGGCACCACCCGGCCGCTGCTGCTCAAGCACGATGCAGCGGCGCTGCAGGCCATCGTGCAGGGCGCAAACGCGTTGCGCATGAAGCTGGAGGCCGAAGGCCTGGGCGCACAGCTGCCGGCCAGCTACCGGCAGATCGCCCACGGCGCCGCGCCGGGACCGGGTGCGGCGGTTGCACGGCAGGCAATGACCCTGCTGGCGCGGCTCAATCCGGCCATCGTCGAGACCCTGCTGGCCGAGCCGAAGGACGACCCCGCACTGTGGGCGCTGACCCTGCGCTTCCTGCAGGGCTGGATGGCCACGCGCAAGGCCTTCGTCGACGCGCCGCAGTACGACTATGTCGGCACCAAGACCAAGCTGGAACGCCTGAACACCTCGGTGATGAATGCCCACGTGGATGGGCGCCTGATCAGCTTCATGGACCATCACCGTGCCGACGCCCGCGCGCTGGCAGGCGTGATCGCCAACCGGCAGAAATTCCCGGTGGACAAGTTCGAGAGCGTGCGCGAGTCGTTCCCGGTGATGATCGCCAGCATCCGCGAGTTCGGCGAGTACATGCCGCTGGCGCCGGACCTGTTCGACGTACTGGTGATCGACGAAGGCTCGCAGGTGTCAGTGGCGCAGGCGCTGCCGGCGCTGCTGCGTGCGCGCAAGGTGGTGGTGCTGGGTGACTCCAAGCAGTTCTCCAACGTCAAGGCGGCCAACGCCAGCATCGCGCTGAACGACAAGTACCGCTCGGACCTGGTCAACTACTTCCGCGCCAACGTCAGCCAGCAGGCCGATGTACTGGAACGCCTGGCCATGTTCGATGTGAAGCGCTCGGTGCTGGAGTTCTGCTCGCTCTCGGCCTCGTATTCGGTGATGCTGCGCAAGCACTTCCGCAGCTATGCGGAACTGATCGGGTTCTCGTCCTCCACCTTCTACAACCACCAGCTGCAGGCATTGAAGATCCGCAGCCGGCCGCTGCAGGAGGTGATCCGCTTCAGCCAGGTCGATGCCAGCGGGTACCGCACCAGCCGCAGCACCAACGACGCGGAAGCGGCGTTCATTGCCGAGCGCCTGGTCGAGCTGCTGGATACGGAGGCGCCGCCCACGGTGGGCATCATCACGCCGTTCCGCGAGCAGCAGACGCTGTTGTCCAAGGCGTTGTTCAACCATCCGCGCGGCCGCGAGTTCGAAGAGCGGCTGCGGCTGAAGGTGATGACGGTCGACTCCTGCCAGGGTGAGGAACGCGGGCTGATCTTCTATTCGATGGTGGCGACCGCCGGCCAGGATGCCTTGAACTACATCTTCCCGGTCAGCCTGACCGGCGCGGTGGATGCGGTGGAGGACAAACTGAAGGTGCAGCGCCTGAATGTCGGCTTCTCCCGTGCGCAGGAGGCGATCTGGTTCGTCCATTCGATGCCGGTCGATGCGTTCCGCGGCGCAATCGGCAATGCGCTGCGTTACTACGCCAGCCAGCTGGAACGCCCCGCGCCCGACGCCGCGCAGACCGATGCGCGCAGCCCGATGGAATCGAAGGTGCTGCAGTGGCTGCAGCAGACGCCCTTCGTGTTGGAACATGGCGATGCGGTCGAGATCATTCCGCAGTTCCCGGTGGGCGACTACCTGCGCCAGCTTGACCCTACCTACCAGCATCCGGCGTGGCGCGTGGATTTCCTGGTGACCGTGCAGACCGTGCGCGGCGCGCTGCAGATCGTGATCGAGTACGACGGCTTCGAGTTCCATTTCCGCCGCGACAAGCCGGTGCATGTGGGCAACCACGAGCGCTATCTGGTCGAGGCCGACGTTGAGCGCCAGCTGACGCTGGAGAGCTACGGCTATCGCTTCCTGCGCATCAACCGCTTCAACCTCGGCAGCGACCCGGTGCAGACGCTGTCCGACCGGCTCTATCGCCTGATTGAAGTGGCCGGTACGGAGATCCGCTCGGCTGCGGTCGATCAGGTGATCGAGCAGGTGCAGGGGCTGGAGTCGAAGGAAAAGAAGGTCTGCAGCCGCTGCGGGCAGATCCGCAGCCAGGAGGAATTCTTCGACCCTGACCTGCGCGCCGGTGCTGGTGGGGTGGGACGGATCTGCATGCCCTGCAAAGTCAGCTGACGGAGGCGGTGTCGCGCGTGGTGGGTGATGCGGGGCGGATCAGGATCCCATCATGCGGAGGGGATCCTGGCCGCGTACCGCCACCGCTGCCAGCCGGCGGCTGACGAGCGCGTAGAGCTCCTCCAGCTCGGCGGCGCGGTCGGCGGTCATGTTCGCGCCGAACAGCACGCGTGACAGCGCGCGCTTGTGGGTGTCGTCGGGATGGCGCGCCCGCGCACGGTATACGGTCTGCAGCACCAGCCAGGCCAAACGGAAGCCGCCCCCGGGCAGGGGGCGGACCACGCGGTCATAGACCTGCCAGAACTGGTACTCGGCCTCCAGGTCGACCGTCGGTGCGGCGAACGGCACCGGACGCGGACGTCCATGGGCGCGTCTGCGGACCGGAGGAAAACGGGGGTTCTGCTGTGCCATGCGTACAGGATGACCCAGCAACATTGTGGGAACCTTGCGCTGGTGCCACGAAATCAGTGCAGATCGTGCAAACAGTGGATGGGGTCGGAGCCCTTTGCGTGGCAAAGGGATCCGACCCCGTTCCGTATCTCAGAACGACATCGACGTGCTCAGCATCACCTGCCGCGGGGCGCTGCGCTGCAGGGTCTGGTAGTCGCCCGAGAACGACGAACCGGCGATGGTGGCGGTGCCGATGTTGTTGCGGTTGAACAGGTTGCTGACGTCCAGCCGCAGCTCCAGCCCCGGCAGCAGGCTGTCCGGCCCCAGCTTGTAGGCCGTGTACGCGTTGACCTGCCAGAACGTCGGCACGCGGATGTCGTTTTCATAGGTGAAGGGCTGGCGCAGGTACGAGGTGCTGGTGGCGCCGAAACGCCAACCGCCAAAGTGCGCGGACAGGTCGCTGACCAGCGACAGCTGCGGATAGCCCGGCTGTGCGTTGCCCTTGATCGGGTACACGGTATCGCCCACCACGAAATCGCTGTCGTAGTACGAGCGCGCCAGTGCGATGCCCTGGTAGAACTGCAGGTGATCGGTCAGGTCGGCGGTGATGCCGAGGTCGGCGCCGATCACGTGCATCTTCGGCATCAGCCGCACCGTATTGATCTGTGCGAACTGGGTGCCGACCGCCGCCGACAGCAGGCGGTTGCGGATGTCGTTGTAGAACACGTCCGCCGTCACCGTCAGCCGGTCGAAACGGTGGCTGGCGCCAACGGTCAGGTTCCAGTTCTTCTCCGGCCGCAGGGTGCCGGCCACGCGGTCGAACTCTTCCTGGTCGGTGATGGTCCAGGCCGATGCGGTGTAGCCGATGTTGCCGCGTTGGGCCACGCGATAGCCGTTCATGGTGTTGGCCAGGTCGATGAAGGCATCGGTCTTTTCTGTCGGGCTCCAGTACAGCGATACATGCGGCAGGAAGTTGCTCTTGGCGCGCAGCGTGCCGTTCACCGGCCGCTCCGGCGCGTCGCCGATCCCACCGCCGGTGGTGCTGAAGTCCACCGCTTTGAAGCCCAGCCCCAGCACCAGCGTGTCGGTGACAGCGTAGTTGTCATGCAGGTAGAACTGCCGTGAACGGGTTACCCAGCTTGATGCGTTGTCGGTCTGGAACGCCGGCCCGTACACATCGAACGGCCCGGTGGCCTTCAGGGGCTTGCCCTCGCCCAGCAGCGGCTGCTGGTACCACTCGGTCTTCGCCGCCGCCTTGCTCTTCTCCTGCCAGAAGCCGGTGGTGATGGTGTGCGCACCGGTCTCGAACTGCAGGTTGAACATGCCACCCAAGCGGTTGAGCCGGGGCGTCTGCACCTGTTCGGAGAAGGGCGCGCCGTTGGGTGACGGCACGGTCGGGTCGGTCAGGGTGGCCTGGGTGTGGCTGTTGGCGTTGTACAGCTGCACGTTGCCGCTGAGCGCGGGCGTGATCTGGAAACGGTGGTTGATCGAGGCGACGCGGTCGCGGGTCACCTGGCCGGTGTCGTACGGAATCAGTTCGGACAGCTCACCGCAGGTGTAGGCGCCGCAGGATTTGTCGGCGTTCTCCGGCGAGGCTACGTAGTACGCCCACGCATAGTCCGGATAGAAGCTGTCGGCCTTCCAGCCGAGCTTGCGGATCATGTCGAAGGAGATGTTGTTGTAGCCCCACACCGCGGCCTTGCTGTCGGACAGGAACACGGTGAAGTCACCCCACGCCACATCCTGCTGGGCCTTGAGGTCGCCGCGCAGGAACTTCTGCGTGCCGGCGCCCTGGTACTTGTCGGCCGACACGCGCTGCAGGTCGACCAGCAGCTTCGGGCCGTGCTCGCCGAGCTGGCCGCTCTGGCCCGAGACCGTGGTGACCAGCGTGTTGTTGCTGCCTACGCCCTGCTTGATGCGCAGGCTGGGCGTGTCCTGCAGTTCTGCCAGCCGGTACTCGAGGCTGCCGCCATTGACGCTGCTGGAGAACACACTTACCGGCGCGCCGCCCGGGCTGACCGTGATCGAGCCGATGCCATCGGGCACGCCGACGTTGACCACGCTGGTGCCGGTAAGCGAGAGGAAGCCGTTGTCGTTCAGCGGCACGCCTTCGAAGGTGATGCCCATTTCATTCATGCGGAAACCGCGCACGAACAGGCTGGTGGCGGAGATATCCAGACCGAGACCGTCGGTGGCGGTGTAGCTGGCGCCCGGCACGTTCTTCAGCATCGACAGGCCGTTGTTGCCCGACACCATCGCGTCGAGGTCGGTGGCGTTGATGACGTAGCGGTTGGGGCCGACCACCTGGGTGGGCGTGCCAGCGGCACCGCGCGGCGTGGCGATGACCTGCAGCGCGTTCAGGGTGGTGGGGGTCTCATGGGCGGCGTCGGTCGACTCGGCAGCGTGCAGTGGTGCAACGAGAGCGGTGCCGATCGCCAGGGCAAGAAGCGTAGGTGGAGTGTTCATGGCCAGATCCAGGGTGCAGGGGAAAAGTGGCGCAGGCGCACGCCCAGCGCGATGCAGCGCCGGTGTACGGCGCGCTGGCTGGCGGCGATTGCGATGAAGGAATGACGGCGCGGTGCGCGCCGGTCAGAGGCGGATGGAAGCGGTGATCTTCCGGGTGATGCGGCGGGGTGATTTCGACGTGCGGAATTCTTGCATCGCACTGCCGCATACGCCATTGCACCGTGGTACAGCGCCAATGGCGATAGGGATGGCCAGGCTATACGTGGGTATAGCCCTGGCGTGGTAGAGGCCGACCCTGGTCGGCGCTTCCCGTCTGCGTGTGCCAACCAAGGTTGGCAACTACCTGGGCAGATCGACGTGCGGTTACTGCAGGACGAAGCGCTCGATCGCCCTGGCCACGCCTTCATCGGCGTTGGTCGCGGTCTCGAAACGCGCGGTCGCCTTCACCGCATCGATGGCATTGCCCATCGCCACGCTGGTGCCGGCGTACTGCAGCATGGTCAGGTCGTTTTCCTGGTCGCCGATGGCCATCACGTTGGCGCGGTCGATGCCCAGGTGCTCGGCCAGCTTCTGCAGGCTCGGCCCCTTGCCGGCGCGGCGGTCGAACACTTCCAGGAAGAACGGCGCGCTCTTCAGCACCGCGAAGCGCTCGGTCAGCGCAGCCGGCAGGCGCGCGATGGCAGCGTCCAGCACCTCTGGCTCGTCGATCATCATCAGCTTGATGAAGGACATGCCCGGGTCCATGTCGGTCACGCGGCGGTACGACAGTGGCATGCGCGAGAGATGCGAGTCGGCCACGGTGTAGATGCTGATGTCCTGGTTGGGCGTGTACATGCGCTGCGCGTCCAGCGCCTGGAAATGCACGCCGATCTCGCGGGCGACCTGTTCGCAGTACACGAAATCGTCGAAGCTGAGCGGATACTCGACCACCGTCTCGCGCGGGCCGATGCGCTGCACTAGGCCACCGTTGCAGGCAATGCAGTAATCGTCGTCGCCCTCGATGCCGAGTTCCTGCAGGAACGGCGCCAGGCCGGGAACCGGGCGGCCACTGGTCAGCACGATGTGCACGCCCAGCGCGCGCGCCTCGGCGATGGCCTGTTTCACGCGCGGAGTGAGCTTGTGAGCGGGGTCCAGCAGGGTGCCATCCATATCGATGGCGACCAGTTCGATGGTCGATTGCCTGCGACCCATGTCCATCATCTTCAACCAGTGCGGGGGATGCCCATTTTAGGCCAGGCCGCCGCACAACGCCGACCTCATGCATCGTTCACCTCCGCGCGGCGCAGGCCGGGGATACTCATGGGTCCTGTGCGTCCCCCACCGCAGGACGGCCCTATCGACCGCCCTTCCCTGGACACTCTTTCGACGCATGACCTACCAAGCGCCCGACGCCAGCGACACCGCCCCGCTTGCCCAGCAGATTGAAGACCTGATCGACGGCCTGCCCGGCGACCATATCCGCGTTGGCACCCTGCTGCATGCACTGGGCGACGAGGGCCTGATGCTCGTGGTGATCCTGCTGTCGGCGATCTTCCTGATTCCGGTGTCGATTCCCGGGCTGAGCACGGTATTCGGTGCGTCCATCCTGCTGATCGGCCTGAGCCGCGTGCGCGATCGCCCGTTGTGGGTGCCGCAGCGGTTGGCCGACAAGCAGATCGCCACCGAAAAGCTCAAAGCCAACCTGGGCCGTGCCCTGAAATGGGTGCACCGGATGGAGCGTCTGTCTCGGCCGATGCGGCTGGCAGCGATGGTGCGCTCGAAGAAGATGATGCGGTTGAACAATCTGGCGCTGGTGTTCGCCACGATCCTGCTGATGCTGCCGGCCGGGCCGATTCCCTTCAGCAACACGCTGCCGGCGCTGGCGCTGATGTCATTTGCGATCGGCTTCATCCAGCGCGATGGCGCCGCAGTGGCGGCCGGCTACGGCTTCGTGGTGGCGTCGGTGGTGTACTTCGGCGTACTGCTGGGCGGTGTAGGGTTTGCGGCCGAATCGGTGTTCAGTGGCTTCCGCAGCGGGTCATCGGCGCTGTAGAGCCGAGCCCATGCTCGGCTGCTCTTCCATCTGGGCGTGGAAACCCCGCGCTGCGCACGTCAGCCGAGCATGGGCTCGGCTCTACAGAAAGCCTGCGAAGTGCGGGTGGCCGGCTACTTCGCCGATACCCGCCACACCACGTCGCCCACATCGTCGGCGACCAGCAACGCGCCTTCGGCATCGATGGCCATGCCTACCGGCGCGCCCATCAGCGTCTTCTCATCCTTGGACGCGAACCCGCTCACCACCGCTTCCGGGCGGCCGGCCGGCTTGCCGTCCTTGAACGGCACGTACACCACTTCGTAGCCGCTCAACGGCGAGCGGTCCCAGCTGCCGTGCTCGCCGATGAAGGCACCGCCGTGGTACTTCGCCGGCAACGCCTGGCCGGTGTAGAACAGCAGGCCCAGCGGTGCCACGTGCGAGCCGATGGCGAAGTCCGGGCGGATCGCCTTGGCCACCAGGTCCGGCCGCTGCGGCTGCACGCGCTCGTCCACGTGCTGGCCGTAGTAGCTGTAGGGCCAGCCGTAGAACCCATGCTCCTGCACCGAGGTGAGGTAGTCCGGCACCAGGTCGGCACCGATCTCATCGCGCTCGTTCACCACCGCCCACAGCTTGCCGGTGCTCGGCTCCCAGTCCAGGCCGGTGGGGTTGCGCAGGCCCGAGGCGTAGATGCGGCTGCCGCGGGTGGCCACGTCCACTTCCAGCACCACCGCGCGGCGGTACTCGACGGCCAGGCCGTTCTCGGTGATGTTGCTGTTGGAGCCCACGCCCACATACAGCTTGCTGCCATCACGGCTGGCCAGCAGTTCCTTGGTCCAGTGGTGGTTGATGGTGCTGGGCAGGTCGGTGAACTCGCTGCCCTTGTCGGACATGCGGGTTTCGCCGGGCACGTAGTGGTACTTCATGATATTGCCGGTGTTGGCCACGTACAGCGTGTCGCCGATCAGCTGGATACCGAATGGCGAGTGCAGGTTTTCGATATAGACGTGCTGGGTCCAGGCGTTGGTACCCGGCGTGCGCCGCAGCAGGGTGACCCGGTTGCCGCCCTTGCCGGCCTTGCCCGAGCGCGCCTTCACCTTGCCGGCGATCCATTGCTTGGGCGTGGTGACCGGCTCTTCGCCGGGGCCATTGCCTTCCACCACCAGCACATCGCCGTTGGGCAGCGACAGCAGCCGGCGCGGATGCTGCAGGTTGGCGGCGATGCGCTCGATCTTCAGGCCATCGGCTACCGACGGTGACTGGCCCTCGGCCCAGCCCACGCCCTTGGGCACCTGCATCGGTGGCATCAGGTAGTTCTGCGGCGCAGGCAGCGGTGGTTGCGCACCGGATTGATCGGCCGGGTGGTACTCGGCTTTGCCGGCACAGGCGGCCAGCGCCAATGCCAGCGAGAGCACGCCCACGACGGGCAGGATGCGCTTAGCCATGACGGGCTCCTTGCAGCACCGGCTGCTGCAGCGAAAGCAGGATGAAACCGAGCGCGATCAGTGCCACCGTCAGCGCGGACAGGAGGGTACCCGGTACCGCCGCCGCATAGGCGTCGCGGCTGTGCACGAAGGCGTTCCAGATGGCCAGCACGATGGCGACCAGGTTGAGCAGGAAATCGAGGCGGTCAGTGCCGGTGGCGGTGCCGTTGCGGCGCCAGACCGCGAACAGGTTGATCAGGCGCGGCAGGATGGCGATCAGCAGGCCGAACGTGATCAGCCACGCGGCCGATTTGCCCCACATCACCTCGGCGGTGTTGAGGTAGAGGATGTCGAAGATGAGGCCGGCCACGAAAAAGCCGAACGGTATCGGGTTCAACAGGCTGAAGAGTGTAGTGCCGAGGCCGCGGTGGGCCTGGGCGACAGGGTTGACCATGATCGTGCTCCGTACGGGGAAGGGCTGCACGGGCTGTAGTAGCACAGGGGGGCGGGAGGGGGTGCGATGATCCGGGTATCGGGTGGCCTCGACACTATGGCGATGCCCAATGCGAAGTCCGCATGACGTGGCCAGTGCCATCCAGCTCCACCGACCACGCCTCGATATGGGGCAGGAATGGATTTTCGTACCACAGCCGTTCCACGCAGGTGCCGCTGCATGGCGTGCTGGCATAGCGGGAAAACGGTTGTCCACGCGGCTCGGTGACATCGGGTGCGCCCAGTGCATCGATGACCGCCTCACGACGGTCCCCGGGCTGCAGGGAAGCGATGCCGCGATCGGTCAGGACGGAAGTGGCCGAGCATCCCCCCACGTAAAGCATGGCTGCCAGCGCCAACAGCCACGCCAGGGTCTTCACGTCTGCGCCTCCGCATCTGGCTGCATGGCAGCGTCGCGTATCTCATGGAACGGCAGCATGATCTCGAAGCCGAATTCGTGTTCCATGCTGATGCGGACCAGGCCGCCAATCGCGTACCAGCTGGTGTTGGCGTGTACATCGATGCCACGCCAGCCGCCCTCGGCCAGCAGGTCCAGCGTCTGTGCCCGTGGCATCTTCGCCCTCTCCTCCCGCAGCAGCGCACGGCGGTGCCGCTTCATCAGCAGGCGCAGCTGCTTCACCGTGGTGATGTTGAATGCGCTGAGCTCCGGCAGCAGCTCGGCGATGTCGGCGTCGGTCCAGTAGTCGTGGCGGCGGTGATACATCGACAGCACCACCTTGCGGATGGTGGCCACGGTGAGCGGGGCCAGATCGGCACGGGCGCGGGCATTGGGGCGTGTCATCCGCTGTCCTCAGGGGGCTGCAGGCATGGTGGCATGGCGGGGGTGTGCCAACCAAGGTTGGCATCTACCGAAACTCAGGCCTGACCGGCGCAGTCGTCATTACCAGCCGGCATAAGTGTTTGTGACGCATTTGGCACATCAGCACATTGGCTGCGTGAAGAGGTAGGGGGTTGTTCGTTGTGTCGCGTTTGGCTCGTTGCGATGGGGCAGATCCGCCCCGCCGTCCTGCCATGCCGATTCACAACAGAAGGATTCGTGTATGAAGCGACACACGCAACGCTCCGCGCCACCGCGCTCTGCGCGCCTGGCCCTGGCCACTGCCCTGGTACTGGGCAGCCTGGCCCTTACCGCCCAGGCGCAACAGGCCGACCCGCTGGCGGGTATCCAGTGGCATCTGCTCAATACCGGGCAGACGGTGCCGGCCGATACGCTGCCGGTGGCCGGCAACGATCTCAATGTCGATGGCCTGTTCCGCAATGGTATCCGCGGCCAGGGCGTGGTGATCGGCATTGTCGATGACGGCCTGCAGATCGCCCACCCGGATCTGGCCGCGAACGTGGCGGCGGTGGCCGGCAAGAACTTCGCCAATGGCTCCAACAATCCCACCCCGTCCAATCCCGATGCCGACAACCACGGCACGATGGTGGGCGGCATCGCCGGTGCCGTGGGCGCCAACAACCTGGGCGTGCGCGGCGTAGCCCCGGCGGCGACGCTGAAGGGCTTCAACGTGCTGGCGTCCAATGCGCAGGGCAACCAGCAGAGCAACATCGAATACGCTTGGTGGGATGGCGCCGAGTCGGCCGATGTGCAGGTGTTCAACAACAGCTGGGGCGCGGGCCCGGGCAACCCCAACCTGCCCGTGGCCTACAGCCAGAACACGGTGAGTTCGTACGAGCAGGCATTGTCGGGCACCCGCGGTGGCCGCGGCGGCATCTACGTGAAGTCGGCCGGCAACAACTTCAACAACGCCTCGATCAGCCAGACCCAGGACGTCTGCACCACCGACACCAAGAACCGCAACACCGGCTGCGTGCCGGCCGGTCGCGATCCACGCAACAACCTGTTCAACGTGATCACCGTGGGTGCAGTACGCGCCGACGGCGTGCGCTCGTCGTACTCGTCCACCGGTTCGGCACTGTGGGTGTCGGCCTTTGGCGGCGAGTACGGCCTGCAGGCGCAGTACGCGCCGAACCTGGTGGCACGTGCGTACGATCCGGCCATCGTCACCACCGACGTGACCGGCTGCACCCAGGGCAGCAACAAGAACACCAACCGCCAGAACACACTGGACAGCAACCTGTCGGCGATCGACAGCACCTGCAACTACACCGCGAAGATGAACGGTACGTCGGCGTCGGCGCCGATGGTATCGGGCGTGGCAGCGCTGGTGCTGGAAGCGAATCCGAACCTGTCCTACCGCGATGTGAAGTACATCCTGGCCACCACCGCTACCCGCAACCACCCGAACCAGCCGGCAGTGACGCTGGCCGACGGTCGCACGCTGGTGCCGGGCTGGACGGTGAACGCTGCCAACCGCGCGTACAGCAACTGGTACGGCTTCGGTCTGGTCAACGCGGCGCGTGCGGTGCAGGTCGCCGAGACCTTCCAGTCGCTGGGGCCGCTGGTGGACAGCGGCTGGCGCACCACCACGCGCACCGTTGCCATCGGCAACACGACCAACGCGGCTGCGCGGTTGACCTTCCAGGTGGCCAATGGCGCACGCAACATCGAATCGGTGCAGCTGGGCTTCCGGGTCAACCACAGCAACACCCGCCAGCTGCAGTTCGTACTGGTTTCGCCCAGTGGCACGCGCAGCGTGGTGCAGCCGGCGTTTACCGCCATCGGCTCGGGTACCGGTGGCGTGCAGCGCAACTTCACCAACTGGGATCTGCTGTCCAGCAATGCCTTCCTGGATGAAAACGCCACCGGCACCTGGACGCTGGAAGTAACCGACATGGGGCAGGCCGCGAACGCTGCATCGCGCGGCAACCTCGAATTCTTCAAGATCCGCGTTCTGGGGCACTGATGATGAAGACGACCATTCTGTTGAGCACGCTCGCCTTCGCGGCGATGACCTCCCCTGCCTGGGCACAGAGCTCGGGGCAGACCCCACCGGCCCGGAGCCTGTCCACCGTGGATGCGCAGGAACTGAAAGCCTCCGCCACCGGCCGTTCGTTCGATGTGGGCGGCGCGCGTTTCCAGCTGTCTCCTTCGACCACCGTGAAGCAGGCCGCAGGCGGTCAGTTCACGATCACCCCGCAGGCGGCGGCGACCACGACCAGCGCGCGCAGCAAGCGTTCGCTGGATGGTGCAGCAGCAGGCGGCGCTGATGCCGGTGCCGGCAAGTTCGCGGCGGCGGTATCCAATGATGGTGCGCCTGTGGTGGCGACCTCACGGGTGAAGGTGTTCTTCACCGATGCGGCGTCTGCACAGCGCGCGGCGAAGGCCACTGGTGGCACCGTGGTGAAGGTGTCCAAGGCCGCAGGCCTGGCCATCGTGGAGTACCCGTCGGTGAACGCGGCGCTGGATGCGAGCACCCGGCTGCTGTCGACCGCGGGCGTCAAGGCGGCCGAGCCGGACGTGGTGCAGTGGGAAGAGAAGAAGTGATCTAGGGCGTTGCGTGGTGCCCCCGGTCGGTTGGCTCTCCTGGCCGGCCGGGGGATTGGTGCATGGGTGATCGTGTCGACCAAGGTCGACACCTACCGGGGACCCTCACCGCGAGCGTGCCGTGGACGTGTAGAGCCGAGCCTATGCTCGGCTGCTGTCCCTAGTGAATGTCGCAAACGCCACGTGGCACGAAATGCGTCCAGCCGTATCCTGATGTCCTCTCAATCGAGCCGGGTACTCGGCGGGGGCTGCACGTTGGATGTTGCTATCACTGGAGATCAGTACGCCGCACTGCAGAAGTTCGTTGCAGCGATTTCCGCAAGGAACCGCGAAGTGCTGTCAGAGCGATTTCTTGTTCCAGTAGACGTCATCGACGAGATCTTCGAAGCAATCAACGACTATTTTGACGAAGGAGTGGTCCTCACAGTTCCGATGACTGGAATAGCTGCCATTCCGGGGGATTCGCGACCACCCGTGGATGCCTATCGAGCCAACGCCGGGACCGTTATTGTCGATTGCGTACTGTTCGCTGACGGAATTCCTGACCAAGCATCCTTCATGTCGAGTTCTTGGATGACTCCGACCGTCTCCACTATCGATACGTCGGCTCTTGGCGCCGTGAGTCAGCCGCGACCCTGTCGGGACGGGTCGCGCTGAGCCGAGCATGGGCTCGGCTCTACAGCTGTGCCAACCAAGGTTGGCACCTACTAGGAGCAGATCCGGACGCGCCAACCACGGTTGGCACCCACCAGCGTCAGCGCGCGGCGAGTGAGTCGCTATGGGCGAGGCTACAGCTGGCCAGTGCTTCGCTGCCGGCGGCCGGATGTTCCGGCTCCAGCAACAGCCGCTGCACGTCCGAGAACAGCTGTTCCACCGGCATGCCATAGGGGGCGAACAGGCGCAGGCGACCCTGGCGGTCGAACACGTAGCCACCCGCGATGTGGCTCATCGTGTAGGTGTCCGGCAGCTGGCCGGGCTCCTTCTCATAGAACGCCTTGAAGTCACTGGCCATCGCCGAGAGCTGCGCTTCATCACCCACCAGCGCGATCGCCTTCGGATCGAACGCGTGCACGTAGGTGTGTGCGACTTCGGGTGTATCGCGCGCCGGGTCCACGCTGACGAACACCACCTGCAGCTGGTCGGCATCCTTGCCCATCAGGTGCTTGACCTGGCTCAGTTCGACCATGGTGGTCGGGCACACGTCGGGGCAGCTGGTGAAGCCGAAGAACAGGTAGGTCACCTGCCCCTGCAGGTCCTTCGGGCCACGCAGGGTGCCGGAGCTGTCGGGCATGGTCCAGTGCTGGCCCAGCTCCTCGCAGGCGATGTCCTTGGAATAGAAATCCATGCGCGACTGCGCGCTGCAGCCGGCCAGCAGGCCGAGTGCCAGGCCTGCGGCAAGCAGCGGCAGGCGCAGGGAACGAACAACGGAAGCAACACGCATCACGGGTACCACCAACACGAGGTGGGCGCGGTCTCGGTCAGGCCTGCCCTGGGGGGAGAGAGGGCTGAGGTGCCAGGGCGATCGCGCACTCCTTGCCGATCGCCCCGGCCACGGTCAGTTGATCATCATGTGGTAGTGCATGCTCCAGATGATCCAGATCGACAACGCGACCACGATGAACAGGATCACCAGGGTGAACACGAAGCTGGCCAGGTTCCAGCCGCCTTCGGACTTGCGGTCCATGTGCAGGAAGTACACCAGCTGCACCAGGATCTGGGCGACAGCAAAGCCGACCAGCAGGAACAGCGTGACCGGCCGCGACAACACGGGGTTCATCACCAGTGCGAACGGCACCACCGTCAGCAGAGCGCACAGCACGAAGCCGATCAGGTAGGACTTGGTGGAACCGTGCGCATTGCCGGCGCGCGAGGTTTCGACGTGGGCCATGTCAGAAGGCTCCGATCAGGTAGACGAAGGTGAAGACGCAGATCCACACCAGGTCCAGGAAGTGCCAGAACAGGCTCAGGCAGGACACGCGGGTGATGTTGGTCGGGGTCAGGCCGCGGCGATACACCTGGTGCATCACCACCGCCATCCAGATCAGGCCGCTGGCCACGTGCAGTCCGTGGGTGGCGACCAGGGCGAAGAACGCCGACAGGTAGGCACTGGTGCTGGGGCCGGCACCTTCATGGATCAGGTGCGAGAACTCGTACAGCTCCATGCCGATGAACGAGGCACCGAGCACGAAGGTCACGCCCAGCCAGCGCAGCACCGCCGCCTTGTTCAGGCGGTGCATGGCCAGCACGGCCTGGCCGTAGGTGATGCTGGAGACCAGCAGGATGAAGGTCTCGGCCATCACGAACGGCAGCGAGAACAGCTCCTTGCCGGTGGGGCCGCCGGCGTAGGCGGTGCTGAGCACCGCGTACGAGGCGAACAGCGAGCCGAACAGCACCAGGTCGGACATGAGGTACACCCACATGCCGAACACTTTCATGCCGCCCTGTTCGTGGGCGTGGTCGTGCTCATGGTGGTCGTCGTGGACCAGCGCATCGCTGTCCAGCTGCGGACGGGTCAACAGGTTCATGCACGCACCTCCTGCAGCTTGGCATGGTTGGCCGCTTCGGTACGCGCCACCTCCTCGGAGCTGACGTAGTAATCCACGTCCTCGTTGTAGGAGCGCGCGATCAGGGTGACGATCATCGCGATGAAACTGGCACCGGCCATCCACCAGATGTGCCAGACCAGGGCGAAGCACAGCACCAGGATCCAGACGTTGAGGATCAACGGCACGCCGGTGTTCTTCGGCATGTGGATCGGCGCGTACTTCTTCGGTGGCGGCGGCAGGCCGCGCTTCTTCGCTTCGTGGAAGGCATCCAGCTCATCGGCCTTGGGCACCACGGCGAAGTTGTAGAACGGCGGCGGCGATGGCGTGGCCCATTCCAGCGTACGTGCATTCCACGGGTCGCCGGTGAGGTCGAGGTTGCGCTTGCGGTCGCGCACGCTGACGTAGATCTGCACCAGCATCAGGATGATGCCCGCGAACACGAACAGCGCACCGATGAACGCAGCGATCAGGTACGGCGTCCACGCCGGGTTGTCGTACTGGTTCATGCGCCGGGTCATGCCCATGAAGCCGAGCATGTACAGCGGCATGAAGGCCAGGTAGAAGCCGATCACCCAGCAGGCGAAGGACCACTTGCCCAGGCGCTCGTTGAGGGTGAAGCCGAACACCTTCGGGAACCAGTAGACGAAGCCGGCCAGGTAGCCGAACAGCGCGCCGCCGATGATGGTGTTGTGGAAGTGGGCGACCAGGAACAGGCTGTTGTGCAGCAGGAAGTCCGCGCCCGGGATGGCCAGCAGCACGCCGGTCATGCCACCGATGGTGAAGGTGACCAGGAAGGCGATGGTCCACAGCATCGGCACGCTGAACTCCACGCGGCCTCCGTACATGGTGAACAGCCAGGTGAAGATCTTCACGCCGGTGGGGATGGCGATGATCATCGTCATGATGCCGAAGAAGGCATTGACGCTGGCACCCGAGCCCATGGTGAAGAAGTGGTGCAGCCACACGATGAAGGACAGGATGCCGATCGCCAGGGTGGCGCCGACCATCGACTTGTAGCCGAACAGCTTCTTGCGCGAGAACGTGGCGGTCACTTCAGAGAAGATGCCGAACGCCGGCAGCACCAGGATGTACACCTCCGGGTGGCCCCAGGCCCACACCAGGTTCACGTACATCATCGGGTTGCCACCCAATGTGTTGGTGTAGAAGTTGAAGTCCAGGTAGCGGTCCAGGGTGAGTGCACCCAGGGCCACGGTCAGGATCGGGAAGGCGGCGATGATGATCACGCTGGTGACCAGCACGGTCCAGGTGAACACCGGCATCTTCATCAACGTCATGCCCGGCGCACGCATGCGCAGGATGGTGATGAACAGGTTGACGCCGGTCAGCAACGTACCGATGCCGGACGCCTGCAACGCCCAGATGTAGTAATCGACACCGACCCCTGGACTGAACTCGATGCCCGACAGCGGCGGATAGGCGACCCAGCCGGTCATGGCGAATTCGCCGACACCCAGCGAGATCATCATCAGCGCAGCGCCGACCACGAAGATCCAGAAGCTGAAGGCGTTGAGGAACGGGAACGCCATGTCGCGTGCGCCGATCTGCAGCGGCACGATGATGTTCATCAGGCCGACCACGAACGGGGTGGCCACGAAGAAGATCATGATCACGCCGTGCGCGGTGAAGATCTGGTCGTAGTGCTCCGGTGGCAGGAAGCCATCACTGCCCGGCCCGGCGGCCGCCAGCTGTGCACGCATCATCAGCGCATCGGCGAAGCCGCGCACCAGCATGACCAGCGCGACGACCACGTACATGATGCCGATCTTCTTGTGGTCCACGGTGGTGAACCAGTCGCGCCACAGCACGCCCCACAGCTTGAAGTACGTCACCGCGCCGAGCAGCGCGAGGCCACCCAGCACCATGGCCGCCAGCGTGACCACCACGATCGGCTCGTGCAGCGGCACGGCCTCCCACGTCAATTTACCCAACATGTTCGTTACTCCTGGGAAACCTGGGCACCGGCGGCCGTACCGGCCGGGGCCGCAGCAGCGGTGTTCTCACCGACACCGATGAACTGGTCGATGACTTTCTTGAACAGCAGCGGTTCGACGCTGGAGAAGTGCTGCACCGGCGCGTTCTTCGACGGGGCGGCCAGCGCCTTGAACTGATCGAAGCTGAGCGCATCCGGTGCGCTTCGCACCTCGGCCACCCAGCGATCGAAGTCTTCGTTGCTGCTGGCGGTGGCGATGAACTTCATGTTCGAGAAGCCATGGCCGCTGTAGTTGCCGGACATGCCACGGAACTGGCCGGGCTCGTTGGCGATCAGGTGCAGCTGCGTGCGCATGCCGGCCATCGCGTAGATCTGCCCACCCAGCTGCGGGATGAAGAAGGTATTCATCGTCGAGTTGGAGGTGATGTTGAACGCCAGCGCACGGTTGGCCGGGAAGTTGAGCTGGTTGACCGTGGCGATGCCCAGGTCCGGATAGACGAACACCCACTTCCAGTCGGTGGCGATCACGTCCACGTGCAGCGGTTCGCCGGCCACGTCCAGCGGTTTGTACGGGTCGAGCTCGTGGGTGGACTTCCACACGATCACCGCCAGCACCGCGATGATGATCAACGGCACGCCCCAGACCACCACTTCCACCTTGGTGGAGTGCGACCAGTCCGGCGTGTACTTGGCCTTGGTATTACCGGCGCGGAAGCGCCAGGCGAACACGAAGGTCAGCACGATGGCCGGCACGACGACGATCAGCATCAGGCCGATGCAGATCAGGATCAGGTCGCGCTGTGCGATCCCGACCATGCCCTTCGAATCCAGCAGCACCCAGTCGCAGCCCGTCAGGGCGATGCAGGCCAGGGCGACCAGCGCCAGGCGGATGCGGTTCCAGCAGATATTCATTGGAGGTCAACCCTGTTGAAGATGCGCGCTTGACCGGCTCGCCTGCGCGCAGCGCCCGGGCGTGGAGCGGCTACACTGTGGGTACGAGGTCGCCTACAAACAGGCGAGCCACTCCAATCAAGTCCATACAAGATACAGCATTGTATGGACTTGTGCATCTGCACGTATGGAAAAATCCGACCGATGACGCCTCCTGCTGCCGGCCGCCGCCTGAAACACCCCAACCGGACCTGGGTCCGCCCGTTCCGTGAGGGCGCAGGACCGCTGTACCTGCAGATCGCCCAGCAGGTGCGCGAGGCGGTGGACGATGGCGTGCTGCGCCCGGGCGATCGCCTGCCACCGCAGCGCGACCTGGCCCAGCAGGTGGGGGTGGACCTGACCACGGTCACCCGCGCCTTCGCCGAACTGCGCCAGGCCGGCCTGCTGGACGCGCAGGGCGCGGGCGGCACCTTCATTGCGATGTCCGCCGGCAACCGCAGCACCTCGGTCGACCTGAGCATGAACATCCCGCCGCTGCTGGGCAGCGCGCCGTTCGCACAGGGCATGGAAGCCGGGTTCCAGCAGCTGGGCCAGCAGCTGGGCCAAGGCGAGCTGATGAGCTACCACGTTGGCGCCGGCAGCCGCGACGACCGCGCGGCCGCCGTGCAATGGCTGGCGCCGATCCTCGGCCCGGTCGCCGCCGAGCGGGTGGTGATCTGCCCCGGCGCGCAGACCGCGCTGTGCGCGCTGATCCTGGCTCGCACCCAGCCGGGCGAACTGATCGCCGCCGAACAGCTGACCTACCCGGGCCTGCTGGCCGCCGCGCGGGTGCTGCAGCGGGGCGTGGTGCCGGTGGCGATGGACGCCGAGGGCATGCTGCCCGATGCCCTGGAAGAGGCCTGCCAGCTGCGTCGGCCACGCCTGCTGTATCTGGTGCCGACCATCCAGAACCCGACCACGGCGACGATGTCGGCGCAGCGCCGGCAGGCCCTGCTGGCTGTGGCGCGGCGGCACGAACTGACCGTGGTCGAGGACGATCCCTACTGGCTGCTGGCCGGGGATGCCGCCCCGCCACTGGCCGCGCTGGCCGACGGGGGCTGCCCGGTCTACTACATCTCCACCCTGTCCAAGTGCCTGGCCCCCGGCCTGCGCACGGCCTACCTGGTGGTGCCGGCCGGGCAGCCGATGGAGCCGGTGCTGGACGCCCTGCGCGCGATCGCGCTGATGCCCACCCAGTCGATGGTGGCCGTGGCCTCGCACTGGATCCGCACCGGCCAGGCGCAGGCGATGGTGCAGCGCTTCCAGCAGGAACTGCGCGAGCGCCAGGCCATCGCCGCCCGCTACCTGCCCGCCCGCCGCCAGGCCCATCCGGCCGGCCTGCATGTGTGGCTGCCCTTGCCGCCGCGGCTGGACCAGTACCGCTTGATCCAGGCCGCGCAGGAACAGGGCCTGGGCATCGCCAGCTCCGACGCCTTCAGCGTGGAGGAACCGCCACCGGGCAACGCCATCCGCCTGTCGCTGGGCGGGGCCGTGGACCAGGAGGCCTTGGCCGGCGCGCTGGCCAAGCTGAACGAGATTCTGTCCGAGGCACCCGACGCGCGCCATTCGGCGATCGTCTGAGCCACCCCGTGAGCCATAACCATACAAGATGATATCTTGTATGCAATGTATGGACCGAGGGACGTGCCGCCGATGGCCGCCGACAAACTGAAGTTCCACCTGGTGATGGCCGGCTGCGGCGGCTTCGTCGTGTTGATGCTGGCTGCGCTGGCTTGGGTCTGCCTGCAACCGCAGACCGTGGATGTGCAGGCCGCCGAGCGCCACGCCATCGAACAGTGCCTGCAACGCAGCGAGGACGCGGCGCGCAGCGAGATCCAGCGCCGCGCCCAGGCCGATTCGTGCCGCGAGATGCGCAAGCAGTACGTGCACAAGTTCGGCGAGGACGGCTCCTGATGGGCGCAGCCGCGCCGCGTCCACGCCGCTCGATGCTGCCGGTGATGATCGCCCTCGCCTGCCTGTTCATGGCCGGCGTGGCAGCGGCCCTGTGGCAGTACTTCGGCTATGGCGAGCAGTCCACGTTCGCCGAACAGGCCATCGTCTTCGATGACTCGCAGCTGCGGTTGCCGGCGGAACTGGCCGGCGACACCGGCCGCATCCGCGTGGTGCATTTCTGGGACCCGGCCTGCGGCGTGTGCAACCGCGAAACCGGCGCGCACCTCAGCTACCTGATCAGCATGTACCGCCGCGCCGGCATCGACTTCTATGCGATCCGTCGCCCCGGCACCGCAGGCGAACTGCCCGAGCCGCTGCGCAACAAGGTGATCAACCTGCCGACCATCGACGGCATCGAGAACATTCCGGCCAGCCCGGCGGTGGCGATCTGGGACCGCCAGGGCCACCTGGCCTATGCCGGCCCGTACAGCATCGGCATGGTCTGCAATTCGGCCAACAGCTTTGTCGAACCGTTGCTGGACAAACTGGTGCGCGGGGAAACCGTGCGCCCGAAAGGACTGCTTGCCGTGGGCTGCTACTGCCCCTGGCAGGCCAAGCGCTGAGGACGCGCGATGACATCACCGATGCTGGCCGGCGCAGCCGCAACAAACAACAACGGCGGTCGCCTGTCCGAACCGACCGATGGTTATGGACAGGCTCCCGCCGTTGGAAGCAACGATACGCCCCGACATCCTCCGTACATGCCGCGACCCGATGTCGCAGGGCCTGGCGGCGCAGGGCTGGGCTGGGTGCAGGACGTGCACGTGCACAGCGGTCCGATCTACCTGCGCATCGTCAACACGCTGGAACGCACCATCAATCGCGGCGGCCTGGCGCCCGGGCAGCGACTGCCCTCGCAGCGCGCACTGGCGCAGCAGCTGGGCGTGGACCTGACCACGGTAACCCGTGCGTTCGATGAAGCACGCAAGCGTGGACTGATCGAAGCACGTGGGCCACAGGGCAGCTTCATCGCACCGCCCAAGGCCGGTTTTGATCAGGCCGTCGATCTCAGCATGAACGTGCCGCCGGTACCCGACGCCGATGCACTGGCGGACATGCTGCGTCGAGGCGCAGCAGCGGTGCTCGCGCGCAGCAATGCGCCGAACCTGATGACCTATCACCTGGGTGGTGGTAATCCGACCGACCGCCACGCGGCGGCGCGCTGGCTGCAGCCGATGCTGGGCACGGTGGACGATGCACGCCTGTTGCTGACCGAAGGCGCGCAGGTGGCCCTGGCGGCGATCCTGGTCAGCCAGGGACGCGAGGGCGATGCGATCCTCTGCGACCGCTTGGTGTATCCGGGCCTGCTGCAGGCGGCCGCCGCATTGGGACGGCGGCTGGTCACGGTGGAGGGCGACGAGCAGGGCATGTGCCCGGAGGCGCTGGCCCGCCGGGCGCGGGAATGTGGCGCGCGCCTGGTCTACCTCAACCCCACCTGCCAGAACCCGACGGCGCTGACCGTGCCGACCTCGCGGCGCGAGGCGCTGGCGCGGGTGCTGGAGCGCGAAGGCCTGCTGGCGATCGAAGACGATCCGTACTGGCATCTGGCCGTCACCGCGCCGATTGCGCTGGCGACGCTGGCACCTCGACACGTGTTTCATGTAGCCACGCTGTCGAAGGTGATCAGCCCCGGCCTGCGTACCGCGTTCGTGCAATGCCCAAGCGCCGCCCACGCCGAAGCGATGGCTGCCGCACTGCGTGCCACGCGGTTGATGGGCCATCCGCTGGTATCCGCGCTGGCCAGCCAGCTGCTGCTGGATGGTTCGGCGCAGGCGCTGCTGGTGCAGGTGCGCGAGGAAGCACGCGAGCGCACGCGGATGGCGCGGTATCTGCTGGCGCCTTCATTGCTGGAGCGCGCCGATGGGCTGCATGCGTGGTGCCGGGTGCCCGCACCCTGGACCGATGCCACGCTGGTGCGTACGGCGCAGCTGCAGGGCCTGGCGATCGCGCCTTCATCGGCGTTCTGTCCGCCGGGCGCAGCGTTCGCGAGCGGGGTGCGGCTGTCGTTGGGATTGGCTGCGGATCGGCGGCAACTGGAAAACGCGCTGCGGCGGATCGATCGGCTGTTGTTGTCCGATGCGTTGCCGGCGATCGATCGGTAGGCGGAGAGCATCCACGCATGGCGTGGATCTACTGGGCCCGTTCACGCCGTCCATGGGTGCATTTCCAATCGTTACCACCCGATTCCAGTAGATCCACGCCATGCGTGGATACGGTGCCGACCAAGGTCGGCATCTACCAACGCGGCGGGCGTTCAGGCCAGTGCGGCCAGCGCCTGCACCAGCGCATCCATCTGCGCGGGGCGGGTGAACACCGATGGCGTCACCCGCACACAGGCGCCGGAATCCAGGCCATCGCGATGGGTAGTGAATATCCGATGCTCATCCAGCAGCCGTTTCTGCAGCGCCTGGTTGTCTTCCACCGAGGCATGGCCACGCAGGCGGAAGCTGGCCAATGCACTGGCCAACGCCGGATCCGGCGAGGACAGCACCTCGATATGCGCCATCTGCCGCGCCGGCACCGTCCACCGCTCGCGCAGGTAACGCAGCCGAGCCTGCTTGTTGGCTGCGCCGATGCGCTGGTGCAACGCGATGGCCTCGGGCAGCGCCAGGTACGCGGCAAAGTTGACCGTGCCGGTGTGCACGCGGCTGCCCACGCGGCCATCGTCGGTCTCGCCCATGTACGGATCCAGGTCGGCCACGCGCCCCTTGCGTACGTACATCGCGCCCACGCCCACCGGTGCGCCGATCCACTTGTGCAGGTTGATGCCAACGAAATCGGCCTTCAGCTGCGGCACCGCGTAGTCGATCTGGCCGAAGCCATGTGCGGCATCGACGATCACATCGATGCCACGCGCACGCGCACGCTCGGCGATCTCCGCCACCGGCAGCACCAGCCCATGGCGGTGACTGACCTGGGTCAGCAACACCAGTTTCAGGCGCGGCAGGCGCGCGAATGCGTCATCGTAGGCCTGCAGGATCTGCTGATGGGTTGGCACTGCAGGCAACGCAATGCGCTCGACCTGCACGCCACGGCGCTGCTGCAGCCAACGCATGGCGTTGATCATGCTGTCGTAGTCGATGTCGGCGTACAGCACCTGGTCGCCAGGCTGCAGGCGGTTGTAGCCACCGATCAGCGCCAGCATCGCCTCGGTGGCGCCGCGGGTCAGCGCGATCTCATCGGCGCCCACGCCCAGCATGTCGGCCACCTGCCGATGCACCGCCATGTACTGCGCGGGAAACGCATGGCGCCCGTACCAGGCATTGCCGCGATTCACTTCGGCGGTGTGCCGCTGGTAGCTGGCCAGGGTCTCCCTGCCCATCGCGCCCCAGTAGCCATTCTCCAGGTGGTTCACTTCATCGGTGATGTCGAAATGGCTGGCGACGGCGGACCAGTACGACTCGTCACGGGCCAGCACGTCCGGCGTCGTGGAAGGTGCGGGAATGTCCATCGGCACAGCGTAGCGCGCGGCTGCCGGGGCAGCCAGCGCGGCCAGCGTCGCACTGGCCGGCAGCAGCGCACCCGCGCGCAGCAGGGAACGACGGCGGCTGTCCATCAGAAGGTCAGCCGGTACTGCGCGTACACATTGGCGCCGTCGGTGTCATACGGGGCGTTGCGCGAATAGATCAGGCCGCGGCTGGCCTGGAACGTGGCTTCATCCGGGTAGCGGTCGAACACGTTGTCGGCACCCACGCGCAGGCTATGGTGTTCGTTGATGCGATAACCCACGGCCAGGTCGAGGAAGGTCATCGCACCGAACTGCTGGTAGATATCGCCCGTTGCATTGCCGGTGGAGTCGGTCCACTTGCCGTAGTAGCGAACGCGTGCCATCAACGACCACGCGCCGACGTCCCAGCTGCCGGTGAAGCTGCCCTTGTGCTGGGGCAGGCGGTCTTCGAACAGCACGCGCTGGGTCTCGTTGGTCGCCACCGAGGTGCTGCCGTTGTCGACGCGGGTCTGGTTGTAGTTGTAGGCCAGGGTCAGCGTCATGCGCCCGGCGCCGAGATCGCGCAGGTAGTTGCCGACCACGTCCACGCCGGTGGTGGTGGTGTCGAAATCGTTGGTGAAGTAGTTCACCGAGGTATAGCCCAGCGGGTTGGGCGTGCCGGCCGGAATGGCGAAGCTGGCCGACTGGCTGAAGCGGTCGCTGAGCGTGATCCGGTAGACGTCGACCGACCCCGACAGCCCCATGTCGGTGCGCCAGGTCAGGCCAAGCGAGGCGGTGCGCGATTCCTCAGGAGTCAGCGGCTTGGCACCCAGCAGCTGCGCCAACGGATCACTGGGCGACAGGCGGCCGCTGGTGAAGATCTGCAGCGTACGCGTGTCCAGGCCCTGGGTGGTGCTGGTGGTGTTGAGCTGGGCCGGCGTGGGCGCGCGGAAGCCGGTGGAGAGCGTTCCGCGCAGCGCCACGTCCGGGGTGATCGCAAAACGTGCCGACAGCTTGCCATCCACCGTGCTGCCGAAGCTGGAGAAGTCTTCATAGCGACCCGCCGCGCCGATGCTCCAACGCTCGCCCAACGGTACTTCCATGTCCACGTAGGCGGCCTTGCTGCGCTGGCTCCACTGCCCGGCCTGGCTGGCCGAGAAGCCCGGCGCGCCGTTGGAGTTGGCCTCCAGGCCCGCTGCCGCACCACGGCCCACTGCATACGAGGCGGGGTCGCCGGCGCGCACCTGGTAGGTCTCCTGGCGGAACTCGGCACCGAAGGCGACGTTGATCGGCTTCGACAGCGCGGCCACGTCCCATTCGTAGTTGAAGTCCGCATTGGCGTTCTTCTCGGTCTGGGTCAGCCGGCCGAGGTCGAAGGAGGTCGGGCTGTCCGGGCCCAGCGAGGCATTGATCGAGTTGTCCAGGCTGTAGTCGATGGCATTGCGGCCATACGAGGCGCTCAGGTCCCAGCGCAGCCTGGGGGTGATCTCACCGCGCAGGCCGGCGACCAGCTGCAGGTCGTTCTGCGTGTTGCCGTACTGCGGGCTGAAGCCCACCGGGTAGATCGAGCGCAGGTTCCAGCCGGGGAAGATGCTGGTCGTACGGTACGCGCCAGTGGTGGTATCCGGGTTGCGCCAGTTGAAATCGCTGACGCCATCGCTGTGGCTGTACAGGCCGAAGGCATACAGCTCCAGGGTGTCGCTGGCATTGGCCTTCAGGTTGAAGCCCACGCGGCGGCTTTCCAGCTCCGGCTGGCCCCAGCGCTGCACCGGGTTGGGCACCTGCAGTTCGGGGTGCGCGGCCTGGAAGGCAATGGCATCCGGACGCTGGCGGGTGCGCGAGGTGGCATCGGAATTCGACGATTCGGCGAACAGGGCCAGGCTGCCGTAGTCTCCCAGCGCCCAGCCGGTGCGCGCACTGAAGTCGCGCGAGCCGCCATCGCCCTGCGCGTACTGCGAATAACCGGCGGTGATCTCGGTGCCGGGGCTGTCTTCCAGGATGATGTTGATGACGCCGGCAATGGCATCCGAGCCGTACTGCGCCGACGCACCATCACGCAGCACTTCGATGCGCTTGATGGCACTGGTCGGAATCTGCGCCAGGTCGGCGGCCTGCGCACCGCGGTTGCCAAGCAGGGCACTGCGATGGAAGCGGCGGCCATTGACCAGCACCAGCGTCTGATCCGGCGACAGGCCACGCAGCGTGGCCGGGCGCACGAACACCTGACCATCGGCCATCGGCAGGCGCTGCACCACGAACGACGGCACCAGCTGCGCCAGCACGTCCTTCAGGTCGGTGGAGTCGACCGACTGGATGTCCTGCTTGGTGAACACGTCCACCGGCGCCAGGGTTTCAAACTGGGTACGGTTGGAGGCACGGGTACCGGTGACCAGCATCGCGTCAAGCTGGGTGGGTGCGGTGTGGCTGCTACTGCTGCTGGTGTCTGCCGTTCCGGCATCTGCTGCGATCGCGCCTCCTGCGCTGACCAGACCAAGGGCGAGGAGGATGGAACGCGACAGCTTCGAACGATGCACGGCAGGACTCCGGGAAGGCACGGCAGGGCCAGGTGGGACCTGGACAAGGCGCGCAGTCTCGGGGCGGGATGTGAAGCAGCGATGACGTGGAGACGACAGTTGCAGCGGTTACGGTGCGGGTGCCGCCCGTACCGGGCGTGCGCTACCCGGCAGCGTCGTCGTCGAAGCCGAAGGTGGCTGGCCGCACCGTGCGCAGCGGGATGAACAGTGCGAGCGCGAAAACGAACAGGAAAGGCGCGGAGAGGATGGCAGTGTCTTCGGTTCCAAAGGCAATCAGGTTCATCTGCAGTTGGCCGATCCACTCGAGGTCCATGAGTACCAGCACAAGGCCACCGATGGTGGGGCACGGCAGGCCGCCATGGCCTGCCATCAACAGCGTGGGCGCCAGCAGTGCTGCCAGCAATGAGAACATCACACGGTACAGCCAGGGGTCCCCGCGCCAGCGCGGCGCCCGCCGCCACATGATCACCAGCAGCGCCAGTGGCAGCAGCGCCGGCAGCAGGGCAATCGCAATGATCATCACCATGCGTCGATCTGCGCGGTCTGGCTGATAGCGGTGACTTCTGGCATGTCCCTGGCCTTCATCGTGTCCATGAAGGCCGCATTGTTGCCGGTACAACGGCAAACGCAAAGCCCCGCCACCGCAAGAACTGCTAAGCGCCCCACCCTGTCGATCCGTTACGCTGCCCGGCATTCGAACAAGGAACAGCGCGATGAGCGCGGCAGGCAAAGCGTTGTGGTACATCGAAAGCCATGCGGACAAGCCGCTGGCGCTGGCCGACATCGCGGCTGCCGCCAGACTGTCGCCGTTCCATCTGTCGCGCCTGTTCCAGGCCCGCACCGGTACGTCGGTGGTGCGCTACCTGCGCGGACGGCGCCTGACGGCCGCTGCGCAGCAGCTGGCCAACGGCGCAGGCGACATCCTGCAGGTGGCGTTGGCAGCAGGCTACAGCACGCATGCCGCGTTCACCCGTGCCTTCTGCGAGCAGTTCGGGCAGACCCCGGAGCGCGTGCGCGAGCGCGGTCTGGCGGAGCTGTCGCTGGTGCACGCGATCCGCCTCGACGATGCACCACAGGCCTGCAGCGAGGCGCCCAGGCTGATCGACTGCACACCGTTTCAGGTGGCCGGCATCGGCATGCGCCACACCCGCGACAGCGGTGGTGCGATTCCGGGGCAGTGGGCACAGCTCAATCGCGAATGGCCAACGCCGGCACCGGTCAGTTTCGGTGTGTGCTGCAACAGCGACGACGAGGGTGGTTTCGATTACATCGCCGCACTGCCGGTGAATGCCCTGCCGTCGGTCCCGGCACACTGGCAGCGGGTGGACGTGCCTGCGCGCCGTTACCTGGCGGCCTGGCATGGCGGCCATATCTCCACCATCCGCTCGACCTGGTTCTGGCTGCTGGACCAGTACCTGCCCGCCAACCACCTCAGCCTTGCCGACGCGCCGGACCTTGAGCGCTACGACACCCGCTTCGACGAGCACAGCGGCCACGGTGGCGTGGAGATCTGGCTGCCGGTCGAGCAACACCCTGCCTGACCCGGAGAGACTGATGATGCATGCGACGCGATGGATGCTGGCCCTGCTGCTGGCTTGGCTGGCGCCGATGGCGATGGCGGCCGCGCCCATCACCGCCGGTGAACGCCACGGCGTGACAACGCTGGAAAGCGCGGCGATACGCGATGGCGCGCACCGCGATGTGCTGCGCTTCACCGTGTGGTACCCGGCAAGCCCTGGCAGCCAGGAAACGCCGCTGACCATCGGGCCAGCGGATGCGCCGCTGTTCGAGGTGGGGCGCGCGGCAAAGGACGCCCCCATCGCCAGTGGGCGCCTGCCGACGCTGTTGCTGTCGCATGGTAATGGCGGCACCGCGCGCATGATGGGGTGGCTGGGCACTGCGCTTGCGCGTTCGGGCTACCTGGTGATCGCCGTGGACCACCCCGGCAATAATGGCGCCGACGAGATGACGCTGGCCGGCAGCGTGCTGACCTGGCTGCGCGCCGACGACCTGAAGGCCGCGCTGGCTGCAGTGCAGGCCGACCCGCAGTTGGGGCCACACATTGATGCGTCGCGGCTGGGCGTGGTCGGCTATTCCGCCGGTGGCTTCACCGCACTGCTCAGCGCCGGCGCACGGCCGGACATGACGAGGCTGCTGGCGTTCTGCCAGACGCACGCGGACGACGGCGTGTGCAGACCGCAGCAGGAAGCGGCCGCACATACGATGGAGGCGCGTCTTGCTGCAGCGGCATCGCCGCAACTGCAGCCCTACGTGCAGCGCGCGCAGGATGATCGTTCGATTCCCGGTGTCCGCGCAGTCTTCGTACTGGCGCCGGCCATCGTGCAGGCATTCGCACCGGAGCAGCTGAAGGCATTGCAGCAGCCGGTGGCGATCGTACTGGGCGCTGCTGATGGGGTGGCGCCACCAGTGACCAACGGTGATGTGGCGGCGGCGCTGATTCCGAAGGCAACGCGGCACACGCTGCCCGGTGTTGGCCACTATGATTTCCTGTCTGCCTGCACGCCGCTGGCTAAGGAGCGGCTGCAGGCGATGTGCATGACTGCGGTACCGAAGGAGCAGACGCACGCCGTGGTGGTGGAAGATGCGGTGCGCTTTTTCGGTGAGGCACTGCGGTAGACGCTGTCGAGCACGGTTTGACGTCGGCGGTTGGCAGCAACGATTCGTTGCGCAGGTGATGACGCGGCGCGAAGGTGCGCGGGACTACACTGCACCCAGCGTTACACGGAGGATCGACCATGCGCCTGCTGCACCTCACCCTGCCGGTATCCGACGTCACCCGCGTTGCCGCTTATTTCCGCGACGTGCTGCAACTGGAGGTGGCTGGTGACCAGGTCCGCATCGGCTGGAGCACGATCCAGCTGCAACCTGCCGGCGACCACCCTGTCGGCGGCGTGCACCTGGCCTTCAATGTGCCGGACAACCGCTTCGCCGAGGCCATGAGCTGGCTGCGTGCACGCACGCCCTTCCAACGCAACCCGGAAGGCCTCGATTACTTCGCACTGGAAAGCAGCTGGCAATCGCAGTCGGTGTACTTCACCGGACCCGATGGCCTGATCCTGGAACTGATCGGCCGCAGGCGCTTGCCGGCCAGCGACCGCAGGGGCGCCTTCCATGGCAGCGAGTTGACCTGCCTGAGCGAAGTTGGCCTGCCCAGCCACGATGTCGATGCGGTGCGCGAACAGTCCAGCCAGCGCTTCGGCCTGCAGCCGATCAGCCCGCCGTCGCCGCAGTTCGCACCGATGGGCGATGACGAGGGCCTGCTGATCGTGGTTGCCGCCGATCGCCGTTGGTTCCCCGAGCAGAAGGACCTGCCCAACGCGCAGGGACTGCAGCTGCAGGTGGGCGATGTGAGCGGCAGCGGTGAACTGCATGATGCAGCGCTTGGCTGGCGGGTGCGAGCGGCCTGAGCTACCAGCTGCCCGAGGCGCCACCGCCGCCGCTGCGGCCACCCCCACCGGACCAGTCGCTGGAACTGCTCGAGGACGAACTGGACGAGGAGCTGCTGGACGAGGAACGGTAGCCTCTGGACGAACCGCGGCCGCCGCGGGCTTTTTCGCCGGGCAGCAGGGTGAACACCCAGATGAAATACAGGAACAGCGTGCCGACGCTGGACACGATCGTCGTCAGTACGCGGGCGTTCTCATCGCCGGCACGGTCGATGGCCAGCAGTGCGCCCAGCGCATAGCCAGCGGTCAGCAGCATCAGCACCACCAGGCGGATCGCGAAGCTGTTGCGGTTCTTCCGCCAACGCGCGCGACCGGCCTGCACCAGGAAGAACACCAGCATGGCGGCGATGCCGACCGCCAGGTTCAGCAGCGTGTGCAGCGCAAGGCTGGGCGGCAACTGGCCACGCACCAGCATCGCCGCGAAGAAGCCGGTGCTGACGGCCAGCATGCCGTACAGCACGATGCGTACGCCGCGGCTGCGATGCCAGCACCAGCCCAGCAGGGTTGCCACCGGTACGGCGGGCAGCAGCACGAAGGACAGCGCCGGCAGCACGTGGCGCGGCAACAGCAGCGTCGCAGACAGCAGTCCCGCAGCAATCACCGCCGTCACCAGCAGCGGCCGGCCCCAGGCAGGTAAGGTCGGCCACGTCGGCCTGGGCATCGCCGCATTGGCTGCCAATGCCTTGCGCCGCCGCTCGCGGCGGTTACCGGTGAAATCGGCTTCGGTGCGGGTCGCCAGCAGACGCGGTGGCGATCGCCACAGACCGGCCAGGAAGCCCGCCAGCAACGTCAGCGCAACGACCGAATCCCCCGTGCGCCAATCCGGCGGCAATACGTTGCGTGCCGACGAATCTTCCCAGGCCGGCAGTTGCTCGCCATCGACCAGCGCCACCAGCACCGCGGTGCCGTCCAGCACGCCCTGGTCCAGGTCTCCCTCGCGCAGGCGCGGTACGATCGCCTTGTCGATGATGCGCGCGGCATACGCATCGGGAATGGTGCCTTCCAGGCCATAGCCGGTCTGGATGCGTACGCGCCGATCCTGCACCGCCACCAGCAGCAGCACGCCATCATCGATACCGGCGCGGCCCAGCTGCCATTGGTCGAAGACGCGCTGCGCATAGGCTTCGATGCCTTCCTCGCCAGCGCTCGGCACCACCAGCACCTGCAGCTGCGCGCCCTTGCGCGCCTGCAGCTGCAAGGCTTGCTCGCGCAGCGTGGCGCGGGTGCTGGCCGACAGCGCATCGGCGGTGTCCACCACCGGGTCATTCAACGCAGGGATCGGGGCTGCCGCCAGTGCCAGCAGCGGCAGCAGGCAGAGCAACAATGCAAGCCATGCCCACGGTCTGGCAACGCGCGCCTCCGGCACCCGGCTCATGTGCCCTGCCCTGCCTCGATCTGCGCATACAGCGCCTGCAGCCGGGCAGCGTTCTGCGCGAACACCTGCAGATCCGCATCGACCAGTGCCGGCCAGTCCGGTGCATGACCCAGCAACTGCGCGACCTGTTCCTGCGGTGCGCGGTCAAAGCCCTCACCCAGTACAGTCAGATAGCGCTGGCGGAAGCCCTCCGGGTCCTGCTGGTCCTGCACATACAGCTGCACCGCCAGCAATCCTGCGTAGAGATAGTTGACCAGATACTGCGGGTCGTCATACATCAGACGCTTGCCGATCCAGCTGCTGCGCAGCTGCGGGTAGCGCTGCGGCTGCTGGCCGTAGCGCGCCAGCACCTGGCCGGTGAGCGCGTCCAGATCGTCGGCGGTGCCCAATGTATTGCTGGCCACGCCCTGGTAGATCGACTGCTCCAGCTGTGCTTCCTCGGAGGAGGTGAACAGCTGCAACACCATGTCGTCGAGCAGCGACTTCAGGTAGTACGCCTTGGCGCGTGGGTCCTGCGCCTGCCGGTACAACTGGTCACGGAAGCGCAGCTCGTTGTAGATGGCGAACGCCTCGGTCATCCACGCACTGCCATTGAGATGCAATGGCGAGGCATGCCCGCGCAGCATCCACTGCCCATGCATGGCGTGCCCTGCTTCATGGGCGATCTCAACGTCACTTTCCAGATCGCCGCTGCGCAGCCCCACGAACAGCAGCGCCGGCGTGTCCGGTGCGAACACATGGAACGCGTCCTGGCTGCGACTGCCCAGTACGGTGGCCAGATCCATGCGCTTGTGCGCAGGATCCAGCAGCGCACGCAGCTCGGCGACATACTCCGGCCCCAGCGGCTGCATGGCGTCGGCCGCGGTATCGCGCAGCTGCTCCAGGGTCAGCACCGGTGGGGTGTAGCCGGCATCCGGCACGGTGGTATCCCACAGCTGCGGCGACACCACACCGCTGCGCCCGGCATGCTGCAGCAGCATGTCCTGGTAGTCACGACGGTCTGCCGCGTGGCGCTCGATCGCCGCCAGCGTCGCGTCGACCGTCTGCGTATCCATGCCCATGCGTCGATAGCCGCGTGCGGTGGCCGAGCCGTCGCCCTGCAGACGCGCGGCGGCATCATTCACCTGCACCAGGCCCAGCAGTACCGACGCCATCGGCTCGCGGCGCGACTGCACGCCCTGCCAGTATCCCTTCCAGCCTGCCTCGCGCAGCGCACGGTCCGGATGCTGGGCCAGGGCCTGCTTGTCGGCGCCGGTATCCCAGCTGCGGCCAGCACCCTCGATACGCGGGTATTCCGCGCTGTGCATGATCTGCCGGCGCAGGCGCGCGAACGTATCCAGTGCCGGGTCGGCCAGCGTATCCACGGCATCATCCAGCTGCGGATTGGCCGGCGCCGCGCCTTCCTGCAGCGCGCGGGCGCGCAGGAACCCATAGGACGCCAGCCAGGGGGCATCCGCCGGCGCCTCACGCAGGGCGGCCCTGCCGGTGCGCGCGATACGGCTGCACAGCCCCATCACCTGGTCCAGCGCCTGCGCCGGGCGACGATCGCGTGCATTGCGCGCGGCCTGCAGATGCAGATACGCATGGTGACGCAGGCACTGTGCCTGCAGCGCTTCGGCCTGGCGGAAGCGGGTGGCCGGCTCGCCCGCCGTGGCGCGCTGCAATGCCTCAACGCGCTCGCCCAGCGTAACGCGTGCCGTCTGTTCGGCGGCGGCGCTGGGGAAGTAAGCGCGGTCATCGGCGTGCAGCGACTGCGCGTGCGCGCCGAGGGAGGTGGTCATCGCCCACAGCGTGGCGATGACGACGGTAGTGGTGCGCATCCTGCGGGCCTGCATCGGCGTCTCCGTGCCTTGATCGGGCTTCGAGCCTAGCAGCCGCCGGTAGTCCGCGCCTGTCCCGATCTGGCCTCAGATCGACTCGTCTTCGCGCTTGACCAGTGTCCAGCACGGCTTCTGCGCGAAGGTGTAGGTCTGCTGGTCGCTGCTGTCGGGCGTGCGGATCTGCACCTGCATCTGCCCATCGGCCACGGCCGTCACCTGCATCTCCCGGCCCTGCCCGGCCAGCCCGGCTGGATCGGGCATCACCGGCCATTCGACATCGGCCAATGCGAGTGGGCGTTCCACTGTGCGCGGCTCAGGCTCGGCGCCGGCATCGACGTAGCTGTCCAGCAGCGGATCGGCCGTGGCCTTTTCCTGCAGGGTGATCTCGTTGCCGAAATGCTTCAGGAAGGTATCGAACGCCGGATGGGAGCATGCCGCGGTCGCCACTGCGGGCGCGGGTTCCACCGCCGTCGCTGTGCTGGCAGGTGCCGCTGCAGGAGCCGGGGCTTCAGCAGGCGCGGGCTGTGGGGCAGGCGTGCAGGCGGACAGCGCCAGGCCAAGGGCGGGCGCCAGCAGCGCAAGGGAACGGCGGGGCTTCATGGGATCGTCCTGATTCCGATTGGGTCGCGCCATCCTATCCTGCCGCCTACAATCGCGCCTTTCCGCCTGTCCGAGATGCCCATGCGCCGCCTCCTGCTCCTGATCGGCCTGCTGCTGCCCGCCCTGTGGCCAGCCGTGGCGATGGCCATCGAGGTCCGTGAAGGCGACCTGCTGTTCGTCACTGCGGGTCATGCCGGCCTGAGCGCGGCCATCGACGATGCGACGGGAAAGCAAGGTGCGCCCAGCTTCGACCATGTCGCGCTGGTGGCGTCGGTGCCGCAGGGCTGGGAGGTGCTGCATGCCGATGAGAAGGGCTCGCGCCGGCAGACGCTGGACCAGTTCCGCGAGGATGCGCGTGGCAAACAGCGGCAGATCGTGGTCTATCGCCTGCGCGCACCGCCAGGGAATGCCATCACCGATGCAGTGGCCACCGCGCGCACGATGCTGGGCAAACCGTACAACACCACCTACGTGTTGAACGACGACAGTTACTACTGCTCGGACTTCATCGAACGCGCGTTCCGTGCGCACCATGTGTTCGCGCTGCAGCCGATGAACTTCCGCAACCCGCAGACCGGTGAGATCTCCCAGCACTGGGTAGACCTGTATCGCGGCATGGGCCTGGAGGTTCCGCAGGGCCTGCCCGGTACCAATCCCAACGACATGGCCGCAGCGGCGGTGCTGCAGCGGATCGGCGTGCTCGAATAAACGAAGCCCCGCACGGGGCGGGGCTTCGTCGGTGATGGATGGCGGCTGCCAGGGTCACTCTTCCTCGTCCTGCCCGCCCTGCTGCTGGTTCTGGTTGCGCTTCTGCTGTTCCTGCTGCTGTTGCTGCTGCTGGTCGCGGCCGCGCCCCTGCTGCTGATCCTGCTGGTTCTGCTGGCCCTGCTGTTTCTGGTTCGGGTTCTGGTTCTGCTGTGCCATGTCCGATCTCCAAATGCCACGCGCGGAATGCGGTGGACGGGGCCATCGTCGGCAGCGATTGGTTAACCATGCGTTGTCAGCGGGCTACACCGATGTGTACGCGCGTGAATGAACCGGCGGCAGCCCTTGCGGCACAAGCCACTGAAGAATTCATGCAGGTTTGGCATGTGGTCATGCCGCAGCCGCAAACGCACGCATTCAGCGTCCGGCACCCCGCAGCGCGCGCAGGGACGGCCTACGCCTATGGTCCCATTTGCAGCATGCCGGGCCGCCGCCTATCGTCGGGATGACATCACCCCGGAGATGCGCATGGCCCGCGACACCGCAGCACGCCCCACCTACGAACAGGCACTGGCCGGCTTCAGCATCGAGCACGGGCAACGGCAGCTGCACGGTGACCTGCAGGCCGGCATCAATGCCTGCGTGGAGTGCTGCGACCGCCACTGCGGCCGCAATGCGCTGGCACTGCGCTGGGTGGATGCCCACGGCGCCCTGCACCGGTACACCTTCGAGGAGCTGCGCGACGCCTCCGCGCGGGTTGCCCAGGTGCTGACCGCGCAGGGCATCGGCAGGGGCGATGTGGTGGCCGGCCTGCTGCCGCGTACACCGGATCTGCTGGCGACCATCCTCGGCACCTGGCGGGTGGGCGCGATCTACCAGCCGCTGTTCACCGCGTTCGGCCCCAAGGCCATCGAAACCCGGTTGAACACCGGACGCACCGCACTGGTGGTGACCGACAGCGCAAACCGCAGCAAGCTGGACGAGGTCGATGGCTGTCCGCAGGTCGCCACGACCCTGGCATCCGGACAGGCGCTGCGTGCCGGCGACATCGACTGGAGCGCACGCAGCGCCGATGCCACGCCCGACTTCGCGCCGGTGATGCTGCGCGGCGATGCGTTGATGGCACTGCTGTCCACCTCCGGCACCACCGGTAGTCCCAAGGGCGTGCCGGTGCCGCTGCGCGCATTGCTGGCCTTTGCCAGTTACATGCAGTTGGCCGTAGACCTGCGCGCAGACGATGTGTTCTGGAACATCGCCGATCCCGGCTGGGCCTATGGGCTGTACTACGCGGTGATCGGCCCACTGCTGCTGGGCCAGGCCACCACCTTCAGCGAAGCCGGTTTCAGCGTGCAGGGACTGAACGACATTGTCGCGCGGCTGGGTGTCACCAATCTTGCCGGCTCGCCCACAGCGTACCGGCAGATCATCGCCGCCGGCCCCGAGGCCAGCGCTGCCATCAAGGGACAGCTGCGGGTGGTGAGCAGCGCCGGCGAACCGCTGAACCCGGAGATCGCGCGCTGGTTCACTGCCCATCTGGGCACCACGGTGCTCGATCACTATGGCCAGACCGAGACCGGCATGGTGGTCAACAACCACCACGCGCTGGAGCATGCCGTGCGGCCGGGGTCATCGGGCGTTGCGATGCCCGGTTACCGCGTGGCGGTACTGGACGATGCCGGCAACGAACTGCCACCGCGCACGCCGGGCATCCTCGCCGTGGACCTGCGGCAGTCGCCGATCATGTGGTTCACCGGCTACTACGGTGCCGACACACCGGCGCTGGGTGATCGCTACTACCTCACCGGCGATTCGGTGGAATGCGAGGACGACGGCTCGATCAGTTTCATCGGTCGTTCGGACGACCTGATCACCTCGTCGGGCTATCGCATTGGTCCATTCGATGTGGAGAGCGTGCTGATGGAACACCCTGCGGTGGCGGAGACGGCGGTGATCGGCGTGCCGGATCCAGAGCGCACCGAGATCGTCAAAGCGTTCGTGGTCCTGTGCGATGGCTTCATCGCCAGCGACACGCTGGCGCAGGAACTGCAGCAGCATGTGCGGCGCCGGTTGTCCGCACATGCCTACCCGCGACAGGTGGCGTTCGTGGCGGAACTGCCGAAGACGCCCAGCGGCAAGCTGCAGCGCTTCCTGCTGCGCAAGGCGGAGATCGAGAAGCAGGCGGCGGCTGGCTGAGGGTGTCTGGGGTCGGAGCCCTTCCTTCGGAGGGATCTGGCCCCGGGATCTGACCCCACATGACCCCGTGTTTGCGCTACGGCATCACCGGCGGCACGTACGCCAGGGTCATCCCCAGCAGCCACAGCAGGCCCAGCACCAGCGGGATATGCACCAGCAGCTGGATGAAGGTGAAGCCGACGATGTCGCGGGCCTTCAGGCCGAGCACGCCCAGCAGCGGCAGCATCCAGAACGGGTTGATCAGGTTCGGCAGCGCTTCGGCCGCGTTGTAGACCTGCACCGCCCAGCCCAGGTGCGCCTTCAACTCGTTCGCGGCCTGCATCACGTACGGCGCTTCGATGATCCACTTGCCGCCACCGGACGGTACGAAGAAGCCCAGCACTGCCGAGTACACGCCCATCACCAGCGCGAACGTATCGGTGCTGGCCACGTGCACGAACAGGCTCGACAGCCGGTGCGCCAGGGTCTCGCCATCACCACCGGCGGCGTGGGTGAGGATCATCGCGATGCCGCCGTACAGCGGGAACTGGATCAGCACACCGGTGGTGCTCGGCACCGCCTTGGCCACCGCGTTGAGGAAACTGCGCGGGCGCCAGTGCAGCAGCAGGCCCAGCGAGATGAACATGAAGTTGTAGGTGTTGAGGTTGGCGATGGCGCTGACCAACGGCTTGTTGGCGAACTCGTTGAACAGCCAGCCGAAGGCCAGCAGCGAAAGCAGCACGGTCAACAACGGGCTGTATTCCAGCCACTCGCCCGGCCGGGTGCGGCGCTGCAGCGGTTCCGGTTCGGCCTGGGCGGCGCCGGGGAAATCTTCGGCGGTGCGCGCACTGCCGGCGGCCGGTGCGGTCAGCCAGGCGATCAGCAACGAGACCAGGATCAGCACCGAGGTCAGCACAATCGACTGCCACAGGAAGATGGTTTCGGTGAACGGCAGCACGCCCGTGATCTCCACCAGCCCCGGCGGCATGCTGGCCGGATTGGCCTGGAGCTGCGCCGCCGACGAACTCAGGCCCATCGCCCACACCGCGCCCAGGCCCAGATAGGCCGAGGCTCCGGCAGCACGGTAATCCATGCGCAGCTCGGTGCGGCGGGCCAGCGCGCGCACCAGCAGACCACCGAACACCAGCGAGAAGCCCCAGCTGAGCAGCGAAGCCAGCATGCTGACCAGGCCCACGTACACCACGGCGCCGCGACCGGTGCGCGGCACGCGGGCGAGGAAGTCGATGAAGCGCGCGACCACTGGCGCAGTGGCCAAGGCATAGCCACCGATGACCACGAAGGCCATCTGCATGGTGAAGGGAATCAGGCTCCAGAAGCCGTCGCCGAAGGCGCTGGCGGTGGCCTGCGGGGTCGCGCCAAAGCTGATCGCGGCCACGGCGACGATGATCACGCCGAGCACCGCGAACACATACGCATCGGGGAACCATTTTTCCGCCCAGGCGGCCGAGCGCAACGCTGCGCGCGCCATCCAGCCGTCCTGTACTGCCGCGGTCGACGCCATCACCTACCCTCCCAGGTTCGATGGCCTGATTCTGGGCGGTGGGGTGCGGGCTGTCAGCCACCTATTGGTCGTAGGTGGCGGGAGGCCCGGCGCTGTGCGCCGCCGCCCGAGCATGGGCTCGGGCGCTACAGAAGCACCGTCAGCTGTAGAGCCGAGCCCACGCTCGGCTGCGCGTCTCAGCGCAGCGCCAGATCCATGGCGGCGCTGTGCGCCGCCGCCCGAGCATAGGCTCGGGCGCTACAGGAGCACTGTCAGCTGTAGAGCCGAGCCCACGCTCGGCTGCGCGTCTCAGCGCAGCGCCAGATCCATGGCGGCGCTGTGCGCCGCCGCCCGAGCATGGGCTCGGGCGCTACAGAAGCACTGTCAGCTGTAGAGCCGAGCCCACGCTCGGCTGCGCGTCTCAACGCAGCGCCAGATCCACGGCGATACCGGCAAACAGCGCGGCACCCACCCAGTTGTTGTGCAGGAAGGCCTTGAAGCACGGCCCACGCTCGCGGTTGCGGCAGATCCAGAATTCGTACACCACCAGCAGCGTCGCCACCGCAACGCCGGCCAGGTAGTACCCGCCCAGCCCACCGCGCACGCCGACCAGCGCCATCGTGGCCAGGAACAACGCGTACAGCACGCCCTGGATGACCAGGTCCAGATCGCCAAACAGGATCGCGGTGGAGTGCGAACCCATCTTCAGGTCATCCTCGCGGTCGACCATGGCGTACCAGGTGTCGTAGGCGGTGGACCACAGGATGTTGCCGGCATACAGCAGCCAGCCCAGCATCGGCACTTCGCCCTGCACGGCGGCAAAGGCCATCGGGATGCCCCAGCCGAAGGACATGCCCAGGTAGACCTGCGGCAGATGGGTGTAGCGCTTCAGGTAGGGATAGCTGGCCGCCAGGAACACGCCGATGAAGCTCAGGGCGATGGTCAGGCCGTTCAGGGTCAACACCAGGCCGAAGGCCACCAGCATCAGCACCGCGAACAGCGCCAGCGCTGCCCGGCCGCTGATCGCGCCGGTCGCCAGCGGCCGCGCCTTGGTGCGCTCCACGTGCGGGTCGAGCCAGCGGTCGGCGTAGTCGTTGATGACGCAGCCGGCCGAGCGGGTCAGCCAGACGCCAGCGGTGAACACGAACAGGGTCCACAGCGGCGGCAGGCCGCCCGTAGCCAGCCACAAGGCCCACCAGGTGGGCCACAGCAGCAGCAACGTGCCGATCGGGCGATCGGCGCGCATCAGACTCCAGTAATGACGCCAGCGCGGCGTCGGCGCCGGATGCGGCGCGGAAAGGGGGGTATCAGCCATGGCACTAGGATACTCCTGTGCCTTCTGACCGACTTTGCCGGCGGGGGGAGATTTGTGCGGCGAAACTGGATAGAATGCCCATCCCGCACCGCCTCATTGCGTTGCGATGCCCGCCCCGGCCCTGGCCGACGGCGCGGCGGTTCCACCACGCGCTCGTAGCTCAGCCGGATAGAGTAGTGGCTTCCGAAGCCATTGGTCGGGGGTTCGAATCCCTCCGGGCGCGCCATCCTTAACTCCATGACGGGTTTGAACTGGCTGTAGATTGCCAGCGGACGCCGAAGCGAGCTTTCTGTCTCATTGCCTGAGACATCCATGGCACAGGATGAAGTTCCGCACTCGTTGTTTCTCCTACATTGGGTAGACTCACCCGAATGGGAATCGCCCTGCCAGCTCCAGACAGCCTTGGTCTCGGCCTCTATTCGTACGCCGATGCCGCGCGCTTCATTGGCGGCAAACCATCCGAGCTCAGGCGCTGGATCAAGGGATACGAAAGCCGACGTCACGGCAATGTCCAGGAACATCCGCCCCTCTGGTCGTCGCAGTGGGCTGGATCGGAAATTGATGGGATCGGCTTCCGCGACCTCATCGAACTCCGCTTCATACGCACGTTTGTTGCATGTGGCGTACCACTCAACCTGATCCGACGGACCATCGCGGAACTTCACGAGCGGCTGGGCAAGGACTATCCCTTCACCAGTACGAGCTTCAAGACCGATGGCCGGCGGATCTTCATGGAGCTTCTGGACGAAAGCGGAGACGCTGCCTTGGTTGACGTTGTGAAACGTCAGGACGTCATGCGCAAAGTCATCGCGCCATCTCTGCGCGATGGAATCGAACTGGGAATCGATGATCGCGCCGAACGATGGTTCCCCATGAAAGGTTCACGGGCAGTGGTATTCGATCCAAAGCGAAGCTTCGGTCAACCCATTCTCTCCGAATCGGGTGTTCCTACGATCGCCATCGTCGCCGCCTTGCAAGCCGAAGGCGGCGACGCGCGGCAGGCCGCCCGATTGTTTGACCTGCCTCTGGCTGCAGTGAGGAAAGCGCTGCAGTTCGAGGGTCGGGCGGTATCTTGAAGGCGCAGATCGACGAGAATCTGCCGCCTGCTCTTGCCCGGGCGATCGATGCCATTGCACGCGGTTATGATCATGAGGTGCTTCACGTAAGGGAATTCGTGAAACCAGGTACCACTGATCTGGAATTGTTCGAGGCAGCCATCCAACGCGGCATCCGCGTTCACGTCACTCAGGACCATCATCAGCGCAAACCTGTTGAACGTGACGCCATCGCACGCCTCGGTTTGACGGTCTTTGTACTTGCCAAGGGGTGGGGCACGCTCAGTCACTATGATCGCGCAGCGCGGCTGCTGGAATGGTGGCCAAAAATGATGCAGCAAGCCGAGCTCGTCCAACCCGGCGCCATGTTCCGCGTACCGCATGCGAGAGCGTCCGGCGCACGGTTGGCACAGATCAAAGCTACACGATAGGCGCATACAGAAACGCCGGGCAATGCCCGGCGTCTCCGCGACAGCGTGGAAGGGTGTAGACCTCAGTACTTCCCGTCAAACGCAAAAATCGGCTTGCGCGTCTGCCACAACCCCGCAGTGAAATCCGGGAATTCCAGTGTCTGGAAACTGTTGGCGATCGACTGCTCGCTCAACGGAGTAATCGCACTCCATGTCACTGCGTCGTAGATATCGATCGGCATCGGCGCCTTGGCCTTCAGCGCTTCCACGAACGCATGGATCACGAACCAGTCCATGCCACCATGCCCTGCACTCGCAGCAGTGTCTGCATTCTGCTTCCACAGCGGATGTTCGTACTGGTCCTGGTACGTCTTGAACTCTTCCCACTGGTGCGGCGGGCTGCGGCCTTCGATGTGGATCGAATGGTTCACGTCCATCCACAGGCCCTTGGTGCCCTGCACGCGGAAGCCCATCGAATACGGGCGCGGCAGCGAGGTGTCGTGCTGCAGCAGGATGGTCTCGCCGTTCTCGCAGGCCAGCGTGGTGGTGACGATGTCGCCGAGCTTGAACTTGACCTTGGTGCTCGGGTGGGTGGTGCCACCACTCTTGGCTACGGTGTATTCGTGCAGGCCGCGTGCCTTGGTGGCGAACGCGTTGATGTGGGTGAAGCGGTTGCCGCGGTTGATGCCGGTATACATCGCGCACGGGCCGATGCCGTGGCTGGGGTACAGCTCGCCATTGCGCTCCACCGAATGCTCGGTGCGCCAGCGTGCTTCGCTCCAGCCCTTGGGGCCGAATTCCACGCCGCTGTCGTAGGGCTGGTTCGGGTCGCCGGAGTTGAACTTCACCCCGCGCAGGTCGTGCTGATAGCCGGCCTGCAGGTGCACCAGCTCGCCGAACAGGCCCTGCCGCACCATCTGCAGCGCGGCCATCACGTCGCGGCGGTAGCAGACGTTTTCCAGCAGCATGTACGGGGTGCCGGTGGACAGCTGGGTCTTCAGCACATCCCAGTGGTCCTGCAGGGTGATGCCGGCCACCACTTCACAGCCTACGGCCACGCCGGCCTGCATCGCGGCAATCGCCATCGGTGCGTGGTATTCCCAGGGCGTAGCGATGATCACGCCGTCGATGCCCTTCTGTTCCAGCAGGCGCTTCCAGGCATTGATGTCACGGTCCTGGCCGTAGGTCTTCGGCGCGGGCTTGCCCGCCTTGCTCACCATCTCCACCGCGCGACCGAGCATGATCGGCTCGATATCGCACAGGGCAACGACTTCCACGTCGTCGCGGCGCACCAGTTCCTTCAGCAGCACCAGGCCACGCATGCCGGTGCCGATCACGGCCAGGCGTACCTTGCGGCCACGTGCCCATGCCGGGGTCTGCGGCAGCAGGCTGCTGGCGGCGACAGCGGCACTGGCCGCGATGAATTCCCTACGCTTCATGGCAAACACTCTCCTCTTGAAGGCGCGCCAGCCTTGGCCGGCGCGCCTGGTCACGCAAACGGAATTACTTGAACCGGTAGCCGATGGTCACACTGTAACCACGACCGAAGATGGTGGCGTAGTCACTGGAGTCACCCAGGAAGCTGTTCGGATCGTAGAACGGCAGGCGGTTGAACAGGTTCTTGACGGTGAAACTCAGGTTCCAGGCATCATCCGGGCGCCAGGTGACGCTCATGTTGGCCGTCCACCACGACGGTGCACCATCGCACTTGCTCTTCTGCAGTGCCAGGTAGCCGCCGGTACAGGTTTCCTTGTTGTTGCTCACTTCGTCGACCTGGTCGGTGGCCCACTTGGTGCCGCCCACGTAGTTGACGAACATGCTGGTGGTGACCTGCTTGTAGGTCCAGTCGGCATTCAGCGTCGCGCGCAGGCGTGGGTTGTTGTAGTAGCCCACCACGTCGCCGTAGTACCAGCCGTTCTGTTCGTCCATGTAGAAGCGGTTGCGGTTGGCGATGGTCGCGGCCAGGCCGATGTTCAGCCCGCCCCATTCACCCAGCGAGAAGCGGCTGCGCGCGTCGATGTCGAAGCCATCGATCAGGGTCTTGCCGCGGTTCTTGTACTGGCCCACCACGCTGGCCACGTTGCCGGCCGAGTAGCCCGGCAGCGTTCCCGGGCAGCTCACACCGCTGGCCGGGTCGGCGCACATCGCCGCCAGCTGCGCCAGGTTGGCGCGGTCGCTGTCGGTGATCGGCGAGCGCGACGAGGAGATGATGTCTTCAGCGCGGCGGTAGTCCGGGGCAACGATTTCGTTGTCGCGGTAGATGAACCAGTAATCGGCCGACACCGACAGCCAGCTGGCCGGCTCGTAGACGAAGCCCAGCGTGGCGATCTTCGCCTTCTCCGGCTTCAGGTTCTGGTTCGGCTGGGTCATGCGTGCCACGGTGCGGCTGCAGTCCACGTTGAGCAGGCTCTTGCCCAGGTCGACATCACCGCCGCGCTGCGACTTCAGCAGCAGGTTGGCGATGGCGTTGGTCTCGGCGCAGCGCAGTTCATCGCGGTAGCCGCCCAGCTGCGCGTACACGCCGCCGTTACCGGACTCGGCCAGGCTGGGGGCGCGGAAGCCGGTGGAATAGGTGCCACGCAGCATCAGCTGGTCGAACGCCTGGTACTTGAAGCCGATCTTCGGCGCGACGTTGGCGCTGAAGTTCGGATACTTGTCCACGCGCACCGCAGCATCCAGTTCCAGCTTCTCGGTGATCGGCGCCACCGTTTCGGCGAACAGTGCATAGGTGTTGCGCGCGCCATCGAACCACGAGCCACCCTGCTGGGTGATCAGGCCGGCGGCCGCGTCGGCGTTGCCGGGGGTATAGAAGGTTTCGCGGCTGGCGTTGAAGCCGAACGCGGCGCGCATGTCACCGGCCGGCAGCTTGAACAGCGGGCCTTCGATCTTGCCGTCCAGGGTATGCAGGCGCGTCCACGACTGGATGTCGAAGGTCGGGAACGCTTCGCGGATCAGTGCGCCGTTGGCCTCGCTGATCTCACCGAACTTGTACGCCGGATGATCGGAAATGATCACCCGGCCCGTGCCCGGGTCGATGCTGTACGGACCGAAGGCCTTCTCGAAGCCCTTCACGTTGACGTTGATCGTCTGGTAAGTGGTCGAGTGCGTGCCGGCGGTAGCGAACGCGGTTTCCCAGTTCCAGTCACCGACGTTGCCACGCGCGCCGGTCAGCACGCGGTAGCTCTTGTCGGTGTTGCGCTGGCCGAAGTAGTTGGCGCCCGCGTCCTGCAGCAGGTACTGCAGGCCGACCACGCCACCCATCATGGCCTTCAGCTCGGGGCTGGCGTGGTTGTACTCGTTGTTCGGGCCCAGGAACGGATACAGGAACTGGTTGACGTTGTTGCCGGTATCGCGCGAGAACCAGCTGGTCGGGTTTCCGGTAGTGGTGCCGTAGCTGCGCGGCGTACCGCCGTTGGCACGCAGGTCGATATCGGTATAGGTGGCCTCGGCGAAGATCTCGGTGCTGTCGCCCACCAGGAAGGTGCCGTTGAGGTAGGCGGTGTTGCGCTCGGATTTGGCGCCGGCGTCGATCTCGTTGTTCATCCAGGTTTCCCAGACGCAACGCGGGCCGGCCGCTTCACTGGTCAGCACGTTCTTGCAGCCCGGTGCGGCTTCCTGCACGCGGCGGCCGGTCACCGGATCGAACGCGAAATAGCTGCCCGGGTTGAATTCACCCGGCTTGCTGCCCACGCCCAGGCGCAGGTTGTTCAGGTAGTTGGGGTTGTTGACGTAGTACTGGTCCGGGCGCTTGTCATAGAAGTCGGCCAGCGGAATCGCGTCGCGACGGTACATGTTCACCGCGCCGTAGATGTTGAAGCGGTTCTCGGCAAGGTCACCGAAGCCGGCGGTGATGCTGGCCTGGCGCTCGCCGTAGGAATCGATACGCGAGGAGGTGTCGTTGGTGAAGCTGATTTCCGCGCCCTGGAAGTTGCGCTTGGTGATCACGTTGATCACGCCGGCCACTGCGTCGGTGCCGTACACGGCCGAGGCGCCGTCGGTCAGCACTTCCATGCGTTCGATGGCGGCGGCGGGAATCGCATCGATGTTGACGAACTGGGTCTGGAAGCCGGCTGGCGCGCCGTAGTACGACAGGCGACGGCCATTCAACAGCACCAGCGTGCCCTGTGCGCCGAGGCCGCGCAGGTTGGCCTGCGATGCACCGTCCGAGCCGGTGAACAGCGAGCGCGAATCCTGCTGCGCTGGCCGCGCGGCCGGCAGGTTGTCGAGCACCTGCAGCAGCGTGCGCGCACCCATGTTCTGGATGTCCTGCTTGCTGATCACCTGCACCGGCGAGGCGGTTTCAACGTCGGTGCGGCGGATGTTGGAGCCGGTGACCTCGATGCGGGCCAGGTCGGTGGCCTTGTCCTTGCTCTCCTGGGCGAAGGCAGGAACGGCGACCGACAGCAGCACGCCGGCGATGGCCAGCGACAGCGGTGCAATCGAACGACAGGGGGGGCGGTGGTGGCGGGCGGGCAACATCGGGGTTCTCTCCTGGCAGGGGTGCGGCGCGAATGGTGGATCGGCGGGCAAAACGCTCCCGGGCCACGGCCCCCACAATCGTGGTGAAGCCGTAGTCGGAATGGGCGGGGGAGGAGCGGTGTTACGTGGCGGTCATGGGGCGACGATGCTGGCGGAGTCGCCCTCCTGGCCGATCAGCACGGCGTTGGCCCAGTTGGCACAGACCTGGGCGGGTTGGCTGCCCTGCGCACCCAGCGTGCGCAGGCTCAGGGTGGAAAGGCCACGGATATCCAGCTCCGGCTTGACCACACCGGGCGCCTTCACCAGGCCGCTGTCGTACAGCAGGTGGTTGTCACCCCAGACCTGGAACTGCAGGCCGCCGGCCGTGCGGCAGGCGTCGTCGATGCCGAGGTCGGCACGCAGCAGCCGCCAGCCCCCCTGCAAGCGCAGGTCGATGCGGCTGTTGGCGGCCACGCCGAGGCCACGGCGGAACTGCAGGCCGTTCATGCGCATGCCGGCGTCACCCGTGAACGCCTTGTCGGCGCGCACCTGGCTGGCCAGCGCGGCCGGCACCGGCAGCTCGGAGAGATAGCGCTGCCGGGCCGGTCGCTCCGGTTCCTGGTGTTCGAGGATGTGGAAGGTGGACAGGGCAATCGGGCCGACGTCGCGCGGTTGCAGCGCATCGAAGGCACGCGCACTGCCCTGCGCGGCAGTCACCATCGGATCGGTACTGCTGGCGCCATCACCTTCGGGGTTCTGCACGCTCAGCACGCGGAAGCGCAGCAGGCGGCCGGCGTGGGCCGGGAAGTCGATGCGCTGCACGCCTTCCTTCAGCTGCAGGTGGCCGCGGGCGATGGGCTCGCCCCACTCGCCATTGCTGTCACCCAGGTACACCTCGTAGTCGCGCACCTGGCCGTGCTTCCAGTTCTTGTCATTGCGCGGTGCGATGTCGATGCCATCGATCATCCTGCGTTCGCCGAAGCCGATCACCCACTCGTGGGCACCGGTGCGCACGGCTTGGTTGCGCACGCTACGGAACCACGTGGCCGGATCATCATCGAAGGCATTTTCCAGCGCATGGCCGGGTTCTTCGGCCGGGCGGTTGACCACCAGCAGGCTGTCGGCCGGCAGTTCGCGGCCCAGCACCGGTGCGGCCGGGTAGGCATCGTCGGCGGCCGCGGCGGCGACGGCGAAGTCCAGCTGCAGCTGCAGCGGCTGGCGGATGTCCTGCGCAGCAGTGCGCACATGCACGGTGCCGCGACGCTCCTTGGCGTCGAAGTACCAGCCTTCGTTGGCGCTGTTGAACGCGGTCGCGTCGGCCAGCGCAGGCAGCGTACGGCCAGCGGCCTGCACCGCGCGCGGCGCCTGCCGGCTGAGCACGCGCAGGCCATAGCGGCGCTGCGCCAGCTGGCCGTTGTACTGGCCCTGCACCGCATCGATCTGCACCTGCACCGGGCCACTGCCCTGCGCCGGCGCCTGCACGGTGATCTTCTGCGTGCTCGACTCACCCTGCTGGTAGCGGCGGGTGTTGCCATCGTCTTCGTACAGCGTGTACTGCGACTCTCCCTGCGGGTACAGGTCGAAGGTCACTTCATCGAGGGGTTTTTCGCCGTCGAACAGCATCGACGGGTACATCGGCAGGATTGCACCGGCACGCACGAACACCGGCAGCGTGGCGAGGTCCACCTGGCGGTCCAGCTGGCGACCATCTGCGCCGGCCTGCACGCGGCGGCCATCCCAGTAGTCGATCCAGCCGCCGGCGGGCAGGTGGATGTCGCGGCGCCAGCCACGGCTGGCAGCCTGGCTGCGGTACACCGGCGCGACCAGCAGGTCGCGGCCGAGCAGGAACTGGTACTTGTAGGTTTCATCCTGCGCATGCGGATCGCGCGGGTTGTCCCACATCAGGCCACGCACCGGCGGTGCACCGGTCTGCGCGGCCTCGTGCACCAGCCCGTACATGTACGGGGTCAGGCGCATCTTCAACTTCAGGTAATCGCGGTTGATGCTGCGGTAGGGCTCGTCGTACCACCACGGGTGCTTGCGCGCGTTCGACGACCAGCCGCTCATGCCCATCAGCACGGGAGTGAACGCCTTCCACTGCAGGTCGCGGGTGAAGGTCTCGGCGCTGCCGCCGAAGATCGCGTCCACATCGCCGCTGGCGTAGGCCATGCCGGACAGGCCCGACCCGACCAGGGTCGGCACATGCCAGCGAATGTAGTCCCAGCTGCTGCTCTGGTCGCCGGTCCAGGCCACGGCATAGCGCTGGATGCCGGCCCAACCCATCACCGTCCACAGGAACGGGCGCGAATCGGAATTGTCGAGGATGCCGTTGAATGCCTGGCGGTTGGCATCAATCGCGAACTGGTAACCCTTGCCGGTCCAGGCCACGTCCAGCTTCTGCACGCGGCTGCCGGCCTTGCCCACTTCCCAGGCGATCTTGTCGACGCCGTTCTCGGTCCACAGGCCGGTGCGGAAACCATACCCGGCCAGGCCCTTCACGGTTTCCGGCAACTGCTTGTAGCCGCAGCCGTAGCCATCGTTGGGCAGGATCCAGCCGCCGGGCATGTCGTTGGCGCGGTACTGCTTGGCCACGCTGTTGATCACGTCGGGGGTGGTGCCGGTCGGACCGTCGCTCCAGCCTTCGGGCACGGTACCGGGCTTCTTGCTGTTGTCGCCGTCGTTGTAGCAATCGGCATCGCCGTAGGACAGCGCCCAGCGCGCGACCATGTTCGGGCGGCCGGTCAGCTGGGTGTAGCGCTCGATCAGCTTCGGCAGATCGGCGCCAACGAAGTAGTAGGCATCAAAGCGGTCTTCGCGATGCAGCAGGGTGGCCTGGTCGCTCTGGCGCAGGTCGTAGCTGCCGTCGCTCCATGTGTTGCGCAGCATGCCCCAGCCGCGGCTGCTCAGCAGCATCGGCGCCGGGCTCGGGCGATCGCCCTCTTCCCAGCCACCGGAGTACGAGACTTCCAGCTCGCGGCCCTTGAACTGATAGCGGCCGTTCTGCTGGCCACCACCGTAATAGCCTTCATCGGCCTGCGAGGACAGCACCTGCACACTCTGCGTGGCATCCAGGTCCAGCGGCTGCAGTTCCTGCCACAGCGCGGTGGGCTGGCCGTTGTCCAGGCGTTCCAGGCGCAGGCGCAGCGGCTGCCGCTGTACATGCAGTACCAGTGCGTCGGTACGCACGCGGATTTCCTGCGCGTCTTCTTCCAGTTGCGCCTGCACGTTGGCCTTGGGCTGCGGCAGTACGATCGGTGCGGCCTTGTCGCCGGCGCCGGTCAGCGTGCCGTTGCGGCCGGCCTGCACGCGGATGATGTCGGCGGCCGGCAGTTCGATGCGGATGCGCGTGCCGTTGTCGGTCTGCAGGTCCCAGCCACTTACACCGTCGCTGCCGGCACTGGCGCTGACCGAGCGCAGGTTGCCGACCGGTGCGGCCTGGGCCGACAGGGACGCCGACAGCAATGCCGGCAACAGGGCCAGCAGCAGCGGCGAGCGACGAACGCAGATTTCCACACGGACTCCCAACCCGTTCACCGGGGATTTCGAAAGCGGTTGGGCCGACTCTAGGGCAGCGATTCGAAAGATGTCAACAAATTGAAAGGAAAAAGGAAGATATATTTATATGAAACGAAAGTTGTTGCGTTGCAATACTTTGTGTAAGCGCTTGCAGCCCCCTGTTAAGCATTGTGCGATACGGCATCTGACGGTTTCTTTCGTTTTCCGCGGCATGCCGCGACGGGAAAGTCGGCACGGCAATATCTTTCTTTTTACTTTCGGTATTTGACATTTCGAAAGAAAACACAGATGGTGCGCTGGCCCAACTGGAACCTCCGAATGGACGTCACCCTGCTTTCCGATGTGTCCGCCTGGCAGCGCCTTGGCGGAGCCGACACCGCTACCGAAATCGCCCAGCAGCCCGCGCTGTGGGAAGCCCTGGCGCAGGATCTGTCGCGTGCCCGCGACCGCCTGCAGGCCTTCCTCGGCGACGGCCTCAATGATCCCAACCAGCGCGTGCTGTTCACCGGCGCCGGCAGTTCCGGCTTCATCGCCGAAATGGTGGCCGATGCGATCAACGCGCAGTGGCCGGCCGACGTGCGCGTGGTGCACACCACCAGCCTGCTCACCCATCCTGCGCTGTACCTGCAGCGCGACCGTCCGACCCTGCTGGTATCGTTCGGCCGCAGCGGCTCCAGCCCGGAAAGCGTTGCCGCCGTCGATCGCGTGCGCAGCGACGTGGATGATGCGCGCTTCCTCGACATCACCTGCAATGCCGATGGCGAACTGGCCCGTCGCGGCGCCGGCCGTGCCGACACCTGCACCCTGTTGATGCCGTCGGCCAGCTGCGACCGCGCCTTCGCCATGACCAGCAGCCTGACCTGCATGCTGCTGGCCGCGCTGACCGTGTTCGACCGTTCGCCGTGGGATGCACGCATCGCGCGCCTGAAGCAGATTGCCGGTCTCGCCCGCGAAGGCCTGGCGCAGTGGGATGCACCGGTGGCCGCGCTGGCGCAGCGCCCGTTCAACCGGGTGATCTACCTTGGCAGCGGCCCGCTGGAAGCACTCGCACGCGAAGCCGCGCTGAAGGTGCTGGAGCTGACCGCCGGCCGCGTGCTGGCGCTGGCCAATACCCCGCTCGGCTTCCGCCACGGCCCGAAATCCACGCTGGACGGCAGCACCCTGGTGGTCGTGCTGCGCAGCGGGCAGCCACTGGCGCGCCGCTATGAACAGGACCTGCTGGAAGAACTGCGCCGCGATGGCGTGGCCGGCGAGGTGCTGTCGATCGGCCCGCATTCGGATATCGGCGCCGACGATGACCACACTCTCACCGTGCCTGCCCTGGATGACCCGTGGCTGGCACCCGTGTGGCTGGGCTTTGCGCAGCTGTACGCGCTGCAGCGGTCGGCCGCACTGGGCCTGACCCCGGACAATCCGTTCCCGGACGGCACCGTCAACCGCGTGGTCAAGGGTGTCACCATCCACCATGGCTGAGCTGATCGCCAACGCCTGCTATGGCATCGACATCGGCGGCACCAAGATCGAGCTGGTGGTGTGCGATGCGGCGATGCAGGTCACCTGGCGGCGTCGCGTGGCCACCCCGCAGGGTGACTACGACGGCTTCCTGCAGGCGGTGGTGACACTGGTCGCTGAGGCCGATGCCGCGCTGGGTCGCAGCGATGCGGCCATCGGCATCGCCCTGCCCGGCGTGCGTGATCGTCGCAGCGGCCGCCAGCTCAGCGCGAATGTTCCTGCGCTGACCGGCCAATGCGTGGCGGCCGATCTGCAGGCACGCCTGCAGCGCCCGCTGCATTTCGGCAACGACCTGCAGTGTTTTGCGCTCTCTGAGGCGCATGGCGGCGCCGCCGATGGCTACCCCAGCATGTTCGGCGCCATCCTCGGCACCGGTGCCGGTGGCGGCTTCTGCCTGCAGGGGCGCCTGCTGTCCGGCTTCAACGGCCTGGCCGGCGAATGGGGCCACTGGAGCGTGCCGGGCCACCTGCTGCAGCGTTATGGCCTGCCATTGATCGATTGCGCCTGCGGCCTGCAGGGCTGCGTGGAACGCTACGTGTCCGGTAGTGGCCTGGCGATGATCGAGCGCCACCTCGGTGGCAGCGCTGCCGATGCCAGCGTGGTGATCGCCCTGGCCGAAGCCGGCGATGCGCGTGCACGACAGGCGCTGGACATCCATCGCGACCTGCTCGGCCACAGCCTCGCCGCACTGGTGCTGGCCCTGGACCCGCACGTGATCGTGCTCGGCGGCGGTCTTTCCCAGTACGCACCGCTGTACCAGCTGCTGCCTGCGGCCATCGCCGCGCACCTGTTCAACGGCGTGCAGGTGCCGCCCATCGTGCCGCCGCGCTTCGGTGATGCCGGTGGCGCACGCGGTGCCGCCCTGCTGGCCTGCCAACCCTCGTTTTCCTGATTGACCGGAGCTTGACCATGTCCCCGTTGCAGACCCTGCTTGCCTCCCACCGCGCCGGTGCCAACGTCGGCCTGTACAGCGTCTGCTGCAGCAACGAACAGGTGCTGCGCGCGGCCATGCATGTGGCGTTGGCGCACGATACCGTGCTGCTGATCGAAGCCACCTCCAACCAGGTCGACCAGTTCGGCGGCTACACCGGCATGACCCCGCCGCAGTACCGCGACTACGTCGGCACCTTGGCCGATGAGGAAGGCTTCCCGCGTGAGCGCCTGATCCTCGGCGGCGACCACCTCGGCCCGAACGCCTGGCAGAAGCGTCCGGCCGCCGAAGCGATGACCCATGCGCGCGTGCTGATCGAGGCCTACGTCGCCGCTGGTTTCCACAAGATCCACCTGGACTGCAGCATGTCCTGCGCCGATGACCCGGTGCCGCTGCCCGATGCCATCGTCGCTGCACGTTCGGCCGAACTGGCTGAAATCGCCGAGCGCACCGCCGCCGAACATGGCCTGCCGCCGCCGGTCTATGTGATCGGCACCGAAGTGCCGATTCCCGGTGGCGAAGCCTCGCTGGCCGGTGGCCTGCAGGTGACCACCCCGGCCGCCGCCGCACAGACCCTGGCCATCCACCAGCAGGCCTTCGATACCCCGCAGCTGCGTGATGCATGGCAGCGTGTGCTGGCCATGGTGGTGCAGCCGGGCGTGGACTTCGACCACAGCAGCGTGCACGAGTACGACGCTGCCGCCGCCAGTGAACTGGCCGACTTCCTCGAACAGCAGCCGCGCATCGTGTTCGAAGCGCATTCCACCGACTACCAGCGCGAAAGTGGCCTGCATGCCCTGGTACGCGACCATTTCGCCATCCTCAAGGTCGGCCCTGCGGCCACCTTCGCCTACCGCGAAGCGCTGTTCGCGCTGGCTGCCATCGAAGCCGAGCTGCTGCCGGCCGCGCAGTGCTCGCGCCTGCCCCAGGTGCTGGACGAGGTGATGGTGGCGCAGCCGAAGTCCTGGCAGTCCTACTACCAGGGCGACGAGGCGACCCTGCGCCTGCTGCGCAGCTATTCCTTCAGCGACCGCTGCCGCTACTACTGGGGCGAGCCGGCGCTGCTGCAGGCCGTGCAGACCCTGTTCGCCAACCTGGAACAGCACGCACCGCCGCTGGTGCTGCTCAGCCAGTATCTGCCGGAGCAGTACCGCGCCGTGCGCGAGGGCACTCTGGCCAATACGCCTACCGCCCTGGTGCAGCATCGCATCGGCCTGTGCCTGGGCGAATACGCCCGCGCCTGCAGCGCCAACCAGGCGGGTTCCCGCAAGCACAACGCACGTTCGGCTGCCGCCGTACCTGCGAACGGCTAATCTCTACCTTTCCCTGCGAAACCGAGAATGGCCATGCGCAACACCCGCTCCCGCCGGCAACAGATCCTGCAGCTGCTGATCGAGCACGGCTCGGTGCAGGTAGCCGATCTGGTCGAGCGCTTCGGCGTGTCGGCGGTGACCATCCGTGCCGACCTGACCCACTTCGAAGCGCAGGGGCTGGCCACGCGTACCCACGGCGGTGCCACCCTGGTGCGAACGCCGCCGCAGGAACAGGACATCCATGAAAAGGATGCGCTGAACCTGCCGCTGAAGGACTCCATCGGCACCGCGGCCGCGCGCCTGGTACAGGCCGGTGACAACATCATCATCGACTCCGGCTCGACCACGATGACGTTGGCCCGCCACCTGCGCGAACACCGCGATGTGACGGTGATGACCAATGGCCTGAACATCGCCTGGGAACTGGCGAACGCTGCAGGCATCACCGTGCTGTTGACCGGTGGCCTGCTGCGCCAGCAATCGCTGTCGCTGCAGGGCAGCCAAGCCGAAGCCAGCCTCAACTCCTACAGTTTCGACACGCTGTTCCTGGGCGTGGATGGCCTGGACCTGCAGTTCGGCCTGACCACACACGACGAAGCCGAAGCCCGCCTCAACCACCGCATGGTCGAACGCGCGCGGCGCATCGTAGTGCTCACCGACGCCTCCAAGTTCGGCCGCGTCAGCCTGCACCGCATCGCCCGCCTCGATCAGATCCACGCCATCATCACCGACGCCGGCATCGACGAGGCAACCCGCGAAGGGCTGCAGCGGCTGGGCATCGAAGTGATCATCGCCGAGCCACCCGCATGACCGACACCCGCTCCCTGCACGGCCGCATCCTCACCCCACTGGGCTGGCGTCGCGGCCAGGTCCAGTTCGATTCGCACGTGCGCCAGCTGCAGGTGGACGACCACAGCGGCGGCGATGACCTGCAGCTGCCGGTGATCCTGCCCGGTTTCATCGACCTGCACGTGCATGGCGCGGCCGGCGTGGACCTGATGCAGGGCGGCGATGTGGCCCGCACCATCGCCCGCACCCATGCGCGCTTCGGCACCACCACCCTGCTGGCGACCACCATGACCGCCGGCCTGGACGAGATCGAGTACGCGCTGCAGGGCGTTGCGGCAGCAATGGCCGCGCCCGATGCCGACGCGGCCTGCATCGCCGGCGTGCACCTGGAAGGCCCCTTCATCAGCCCGCAGCGGCTGGGTGCACAACCCAACCGCACGATCGAGGCGACGATGGCGCTGGTGCAGCAACTGCACGCGCTGGCACCGATCCGGGTGATGACGCTGGCGCCCGAGATCGGCGAGCACACCGCGCTGATTCCCGCGCTGTCCGCACTCGGCATCCGCGTGCAGCTCGGCCACAGCGCCGGCACCTACGAGGAAGGCGTGGCCGCATTGCAGGCCGGTGCTTCCGGCTTCACCCATCTGTTCAACGGCATGACCGGCGTCGACCACTACCGGCCTGGCATCGCCGCGGCTGCCCTGGCGCATGCGCAGTACGCCGAGATCATTCCCGACCTGCAGCACATCCACCCGGGCGTGATCCGCTTGGCTGCACGCGCGATTCCACGGCTGTATGCAGTGACCGACGCGACCGCCGCCACTGGCATGCCCGATGGCGAGTACGCGCTGGGCGAGCAGCGCGTGCACAAGTGCGGCGGCTGCGTGCGCCTGGCCACCGGCTCGCTGGCCGGCAGTGCACTGACCATGGACCAGGCGCTGCGCAATCTGGTGCAGGTGGGATTGGATCTGGCTGACGCGTCGCAGCGCGTGTCCACCTTCCCCGCCGATTACCTGGGCTTGAGCGATCGCGGCCGCATTGCGCCCGACGCCCGTGCCGACCTGGTGGTACTGGATGCGGAACTGCGCCTGCAGCAGGTGGTGGTCGGTGGCCGCGTGATCGACCTGCACTAGGCGACGCACGTCTGTAGAGCCGAGCCATGCTTGGCTGCTTTTCGCACCGACATCGACGACGTCCGCGCCGCGCTTCGCGCGGCGAGCCGAGCATGGCTCGGCTCTACATGAAGCGCGCAAGCGCATTGCATCAGCCACGCACCATCCCCGTTATTCCAGGAATACGCCGATGACCGCAGCCACTGCACCTGCCGTACCCGCTTCCACCGCCCCGCGCTGGCCCGTGCGCTATCTGCTGTTCATCGGCGGCCTCGGTGGCCTGCTGTACGGCATCGACATCGGCATCATCGCCGGCGCCCTGCCCTATCTTGAAGCCACTGCCAGCCACGCCTGGCAGCTCAGCAGCCAGCAGCTCGGTTTCGTCGTCGCTGCAGTGCTGCTCGGCAGCGTGCTGTCCTCGCTGTTCGCTGGCATGATCGCCGACCTCATCGGCCGTCGCGGTGCGATGCTGCTGGCCGGCATCCTGTTCACCGCCAGCATTCCGATCATGGCGCTGGCCTCCGGCTACACCCCGCTGCTGCTGGGGCGCTTGCTGCAGGGTGTCAGCGGTGGCCTGATCGGCGTGGTCATTCCCCTGTACCTGGCTGAAGTGCTCAGCCCCGAGCGGCGCGGTCGCGGCGCGGCGATGTTCCAGCTGCTGCTGACCGTCGGCCTGGTGCTGGCCGCGTTGATCGGGCTGTACCACGCGCATGCCGTGGACGCCGCCGCGGAAGCGGTGCGCTCGCTGCCGGTCGCACAGCAGGCGCAGGAACTGTTCACGGTGAAGGACCACGCCTGGCGCACCATCTTCTGGACCTGCCTGGCGCCGGGCCTGTTGTTCTGCGCCGGCATTTTCTGGCTGTCCGAATCGCCGCGCTGGCTGGTGCGCCGTGGCCGTATCGATGATGCCCGCCGCAGCCTGCAACGCGTGCTGCCCGCTGCCGACGTCGAGCCCACACTGGCGCAGATCCAAGCACCGGAATCGAGCAGCAGCAGCGGCAAACGTGACCCTCTGCTCAGCCGCCGCTACGTGGTGCCGTTCGTGTTGGCCTGCGTGGTGCTGGCCTGCACCCAGGCCACCGGCATCAACTCGGTGCTGGCCTACGCGGTGAACATCCTCAACCAGGCAGGCCTGTCCGGCTCGGTCGCCAACGGCGCCGACGTGGCGATCAAGCTGCTCAACGCGGTGATGACCGTGGTCGCGCTGCTGCTGGTCGACCGCAAGGGCCGCAAGTTCCTGCTGATGCTGGGCAGCGGTGGCATCTGCGTTGCCTTGCTGGCCGCAGCAACGCTGTTCTTCCAGGCCGAGCGTGGCCGCGCCGACGTACAGCCGCAGCTGCAGGCCGCAGTCAGTGGCGATGGCCTGCAGCTGGTACTCGACGACGCGCAGTGGCAGCGTCTTGCCGGTGGCATCGACCGTGAGGGGCGGCCACTGCAGCTGACCGTGTCCTACGCCTATGGCGACTTCACCAACGTGCGTGCGCTGCGCAGCGACAACCTGACCGACCGCGAGCTGCGCATCGAACGCGCGGGCACCGTACAGCCGGACAGCGTCATCGGCGCGTTCTTCCGCACGGTGCACCTGAATCCGTTCGCCGACCCGGCCAGCGCCGCGCAGGCACCGCTGCGCATCGAACAGGCACGTATCGGCCCGATCCCGCCGCCGGCGCATGGCTGGGCCGTCGCCGCCTGCATCCTGGTGTTCGTGGCGTTCTTCGCGGTCGGCCCCGGTGTGTGCGTATGGCTGGCGCTGTCCGAGCTGATGCCCAACCGCATCCGCTCCAACGGCATGAGCATCGCGCTGCTGATCAACCAGTTCGTGTCCACCACCATCGCCGCGATCTTCCTGCCGACAGTGGGGCACTATGGCTATGCCAGCATGTTCCTGTTCTGGGCCGGCTGCACGTTCGTGTTCTTCCTGGTGGCCGCGTTGTGGCTGCCGGAGACGAAGGGGCGCTCGCTGGAAGAGATCGAAGCCGGCTTTGCAGGAAAGCAGCGCTGATTCAGCGCTGCTGTGACGGCGCAGGGCCGCCGTGGACGATGTAGCGCGCCATGTCGTGCACTTCGGCCACGCTCATGTCCGTACCAACCACCTGCATGGACTCGCCAAAAGGGCCCGCTATGGTGGCCACGGACAGCACGTGGTCATCGACGGTAAGGGCGACCTGCTTGCCCACCAGGGCCTCGGTCGCGTGCAGCAACCGGTCGGCGGACTCCTTGCGGAACGTCAGTTCAAGCACGGGCTGGTGGGCGGCATCCAGCTCCGCTCGCACGTCGAGGATATCGGCACTGGTGAGCATCGGCGGCTCTTTCACGGCAATGCTGCGCCCTTGCCACTGCAGGGTAGCGCGGCCATCGGGATCGACCACACGCATCTGCACCTGCACGCCCTGCCGCGGCGGATGCCGTGTCTCCGCCGGAAGCAGCCGGTTGCAGCCCACCAGCAGCAACACCGCGAGGCCGCTGCCGAGCAGCGCCCATCTGCTCCAGCCCCGCATCAACGCAGCTTCCTCAGCTTGAACGCCACCAGCACCTGCAGCACGCCGTACAGCAGGCTGCCGATGCCGATCCACAACGTGGTTACCGCCACGCCGGCATAGGGGTTGGCCGCGAACAGCAGGCCCAGCACGATGGCCAGCACGCCGCTGAGGATGAGCAGCCACTCCCCCTGGATCTGCCTGCGTACGCGTAGGGCGAAGACGATGCGGTAGATGCCCGCCACCAGCAGCCATGCGGCCAGGAACAGCACCAGCACGCTGGCGGTGGCCAGCGGATTGATCACGGCCAACACGCCGAAGCCCAGCGAGGCGACCACGTACAGCAGCAGCCAGCCGCGCGAGGCGCCACTGGCACCGGTGATCAGCGCCAGCAGACTGATGACGCCCTCGACGATGGCCATTACACCCAGCGTCCACGCCAGCGCGATGGCCGCCGACATCGGCCAGCCAATCGCGATGATGCCGAAGCCCAGCGCGACCAGACCGTACAGCAGCAGGATCCACCAGCTGCGTCCAACAGCCGACAACAAGGGAGACAAGGGGGAATTCATGACCACTCCTTCGATCCGGGTTCGTGGTCATCCTAGCCCTTGCGGATGAAAGGAGCGATCACGGCACGCGCGCGCAGACCCATGCACGCACCTCCCCTGCACCCACCAGCCGCAGCGTCTCTGCAATTTCCAGCACGGTGCTGCCAGTGGTCATCACATCGTCGACGATGGTCAGCCGCGCTGGCACGGCGCCACGCACATCGAAGGCGTCGAACAGGTTGTCGCGGCGCTGCTCGGCACTGCGTTCGGACTGCGGCGCGGTGTGGCGGCGACGATACAGCCCGCGCCACGTCGGCAACTGCAGCAGGCGGCACAGTTCAGCGGCCTGGTCGTAGCCACGTTGACGCAGGCGCTTGCGGTGCAGCGGCACGGGTACCAGCGGCGCGCACGACCACGGCGGTGGATTGCGCAGCATCAACTGCGCAAGCAGGCGTCCGGCAGCCAGGTCCTGGTGGAACTTGTAGCGGACCAGCAGCTGATCGACCGGCGGCAGGTACAGCAGGCTGGCATGGGTTGCGGTCTGCGCTGGCGGCTCATCGCGGCAGGTCCCGCAGATGGGCAGGGCTTCATCCGGTAGCGGCAGCGCGCAGCGAAGGCAGGCGCGACCCGCCCACGGCAGATCGGCGAGGCAGGCGGGGCAGAGATCGAGGGCGTCATGACCGCGCTCGCTGCAGACCAGGCAGCGCAGGGGCAGCAGCAGGCGAAAGGCAGCCTGCAATGGTTCATCAAGGGCGGAAGGCAGTGGGAGGCGCATGCCGCAGCATCGCCCTGCAGGCGCAGGCTGCCCATCGGTGAAGGGGCTGGAAGCCTGTCGGGGCAAGGAGCGTTGCCCGATGGGGCTGCACCTTGTCGCAGGCCTGCATCGCAGCCGCTACCGCGCGCTGCCATCCACATACGGCCGCGACTGCAGAACCAGCACCTCATCGCCCACCACGGCCCACTCGATGTCCTGGTCCACCCCGCCCAATGCCTGCTTGGTCGCAGTCCCGATCCTGGCAAGCCGCGCGATCAGCGCGTCGGTCAGGACCTGACGCGAGCCGGTAATCGGTACTTCGCGGACACCGCCGCCTGCCTTCGCCACCAGCTGGGTGTCTTCCGCCGAACGGCTCAATACCTGCACGGCCTTGGACCAGGTGGAATACATCACCTGTTCGGCCTGACGCTTGCCTTCCACCACGCGGATGCCCAGGCCGCGCTTGGCCGAGATATAGGTCACGTGACGGCGGGCGCGATCGAATGGATCGCGAGTGATCATCACGCCCGAACTGTCCGAGGGCGCAGCGACCTGTACCAGCACCGCCATGGCCACGGCGTCCTGCTGCAGGCCGGCCGCAGTGCGGGCCTCGTACGCTTCGAAGTTGTAGACCGATGCCCATACGGTCTGCACGGCCCTGGCCACGGCATCCGCACGGGTCACGTTGGGCACGGTGGTATACAGCCCTGCACCGCTGAAGCCGGGCAGGTCCTCGGAATTGGACGAGCTGCGGACGAACACGCCAGCGCCCTTGAGTTGCCCCTGCCATTGGCTTTCCAGCGCACGGACAAACGCAGCGTCAGGCGCTGCGTTGGTGATCTCGGCGCGCAATGTCGCCAGCGCATCGCGACGGACATCCGGGTTGGTGGCAAAGCCCGGACGACCTTGCAGGTCACGCAGGCGCTGTGGAATTCCCAGCCGCTGCTGCATCGCCTGATAGTGCGAGAACGGAACGCAGAAGCCATCGGGGACGCGTGCGGCCGGGGGCAACACCGCCTTCAAAGTACCGAGGTTGGCCGCCTTCACCCCGCAGTGGCTGCTGTCGCGCGCGCGCAATGCCGCCAGCGGCTTGAGCGCGACCACCGACAGGTCCGGGCGTGGCAGGTTGCGCCGCAGCGGGCGCGCCGCCGCGGCCGATGGGGTACGGGCCGGGCGCGCGATCGGCGTCACCCGGTAGTCGTTGTTGCTGACCTCCACCGCCACCCATTGCCCGTCGTACTGACGCAGTGCAGTCTGCGCATCGCGCACGTACACATTGGGAATGCCCCAGCCCTTGGCCAGCAGATTGACGTGGGACAGCAGCGTCGATGGGCGCTGTGTGACCAGACCTGCCACGGGTGCCAGCGCGATGGGCACTTCATCCAGCACGGGAATGTCGGTGGGCGACAAGGTGCGCAGCTGCGCATCCGAGCGCACGATGCGCAGACGGCCCTCGGCACGGCCTGTGTTCAACGGCAGGAAACGCTGCTCGCGCAGCAGTGCCTCCTGGCTGACGTGGGCCAACCCCATCGCGCTGGCCACCTGCTCGTGGCCGGTGGAATTGGTCTTGAAACGAATGGGATCGTAGAACGAGGCCCGCACGATGCCATCGGCCTGCCGCAGCAGGGGAGCGCTGATCCTGTCGCCTTCCCAGAACTCGTAGGTGTAGCCCGGCAGATCCCGCTGCCAGGCGATGGTGCCGAACAGGAACCGACGCTGCGGATCGCGGTACTGCGCATTGAGCGTGGCCTTGTCCATCGACCGCACCAGCCGCTGCTGACGCACGAACTGCTCGTGCAGCGCATGCCGAGGCGTGTTGATGTAGTAGATGCGTCCGTCATTGTGCCGATCGATCACGAAGATCAGGTGCGGCATTTCCAGCGCGGTGCCAGCGTTGTAGACGCGCGCAAGCTGCATGAACTGGTCGCGGCTGTCGATACGCCGAAGATAGTCCGGGCCTTTGGCCTGCTGCGCCGGCGCGGTATCGCTTTGCTGACGATACTCGTAGGGCGAAGGCTTGCGTGCGGTCTGCGCGATCGAAGGCAGGGCGCAGCACAGCAGCAGCACAAGTGCGCTGATCCGCGCCAGATTGGACTGATGCCATGTGGAGGTACGGGATCGTTCCATGATGCCGGTGCCGGTGCCGGTGTGGTGGGGGGATCATAGGGCAGAGCGGAGGCAAGCATAAGGGAGCTCGATGATCCAGCAGCGCCGCTGGCCGATCCGGCACCAGCTATCATCAGGATGGGCGCGGCCGCCCTGGATGGATCTCTGCTGCATGGACGGACTGACGCTTGTAAAAGCAACTGCGCGGGATGCAGATGTGGTCTTCAGACTGATGCAGCTGTACTACTTCGACGCCTCGGGCTGGAGTGGTGAGGAGATCGGTGCCGATGGTCTTTACGACTGCGCCCTTGCCGATGTCCAGGCCCGGCTGCAGGAAGAGCCGGAGTGGACCCGTCTGCTCTGGCTCGATGGCCTGCTGTGTGGGTTCGTCCAGGTGGATGACGTCGAGTTCCAGGGGCGGCGCCTGCCAGAGTTGGCGGATCTGTTCATCCTTCCAAAGCATCGGGGTAAAGGCATCGCGTCTGCGGTGGTTGCAGAGCTTGTGCAGCCGACAACGGGGGAATGGTTGCTGGCCACATTCCGCAAGGACCATGCGGCGCACGCATTCTGGCAGCGCAATCTTGCAAAGATGGGAATGGCCTGCAGCATCCCAGCCGGGTCGGAAGGAACAGATTTCCGCTTCTTCCTGATCAGGGCGATATGACGAAGGGGAGCGCCTCGGCTCGCAGAGCAAGGACAGGCCCTCCTCCCGGCAGTGGAATCGGCGTCCCCAGGCTGGACGCGGCTGGCCTGGCCTCTTCATCGAGTCGGCGGTGGCCTGCCTAATGCAGCCGCCGGTCCCTGGCGGGTTATTTCAGCAACGGCTGAACATCGACGATCCGCACGTCGTGCATCTGCTCGAGATATGCATCCAGGTACGCCTTGTGTGAGGCGCCGACAATCACCAGCGTACGCATTCCCGGGGTCGGTCCCATCAGGTCGCGGATGTTCGCCGCCATGCGCAGGTTGCGCGTCTCCCACGAGGTGACGTAGAGGCGCCCGTAGCCCTGCGGAGACGGTTCCTCCAGCGCGGCACCGTAGTCGCTTTGGAAGGTGACCGCTGCCACGTCCGGTGCGTTGTAGCGGCGATACAGCGCCAGTGCCTTCTGCGGCGTATCGACCTGCGCTTCCAGGGTGCCGAACATCGTTCCCCGCTGTTGGGTCGCCGGGTTGTCCCAGGCCTTCCTGACCGCAGCTGCATAGGCCTTGGGATCGGGGCCAAACTGGTCGGAGCTGTGGTCATCCATCGGCCACAACCGCTCGTGGCCAAGGCGGACGGCGAGGGCTGCGGCGATGAGCGTGTTTTCATTGCGGCTGACGCGCAGCGCTTCGAGGGCTGCAACCAAGTCCTTATCCAGGCCGTCGCCTGCCTGCCGATCTGCTTCGGGGAGGCGCAGCCATTGCACCAGTGCCGAATCGCGTTCGCCGGCGGCCAGGAAGGTAGCGGCAAGCGTGCGCCGTTGCGCGGCCGTAGGATGTGCGGGCCAGGTCGCCAGCATCTTGTCTGCCGCCGCGTTCGCTGCCGCCACATCAAGACCCGTTGCTTTCTCCGCCGCCGAAACATCGGGGCAGTAGTCCTTCACCGTATATCGGTAGCGGGAGGGGTATCGCCGCAGCATTTCGCACTGCTGGCCCGATACGGCCTCGATCGCAATGGCCTTCGGCTGCCACGCGGCGAGCCGGTCGATCAGGGTATCCAACGACGAGGGATCGAAGGTTTTCGGCAGTACCGCCAGGTGCGCGCTGCCAAGCACCATCACTTCGTTCGGCACCCCGTGCTGCGGCCCTTTGTGGACGCGCGGGTCGAAGGTCTGTGCCTGCGCCGTTCCTGCAAGCATCCCTGCCGCCAGCAGCGAGCCGATCAACGAGCTGATAGATACGCGTCGTCCCCACATCCCCTGCATCATTCCCTGTTGCATATGGCTCGCCATTGAAGCGCTTTTACAGCGCATGGCCGCGCAGATTCCATCGCCGCCAGCGCTTTGTCAATCGTCATGAAGCTGCTGCTGCAGGACGCGGCCGACGCTTGAACGTCGGTCACAAGGGATCAGCGGAGCGTACCGATTGCGGGATCGTCTCACGCCTCGAACTGCCTGGCTGCAGGCTGCTGGGCAGGCAGTCCCAGCGCGGCACGCGTACGCCCGATCGTGGCCGCGATCTCCTGTTCAAACCCGAGACCTGACTCCAGGCAGCGCAGCAGCACGACGGATCTCTGCTTCAGCTCAACGGCCCATGCCACGTCATATGGATCGGCGATCACCTCTGCAAACAGCAACCCGCTGCGTTCGACCTCTCCAGCCAACCCGGCCGACACCGCCGAGTGGTACGTGTTCCATAGCGTGGGCGATGCATTGGCGGTTATCCATGCCGATGCGCGAGCGACCGAGGGGAAGCGCTCGCGCAGCGCCAGCACTTCCTGTGCCGCACGTCTGGCCAGCAGCATGGCCGCGGCGGAGAACTGCTCCTCGCTGATGAACTCGTGGAAGGATTCCACCCGGTCCCCGGCGTCGAATGAAACAAAATTCTTCTCATGCCAGAGCCAGCATGCTCCCACATTCAGATGGCTTCCCTTCCCCCACGAAGATGGCTGGAACTCGACCACGCCGATCCACCACCCCTGGTCGTCAAGCCAGATTCTGGAGCGCCCCTTCTGCACGCAGCCCAGAGGGCGCAGTACCGTCCTGGCTGCGGCAGTGATCATTCGAGAGTGCTGGGCGGTCGACATCGAAGGCATCCTTGCGCTTGCGAACGTTCGTGGAATCGTACTGGAAGTAACGATGGCAAGCACCATTGCGTCGGCGAAGAACCTGCCGATGCGACTCTACATTGCTGGTGGTCCGGTTCATACGAGTCCGCAGAGAAGTCGGTGGAAACAGAAAGGGTGCCGGCTGTGAGCACTGCGCACAGGAGGCTGATGTACGCGGCGTGAGACTTCCGCGAACGCAAAGGGATAGGGGGATTGAATCAATGATCCTGGCGATTCACTCCATCATGCGCTCGCGCCAACGACGTTTCTCCACGGCACGGATGTTGGGCTGCGCGCGTAGTACATCCAGATATCGAGAAAGATGAAGCAATTCGTCGTCATCAATATCGCCCGTGAACTCCCGCACCTGTATCAGATTTCCGTAGTTTTTCGCGTACTTGCTGGGAGTGTCGTCAATACCGATCATCTGTTCCAGCGCAAAGCCCAGACGTTTCAGCTTGGCTAGGCGCTTCTGGCTGGTGTAGCCGCCAGTCTCCCAATCTCGCGCAGTACTGCAGCGCTGGGACGACCACAGGAACTCCAGCGTGCGCCCTGGCATCAACCACGCCACCAGTGGCTCGGCATACAACCTGCCGGAAGATGTCCACACTCCTACGTTGAAGTGCGCGAATACGAAATCCAGGAAGTCGTCAACGCAGGGACGTTTGTAGACGTGATAGCCCACCACTTGAGTATCTGCAGGGCGTTGCAACTGACGCGCACTGGCATGAACCAGCGTTTCATCGAGATCGAGCACCAGGAGCTTTCGGTCAATTGCGGGCATGCTTCCGGTCCGGTCTCGTTCGACGCTCAGCGGCATCGGTCAAAGAAAACTACTCGACAAGGTAGCGGCTTGATCCGCCACCTTTCAACAACTGCCCTACGACGTCAGCAGCATGCTGGACACCCTTGGCCAGCCTATATTGGCGGCGAGATGCCTGGTGGCAGGCTGGCTGGGAGATTAGTAGCCTCGGCTGAGATAGCCGTCCGCCGCTTGACAGGCAACCAGGATCTCCTGACTCTCCGCAGCATGACTATCGACGTTGAACACCTGAGCCTGCGCGAACTGAACGCCCTTGTGGCTGCTGCCGAGCAGCGGAGGGCGCTGGTCGCCAGCCGCCGCCCCGTGGCCGTCGTCCGCCGCAAGCTGATCGCCTTTGCAGCGCAGTGCGGCTACACGATCGAGGAACTGATCGGCACCGCGCCCGCCGAGGCCACGGCGCCGGCCAGAAAACCTGCCACGCGGCGCAAGCCCGGCAAGGTGGCCGCCAAGTACAGCGACCCTGACAACAAGCGCAATACGTGGTCCGGCCGTGGCCGGATGCCGCGCTGGCTTGCCGAGAAGACCAAGCATGGCCGCAGCCCCGCTGATTTCCTGATTCCCGGGCTGGGCCGGTCCGCCGCTCGCAAGACCAGCACGATCGGCCAGCGAACGGTCTTCAAACAAGGCTGACTCCAGAGGCGGGACGCCCAGAGCGGACGCTGGCCGGCCGCTCACGGCGGCGTCGCATCGCTGAACCGTGCAGGCTGCCCGCGCATTTCCTGGTACTGCGGTGCATCCGCTGGTCTGCCTGCTGCGTACCTTCCATGCCCCCATGCCGGGGGCGGAAGTACTCAGGAGACGCACCATGCACGCTCTTCTTCAACGTATCGCCCTCACCGCCAGCCTTGCTGTGCTCTGCGGCACCGCCTCGGTCAGCTTCGCCGCTGACACGGTGATGGTCGGTGGCGCTGCGATGTACCCGAACAAGACCATCGTTGAGAACGCCCTCAACTCCAAGGACCACACCACGCTGGTCGCAGCCGTGAAAGCCGCCGGGCTGGTGGACACGCTCAATGGCAAAGGCCCGTTCACGGTCTTTGCGCCCACCAACGAAGCATTCGCCAAGCTGCCCGCAGGCACGGTCGACACCCTGGTCAAGCCGGAGCACAAGGCAGATCTGACCAAAATCCTGACCTACCACGTGGTCGCCGGCACCCACACCTCGCAGCAGCTGATGGCCGATGCAAAGAAACACGGCGGCACGGTGTCGCTGACAACCGTGGAAGGCGAGCCGCTGACCGTGAAGCTGCACGACGGCGCGCTTTGGGTGGTTGATGCCAAGGGTGGCAAGGCAGCCATCAGCATTGCCGATGTCAGGCAGTCCAATGGCGTGATCCACGTCGTGGACACGGTGCTGATGCCGAAGTGATCTGATGCGCCGGGCGGGCATTCAACCCAATGCCCCGCTCGGTGCATGGCTCGTGCAGGCAGGCCGCTTACTGCATCGTAGCGATGGCAGTTGCCTGCAACTCTGCCCAGCCGCTCACTCCTCGCCCAGCGCCACCGGCAGCGGTACCTGGCGGATCAACTTGAGCGCGCGTCCTTCCAGCACGTAGAAGAACGCGAAGTTGCCGGTCCTTGCATAGCCGTCGTCGAACTCCCCGCCCTCGGCCACTACCAGTGCGCTGTGCGGATCGACCTTGACCACCATCGGGCCGAGCTCTCCGCCCAGCGATGGCGTGGCGAGCTTGCCGGTGCGTTTGCTGACGAAGGTCATCGAAACACAACTGGTGCCGCAACCCCAGCCCACCAGCGTGTACTCGCCGGCAAAGCCAACCTCTCCGTCCTTCAGGGCTGCAGACAGGCGCGTCTTGAACATGCGGGCGCGCGGATCGCTGAGGTCCAGCGATGCGGTCGGCCCGCTGTAGATCTTTGTCACGGGGTAGTCTGCGAACCTGGGATTACCGCCTTCGCCATTGAAGATCGCCTCGCGGATTCGCACGTTCTCCGCGACTTGTGCCGCAGTCGGGCCAATGGAACTTGTGGCATCCGGGGCGCTTATCTGTATCGCTTGCACCTGCGTCGCTAAGCAAAGGGCCAGTCCTGCGCTGGCCACAGCCAGCGAGATGGTCAGCAATGTGTCCCTTCTGAACATACTCATCTCCTCAAGACACCCTATTGCTCTGCACATGCTTCAGCGGCAAGCGAACAGACTTGCACGACAGCGGCGACCTGCGGCGTTTTTCCCACATGCCTGCAATCCTGCAACCAGATCAACGCATGCTGCCCCACCTTGAGGTCGGTCTCCTCGATACCGCCGCCATAGACCGTCCACAGGCCAGTGCCATCGTTGATGATAGTGCGATGCACCGCGCCTGCGCGGGTCTGGACCGTCAGCTGGTGATCGCGGATCTTCACGATCGTTCCCGTCATCGAGGGCGGCGAGGGAGCGATGTCACCGCCATCGGCAACCGGGAGCACGCACTGCGTCGCCGCAAGGGCAACGGCGGGAACGGTGGTCAGCATCAGGGCAATCGCCGTCGTCTGCAGCGCGTTCGCCGCCACGGTCTTCAGCCCCGCGATCAATCGGTTGTTCATGGCAATCCTTTGCGTGAGCACCCAGTCTAACCCTCGCACGCAATGTAAACTTACCTATAAACACAATAGTTGACAGCGCACTGCAGTCCACCCAGACTGCGCCCTCGCTCCAGCCCCTCCAAGGTCCCGCCATGGCAACCGCCATCCGCCACGACTGGCACCACGACGAGCTGCAGGCGCTGTTCGACCTGCCCTTGCCGGAACTGCTGTTCCGCGCCGCCACCGTCCACCGCGAGCACTTCGACCCAGCCCAGGTGCAGGTCTCCACGCTGCTGTCGGTGAAGACCGGTGGTTGCCCGGAAGACTGCGCGTACTGCCCTCAGGCGCAGCGCTACAGCACCGGGGTCAACGCACAGAAGCTGATGGACACCGACGCGGTGCTGGCCAAGGCGCGCCAGGCGAAGGCGGCCGGTGCTTCGCGTTTCTGCATGGGTGCGGCCTGGCGTTCGCCGAAGGACCGCGACATTCCGAAGGTGGCAGCGATGATCGCCGGGGTGAAGGCGCTGGGCCTGGAAACCTGCGCCACGCTGGGCATGCTCAGTGGCGAACAGGCGCGCGCGTTGAAGGACGCCGGCCTGGACTACTACAACCACAACCTCGATACCGCGCCGGACTACTACGACTCGATCATCCACACCCGGCAGTACCAGGATCGCCTGGATACGCTGGGCCATGTGCGCGATGCGGGGCTGAAGACCTGCTGCGGCGGCATCGTCGGCATGGGCGAAACGCGCGCGCAGCGGGTCGGCCTGCTGCTGGCGCTGGCCACCTTGCCGGCACATCCCGATTCGGTGCCGATCAACAAGCTGGTGCAGGTCGCCGGCACGCCGCTGCATGGCAGTGCCGCGCTGGACCCGTTCGAGTTCGTGCGCATGATCGCCGTGGCGCGCATCGCCATGCCGCGTTCGATGGTGCGGCTGTCGGCCGGCCGCGAAGCGATGAGTGACGAACTGCAGGCGCTGTGCTTCCTGGCCGGCGCCAACTCCATCTTCTATGGCGACACGCTGCTGACCACCGGCAACCCGGAAAGCGAGCGCGACATGGCCCTGTTCGCACGCTTGGGCCTGCAGCCGATGGCGGTGCAGGTAGACGCCGACGGTCACGACCATGGCGGCACCGTGCATGCCGATATCAGCGCCGATGCCCCCGGCTGCGGCTGCGCCCACGCGGCCTGAGCCGGCGGCCAAGCAGGCGTCGCGGCAACGCGCTACCCTAGCCGCCCCGTCGCCGCATCCAGCCGCCATGGCACGCCCCGACCTGACCGCCCGCCTCCAAGCCCAGCGCGCGTTGCGCGATGCACAAGGCCGTCGCCGCCCACGGCGCACGGTCACCCGTCGCGATGGTGTGCGCCTGGAAGTCGACGGGCGCTGGCTGACCGGCTTCTGCAGCAACGATTACCTGGGCCTGGCCCAGCAGTTCAGCGTGGTCAACGCACTGCAGGATGCCGCCGCGCGCGAAGGTGTAGGCGCCGGTGCTTCGCACCTGGTCTGCGGCCACCACGCGCTGCATGATGCATTGGAGCGCGAAGTGGCCGAGTGGCTCGGTTACCCGCGTGCGCTGCTGTTCGGCAGTGGCTTCGCCGCCAACCTGGCCGTACAGCAGGCGCTGCTGAGCGAAGAGAACGATGTCTGCGTGCAGGACAAGCTCAACCACGCCAGTCTGCTCGATGCCACGCGGCTGGCCGGCGCGCGCCTGCGCCGCTACCCGCACCTGGACGCGGAAGGTGCGATGCGCCAGCTCAAGCATGCGCCCGATGGCGCGGCGATGCTGGCCACCGATGGTGTCTTCAGCATGGATGGCGATATCGCGCCGCTGCGTGCGCTGTCACTGGTCGCGCGCCTGCAGCAGGCGTTGTTCTACGTGGACGATGCGCATGGCGTGGGCGTGCTTGGCGATGGCCGTGGCGCGGTCGCGACCGCCGGCCTGGGCGTGGACGATGTTCCGCTGCAGCTGGTCACCCTGGGCAAGGCGCTCGGCGGTTCCGGCGCGCTGGTGCTCGGCCGCGAAGACCTGATCGAGCATCTGGCCGAAACCGCACGCCCCTACATCTACACCACCGCCATGGCGCCGGCATTGGCGGCATCCGCGCTGGAAGCGGTGCGGCTGGCCCGACGCGATCATTGGCGGCGCGCGAAGCTGGCCGATCTGATTGCACGGTTCCGCGGCGAAGCGCGCCGTCACGGGCTGGATCTGATGGCATCGGAAACGCCGATCCAGCCGTTGCTCTGTGGCGACGACCACACCACCGTGGCGATGTCGCAGGCGCTGGAACAGGCCGGCTGGCTGGTCGGCGCGATCCGCCCACCGACCGTGCCGGAGGGCAAGGCGCGCCTGCGCGTCACCTTGTCAGCGCTGCACACCACCGAACAGGTGCGCGGCCTGGTCGAAGCCATCGCCGTTGCACGCGACCGCGTGGCCTTTGCCACGCGCGAAGTGCTGCCGCCGTCGTTGCCGGCGCTGGCCTGAGTGATCGTGTAGTTCCCCATGCATATCGAAGTGACCGGCCATGGGCCGGACCTGGTACTGATCCACGGCTGGGCCCTGCAGGGCGGCGTGTTTGCGCCGCTGGTGCAGCGCCTGGCCGATCGTTTCACCCTGCATCTGGTCGACCTGCCCGGCCACGGCCACAGCCGCGACGACGGCACGCCGCTGCGTCTGCCGTTCGTGGTCAACGCCATTGCCGCGGCCACGCCGCCAGCGGTGTGGTGCGGCTGGTCACTGGGCGGCCTGTTCGCGCTGCACGCGGCGGCCACGCTGCCGAAGGTACGTGGTCTGGCGATGATCGCCGCCACGCCGCGCTTCGTGCGCGCTGATGACTGGCCGCACGCTGTGGAGCCCTCGGTGTTCGCGCAGTTCGGTCGTGACCTGGCGCAGGACTTCAGTGGCACCCTGGAGCGTTTCCTGGCACTGGACGTGATGGGTTCGGCGCATGCCCGCGAGGAACTGCGCACCCTGCGCCAGCGTCTGGTCGAACGCGGTGCGCCTACCGAACGCGCATTGCGCGAGGGCCTGCAGCTGCTGGAGAACACCGACCTGCGCGGCGCCCTGCCCGCACTGGGCAAGCCCAGCCTGTGGATTGCCGGCCAGCGTGACCGCTTGGTCTCTCCCGCTGCCATGCAGGCCGCTGCCGCGCTGGCACCGGGCGGGCAGTCGCTGACCGTCGCCCACGGCGGCCACGCCCCCTTCCTCGGCCATGCCGATGACGTTGCAGCCGCCCTGCAACACTTCGTTGCCGGCCTGTCACCGGCCGATGGCGGACAATGAGCCTCCCTACGCTTCTGCAGGACTGACGCATGGATCTGGGCATTTCCGGCCGCTGGGCACTGGTCTGCGGCGCCAGCAAGGGGCTTGGCCTGGGCTGCGCGCGGGCGCTGGTGCGCGAAGGCGTGAACGTGGTCATCGTCGCCCGTGGCGACGCTGCGCTGCAGGCCGCGGCTGCGGAACTGCGCGCGCTGGCCGGTGCCGCTGAAGTACGCGCGATCGCCGCCGACGTCACCACCGAGGCGGGCCGCGCCCACGCGCTGGCCGCCTGCCCGCAGGTCGACATCCTGGTGACCAACGCCGGTGGCCCGCCGCCGGGCGACTTCCGCACGTTCGAGCGCGACGACTGGATCGCCGCGCTGGACGCGAACATGCTGGCGCCGATCGCGCTGATCCGCGCCACCGTGGACGCGATGATCGAACGCGGCTTCGGCCGCATCGTCAACATCACCTCGTCATCGGTGAAGGCCCCCATCGACACGCTGGCGCTGTCCAACGGCGCGCGCAGTGGCCTGACCGGCTTCGTCGCCGGGTTGGCGCGGCGCACCGTGGCCCACAACGTCACCATCAACAATCTGCTGCCCGGCCAGTTCGACACCGACCGGCTGCGCGCCAACTTCGCCCATGCCGCGGGGCAGAATGGTGATGCGCAGGCTGTGGCCGAACGCCGCCGCCAGCAGATCCCCGCCGGTCGCTTCGGCACGCCGGACGAATTCGGCGCCGCCTGCGCCTTCCTGTGCAGTGCGCAGGCGGCTTACCTCACCGGACAGAACCTGCTGATCGATGGCGGCGCCTACCCTGGTACGTTCTAAGAGACTTCTGCAATGCCGTCCCATTTCGATGCCCGCCATGTCCGTCGCGCTTTTGCCCGCGCCGCCAGCAGCTACGATGCTGCCGCCGCCCTGCAGCGCGAGGTGCAGTCGCGGCTGCTGGAATCGCTGGATTACCTGGAGGCGCGCAAGCCCGAGGTGGTGCTGGATATCGGCGCCGGCACCGGTCATGCCAGCGCGCTGATGAAGAAGCGCTGGCCGAAGGCGCAGGTGATCGCGCTGGACGTGGCGCTGCCGATGCTGGACCAGGCCAAGCGCCAGGCTGGCTGGTGGAAGCCGTTCCAGCGCCTGGCCGCCGATGCGACCGAGCTGCCGTTGGCCGACAACAGTGTGGATGTGATCTTCAGCAACCTGTGCCTGCAGTGGGTGGATGACCTGCCGGCGGTGTTCGCCGGTTTCCGCCGCGTGCTCAAGCCCGGTGGGCTGCTGCTGTGTTCAACCTTCGGGCCGGACACGCTGGTCGAGCTCAATGAAGCCTTCGCCGCCGCCGATGACCGCCCGCATGTCAGCCGCTTCGCGCAGATCGCCCAGTTCGGCGATGCGCTGATGATGGCCGGCTTCCGCGACCCGGTACTCGACCGCGACCTGTTCACCCTCACCTACGACGATCTGCCTTCGTTGATGCGCGAGCTGCGTGCGATGGGCGCGACCAACGCGCGGGTCGATCGCCGCCATACGTTGACCGGTCGCGGTCGGTTTGCAGCGGCAGCAGCGGCGTACGAACCGATGCGCCGTGACGATGGCAAGCTGCCCAGCAGCTGGGAAGTGATCTACGCCCATGCCTGGGCACCCGACCCGGGCGCACCGATCCGCGAAGGCGGCCATGACATTGCTTCGGTGCCGGTGTCGGCGATCCCGATCCGGCGCAAGCAGACCTGATTCGAAGGCGCCGCCGGGCATGGCCCGGCGCTACCAGGCGCGCGTTATGGGTAGCGCCGGGCCCTGCCCGGCGAGCGCCGCGGCAGCCGCTCAGGTATTGGCCGGTGAACTCAGCGGCGGCCGCACCAGGTCGCGGTGGAAGAAGTAGATCTCCTGCACCAGGAAGCGCCAGCTGGTATGAAAGCTGCGGAAGCGCGTGCTCGGCGTGGACGATGCCAATGCCTGGATGCCCAGCGCCTTGCTCAGGCGCAGCGCGCGCGCCATGTGCAGCGGGTCGCTGACGATGATCACCGAATGCAGCTTGCGCTGGTCCATCAGCCGCTTGGCCTCGACCAGGTTCTGCACGGTATTGCGCGAGGCGGTCTCGATGAGGATCGCGTCATCGGGAATGCCGTGCTTGAGCGCATAGCGTCGGGCCACCTGCGATTCCGAGAAGCGCGCGCCGGTGCCGCCATAGCCACCAGTGAAGATCAGCAGTGGCGCGTAGCCGGCGTCGTACAGATCCAGGCCATGGCGGATGCGCTCTTCAAATACCGGCGAGGGCTTTGAATCATAGGCGGCCGCGCCGAGCACGATGATCGCGTCCGCCTTGGCCGCCTGGTCGCGTTCGCCGACCCAGACGATCCAGGCGGTCACGCCCAGCAGCCAGATCACCAGCAACACGAACAACCGCCACAACCAACCGAGCAGGCCGGTGCGTTCGCGATGGCGGCCGCGGCTCATGGCGCTCCCCAGCGCAGGGCAGGCAGATCGACATTGCCGCCAGACAGCACCAGTCCCACCCGCAGGCCGGCGAAGCGCGCAGGCTGCGCAAGCACCGCCGCCAGCACGATCGCCGAGGACGGCTCGACCACCTGCTTGAGCACGTCCCACAGCAGGCGCATCGCCGCCATGGTGGCGGCATCGTCAACCACGATGACCTCGGCACCTGCGGCCTGCAGCAACGCGAAGTTGGGTGCACCGATCAGCGTGCGCAATCCGTCGCAGATCGTGTCCGGGATGAATGCCTCCTGCCGCTTGCCGGCCGCCAGCGAACGGGCGGTGTCGTCGGCACCGGCCGGTTCGGCCAGCACCAGCCGGGTCTCCGCGCTGGCGTGCTGCAGGGCCAATGCGGTGCCACTGGCCAGGCCACCGCCGCCCACCGGTACCACCAGCACGTCGAACGGACCCTCGCTGTGCAGCAGCTCCAGCGCGGCCGTGCCCTGCCCAGCCATCACTGCCGGGTTGGTGTACGGATGAACCAGGGTGGCGCCGGTATCGGCCTGCACCTTGGCGCAGGTGGCCTCGCGATCGGCAATGGTGGCCGGGCAGCGCCAGAGGGTGGCGCCATGCCGGGCAATGTTGGCCAGCTTGGCGGCCACCGCCCCTTCGGGCACCACCACGTGGCAGGGAATGCCCCGTGTGCGGGCCGCCAGCGCCAACGCGGCGCCGTGGTTGCCGGAGGAATGGGTCACCACACCGGCACTGGCGTGATCGGCATCCAGCGACCACACCGCATTGCAGGCACCGCGGAACTTGAACGCGCCGCCCCGCTGCAGGTGCTCGGCCTTGAACGCCAGTTGCGCACCGGCCAGTGCGTCCAGCGTGCGCGAGCGCAGCACCGGGGTCACGCTGGCATGGGGCGCGATCCGCGCGGCGGCGGCAAGGACGTCATCAGCGCGGGGCAACAGTGAATCGCTCATGACGCAAGATTAACGTATGCCTCCGCGCTGGCGAGGGCGCCATCGGTCATGCCAGCATGCCGGCGTACACCGCCATTCATCCTGGGCGGCGGAATTAAGGGCTGATTCAACGCCGGCGGCCGAAGCTGCCTGCATACCCGTCCTCTGGGGGGACCCATCATGAAAACGCGCCTGATGCTTGCCGGTGGCCTGTTGCTGGCCCTGACCGGTTGCACCACCTATGACTATGTCGGTGGCCGCGGCGGTGGTTACTACCACGGCGCGCCGTCGGTGGAGTACCGCTACCCCTATGGCTATCCGGCCGACTACGGCTATCCGTATTACGGGGGCGGTGGCTATTACGGCTACGGCGGCCCGTACTACCAGCGGCCGATCTACCGCCCGCCGCACCACAACCACCGCCCGCCGCCGCGTCCGGGCAATGGCGGCGAGAACCGTCCGCCACCGCCGCCGCGCCAGAACAATGGCGGATCGCCTTGGCGCAACATGGATTCGATGCGTCGACCGCCGCAGCCCGCGCAGCGGGTCGAACGTCCGTCACCGCCGCCGCAGGCCCGCCCGGCTCCGGCTCCGCGTGCGCCGAGGATGAACAGTTCCCCCTGGCGCGCGATGGATCGTGAGAGATAGCGCACAGTTGACGCTTGTTCCATCTTGCATTTCACACGGTCCAAGCCTCAATCTACGCAGGTGGTGACGGCCCGCGTCACAAAGTGACAAAAACGTTAAGGGCCCGTCCCAAACAGCTCTGCGTCGATATCCGACAGGAACATCTGGATCCCCCCTGTTCCGGCCCTGTCGGATGTCGGCACCTTTGAAGACGAACGGCCCCGCACTGCGGGGCCGTTTGTTGTTCGGGACGCCGCAACGGCATCCACGCATGGCGTGGATCTACCTGGACACTGCGCGCGGGGGCCGTTTTCACGCCATGTCTGGTCGCAGCCCGGGCACCAGGACAGTAGATCCACGCCATGCGTGGATGTCGCTTTCCCGGAAGCCACAAAAAAAAACAGGGCCGGACAGTCCCCCGACTGCCGGCCCCTCTGCTTCCCCACCGTGCGCCTGTACCGGCCCCTGTTCCAATTCCGGTCACCAGCGCCTGCGGCGCCAGCCACGGTGGGTGCTATTGGGTTATCTGCAAAAATCCTGCCAACTTTAGGGTTGATTTCGACGCCAGCCGGCCGGCGCCGACGCCCCTGCCCCGATTGGCGCTAAAATCGCCACCCCGACGCGGCCCCCGGCTGCGCCCACCCCTTGCTGAACAGCCCCCATGATCGATTCCTTCCATCGTTACGACGTCATCGTCATCGGCGGTGGCCACGCCGGCACCGAGGCCGCGCTGGCTGCGGCCCGTACCGGCGTGCGCACCCTGCTGCTGACCCACAACATCGAAACGGTGGGGGCGATGAGCTGCAACCCGGCCATCGGCGGCATCGGCAAAGGCCATCTGGTCAAGGAAATCGACGCCCTCGGCGGTGCGATGGCGCATGCCGCCGACCGTGCCGGCATCCAGTGGCGCACGCTCAATGCCTCCAAGGGCCCGGCCGTGCGCGCTACCCGCTGCCAGGCCGACCGCAACCTGTATCGCATGGCGATCCGCGCCATCGTCGAGGGCCAGGCCAACCTGACCGTGTTCCAGGCGGCGGTGGATGACCTGATCATCGAGGGCGACGCCGTGCGCGGGGTCATCACCCAGACCGGCCTGCGTTTCGACGCCGAGGCCGTGGTGCTGACCGCCGGCACGTTCCTGGCCGGCAAGATCCACGTCGGCCCGACCCAGTACGCTGCCGGCCGCATGGGCGATCCGCCGGCCACCACACTGGCCGCGCGCCTGCGCGAGCGGCCGTTCCAGGTGGACCGCCTGAAGACCGGCACGCCGCCGCGCATCGACGGCCGTTCGCTGGACTACAGCGTGATGGACGAACAGCCCGGCGACACGCCGCGCCCGGTGATGTCCTTCCTCGGCTCGGTGGACGAGCATCCGCAGCAGGTCAGCTGCTGGATCACCCACACCAGCGAGCAGACCCACCAGATCATCCGCGACGCCCTGCACCGCTCGCCGCTGTACAGCGGCCAGATCGAAGGCATCGGCCCGCGCTACTGCCCGTCCATCGAAGACAAGGTGGTGCGCTTCGCCGAGAAGGCCAGCCACCAGATCTTCGTCGAGCCGGAAGGCCTGGGCATCGTCGAGATCTACCCCAACGGCATTTCCACCTCGCTGCCGTTCGACGTGCAGCTGGAGATGGTGCGCAGCATCCGCGGTTTCGCCAACGCGCACATCACCCGCCCTGGTTACGCCATCGAATACGACTTCTTCGACCCGCGCGGACTGAAAGCCTCGCTGGAAACCAAGCTGGTCAACGGCCTGTTCTTCGCCGGCCAGATCAACGGCACCACCGGTTACGAAGAAGCCGCCGCCCAGGGCCTGCTGGCTGGCCTGAACGCCGCACGCCAGGTGCGTGGCCTCGATGGCTGGTGCCCGCGCCGCGACGAAGCGTATCTGGGCGTGCTGGTGGACGACCTGATCACCCACGGCACCAACGAGCCCTACCGCATGTTCACCAGCCGCGCCGAATACCGCCTGCAGCTGCGCGAAGACAATGCCGACCAGCGCCTGACCCCGGCCGGCCGTGACATGGGCCTGGTCGATGATCGTCGCTGGCGTGCCTTCGAAACCAAGCAGGCCGCCGTGGCCGCCGAGCGCACCCGCCTGGGCGCGCTGTGGGCGACGCCGGCCAATGCGCTGGGCCGCGAAGTACAGGAAACGCTGGGCGTGGCGGTCAGCCGCGAAACCAACGTGCTGGACCTGATCAAGCGCCCGGAACTGGATTACGCGCAGCTGATGCAGGTGCCCTCGCTCGGCCCGGCCGTGGCCGATGGCAAGGTGGCCGAACAGGTGGAGATCGGGGTGAAGTACGCCGGTTACCTGGATCGCCAGCGCGAGGAGATCGAGCGCCAGCAGCGGCATGAAGCAACGCCGATTGCCGGCGATTTCGACTACGCCATCGTGCGTGGGCTGTCAGCCGAAGCGCTGCAGAAGCTGGAGCGCGTGCGTCCGCAGACCATCGGCCAGGCACAGCGCATTCCGGGCATGACCCCGGCGGCGATCTCGCTGCTGCTGGTGCACCTGGAACGCGCGCGGCGCGGACGCGTGGCGTAACGCGGGATCGGCAAATGCCATCCACGCATGGCGTGGATCTACTCGCGGTCCGATCTGGTAGGTGTCGACCTTGGTCGACACGGATGCATGAAGCATCCCGGTCGCTGCAGGCGCCCGCAGGGTCGGCATCGGCAGAACGCGTATCATCGTCGTGTCAGCCCCACCTGGAGACACCGATGACCCCGCTGCGCCCTTTCCGCGACAAGATGCCGGTACTCGGCCAGCGTGTGTATGTCGATCCGGCCTGCACCATCATCGGTGATGTCGAACTGGCCGACGACGTGTCGGTCTGGCCGGGCACGGTCATCCGCGGCGACGTCAATTTCGTCCGCATCGGTGCACGCACCAATGTGCAGGACGGCACCATCATCCACGTCAGCCACCACAGCCCGTACAACAAGGCTGGCTACCCGACCCTGATCGGCGAAGGCGTGACCGTCGGCCATGGCTGCATCATCCACGCCTGCAGCATCGGCGATTACAGCCTGATCGGCATGGGCGCGTGCATCCTCGACGGTGCCCGGGTCGAGCGCCATGGCTTCGTCGGTGCCGGCGCCGTGGTCGGCCCCGGCAAGGTGGTGGGCGAAGGCGAACTGTGGGTGGGCAACCCCGCCCGTCCGGCGCGCACGCTCAGCGACAAGGAGATCGAGTCGCTGCACTATTCGTCCGACCACTACGTGCGGCTGAAGGACGAGTACCTGGGCTGAGCCCGCATCGCCAATGGCCGGGCTCTGCTAAAGTCTGGGCCCGACCAGGAACCGTCGAGACCCCCATGCCCGTGGCTGCACGCCGGAGAGGACTCCAGCGCCCACTTCGGCGGCCATCGCGCTGATGGCCGCGCCGATGCTCGATACCTACCGCGAGGTGGTAACGCCGGAAGGCGTGCCGCTGCAGTTGCCTGCGGCCGGACCGATGCCGCGTGCCCTGGCCTGGCTGATCGACCTGGCCGTCCGCTTCGGCGCGCTGACCGCGCTGTCCATTCCGCTGGCCCTGCTCGATGAGTTCGGCCGCGGCCTGTACATGGCGCTGATGTTCCTGCTGATGTGGGCCTACCCCATCGTCTGCGAAGCGCTGTGGGGCCGTACCCTCGGCAAGCGCGTGCTGGGCCTGCGGGTGCTGGCACAGGATGGCGCGCCGGTGGGCTGGATGGCATCGATCACCCGCAACCTGCTGCGCACCGTGGACATGCTGCCCTTCGGCTACGCGCTTGGCCTGATCAGCAGCCTGTTCGATCCGCATGGCCGCCGCCTGGGCGATCTGGTTGCCGGCACGATGGTGGTGCATGCACCGCCGCATTACCTGCCGCCGCCGGCCACCATCGACAGCGCGCTGGCCCCGCCGCAACCGCTGCGACCAGAGGAACAGGCGGCAGTGATGGCCTTCGCCGAGCGCGCGCCACGCCTGTCCCCCGCGCGCCAGCAGGAGCTGGCCGGCATCGCCGAGCCGTTGACCAGCGCGTCCGGCCAGGTCGGCGTGCTGCGCCTGTATGCAATGGCCAACTGGTTGCTGGGACGACGATGAAGCAGGAGCAGTTCGTCGCCCGCCATCAACAGGAATGGCATGACCTGGAGCAGTGGCTGCAGCATCGCGCCGGTGCCTCGCGTCGGCGTCGGCGCAGGCCGGGCGCAGAGGAGGCCGGCGATGTCAGCTTCCCGCAGCGTTACCGACGGCTGTGCCAGCAGCTGGCGCTGGCCCGCGAACGCGGCTACAGCCCGCAGCTGGTGCAGCGCTTGCAGCAGTTGATGCAGCACGGCCATGGCGTGCTGTACCGCACACCACCGACGCGCTGGCGGCGCGCGCTGGAATTCCTGGTCGCCGATTTCCCGCTGCTGGTACGCAGCCAGGCGCGCAGCATGTGGGCCGCGCTGGCGATGTTCGCGGTGCCGGCGCTGGCCTGCTTCGTGCTGGTGCAGGTGTACCCGGACAGCATCCACCTGCTGATGGACAACGGCCAGATCGCCGAGATGGAGCGCATGTACGATCCATCCGCCGAGCGTCTGGGCCGCGACAGCGGCACCGACTGGATGATGTTCGGCTACTACATCATGAACAACATCAGCATCGCCCTGCGCACCTTCGCCAGCGGCCTGCTGGCGGGGTTGGGCACGCTGCTGGTGCTGGTATTCAACGGCATCACCATCGGCGCGGTGGCCGGCCATCTGCAGCACATCGGCCATGGGGGCCCGTTCTGGCGCTTCGTGGCCGGCCACGGTGCGTTCGAACTGACCGCCATCGTGATCGCCGGTGGTGCCGGCCTGCAGCTGGGCATGAAACTGCTGGCGCCCGGGCGGCGCCGCCGTCTGGATGCGCTGGTTGAAGGGGGGCGCATCGGCGCGCGACTGTGCCTGGGCGTGGCCTTCATGTTGCTGCTGGCAGCGTTCGTGGAAGCGTTCTGGTCCTCCATCGCCGAAATCCCGGCCGCTGTGAAGTTCAGCGTGGCCGGTGTGCTGTGGGCCGGGGTGCTGCTGTGGCTGTGGCGCGGTGGACGCGGAGGCAGCCATGCGGATTGACCACCTGGACGTGGTGCTGCGCGCGCGCAGCAGCTGGGAAGCGATGGAGCTGGGCAGTGCGCTGGCCCGTCGCCATGCACGCGGCGTGTGGGGCAGCTGGCTGCTGGCCAGTGCGCCGTTGTTCGTGCTGTTCAATGCGCTGGCCTGGTGGCTGGATGCCTTCGGCTGGGCCTGGCTGGCGATGTGGTGGTGCAAGCCCTTGTTCGAGCGCGCGCCGCTGTACGTACTCTCGCGCGGCATCTTCGGCGAACGGGTCGGTCCACGCGCCGCGCTGCGCGCGCAGCGGCAGTGGGGTGGCAGCGGCTTCTGGGGCTACCTGGGCTGGCGCCGTTTCAGCGGCCTGCGCAGCCTGTGCCTGCCCGTCAACCTGCTGGAGGGCAATGCGCCCGCACAGCGCGGTGCTCGCCGCCGGGCGGTGGCTGCCGGCGCCGCGGGCCCTGCACTGGTGCTGGCGATGATCTGCCTGGCCTTCGAGCTGGTGCTGGTGGTGGGCGCGATCGCCACCATCTTCATCTTCATTCCCCTTGAACTGCTGCCCGAATCCTGGCGCGCGGCGTGGGCGATGGTCAGCGTGGAAGCGCCTGCGTGGGCCAAGCTTGGCCTCAACCTGCTGTGCTGGCTGGCAGCGGCGCTGATCGGCCCGTTCTACGTGGGCGCTGGCTTCGGCCTGTACTTGAACCGGCGCACGCAGATGGAAGCCTGGGACGTGGAAATCGCCCTGCGCCGCCTGCGCGAACGCTTGCTGCCCATCGCCTCTTCGTTGGTGCTGCTGCTGTGCCTGGCGCTGCCGTTGCCGCCCGTGCACGCGCAGCACGCCGACACACCGGACGCCGCGCAGACCGCCACGGCCAACGCCGATGAAGACGCAGAGGCGGAGGATGCTGAAGAAGCCGATGACGTGGCCACTGCAGAAAACGATCCGGCCAATACACCGGCGCTGATCTTCGGCGACACGCCGGTGGATACCGCTGGCTTCCGCCAGGCCGTGAACCGCGCCTATGAAGATCCGCTGCAGCGGCCGACGCGGCAGGTCAGCCGGTGGAAGCCGATCGAAGACGCGGCCGAAAAGAACAAAGACAAGAAAGAGCTGCAGAAGGACACCGGCAGCAACGCCGACCGCAAGACGCGCAGGAGCGGCCAGCTGTGGCTGGCACGGATCGCCGAATGGGGCCTGTGGGGACTGCTGGGCGTCCTGCTGCTGGTGCTGCTGTTGACCGCGCGGCTGTGGCTGCCGTGGTTGCGCGGTTCCGGCCGCCGCAAAGAAAAGCAGGCACCGCAGATCACCGAAGAGCAGGTGGTAATGCCGGTGGTGCTGCCACCGGATGTAGCGACCCAGGCCGGCTTGCTGTGGGACCAGGGACGCCCGCGGCAGGCGCTGGCCCTGCTGTATCGCGCCAGCGTACGCACGCTGGTGGAGCGCACAGGTATCGCGTTGCCGCCCGGTGCGACCGAAGCTCAGTGCCTGCGTGCCTCGCGGCGCATGACCGACAGCAGCGACCGTGAACTGTTCGCACGCATCGTGCGCATGTGGCAGTACGCCGCCTACGGTGGCCGCCTGCCCAGCCGCAGCGATTTCGATGCGTTGGCCAGTACCCTGCGCCAACAGTACGGGTGGCAGGCATGACGCCGCGCCTGTTCTGGTCATTGCTGCTGGGCGCACTGGTCCTGTTCGGGGTACCGCTGACGATCCTGTTCCTGCGCACGCACGAAAAGGTGACCGAGACCGTGGTGCTGCCGCCGCAGGGCGAAGCCAGCTACAACCCGCTGTATGTGCTGGGCCAGGCCCTGCGCGCCGACGGCATCGAGGTGCAGTCCCGGCAGCGGTTGGACCTGGCACAGATGCCACTGGCCGCCACCGATACGCTGGTACTGCTGCAGGACACCGCCGACATGCCGCCGCGCACTGCGCAGGCTCTGCTGGACTGGGTAGATACGGGTGGCCATCTGCTGCTGCGCACGCAGCCGCCGGCCGAGGACGATGCCAGCAGCACGCAGGGTCCCTTGCTGGACAGGATCGGCGTAGACAGCCTGTTCCATGAAAGCGACTGCCAGCCCTTCCACGTGGTCGATGACCCCAGCCATGTCGAGTTCTGCGGCGGCCGGCGCTTCAGCCTGGGCTTCCAGGCCAACGCCACGGCCGAGCGCCGCTGGGGTGGCAACGACGGACTGGTGTTCGCGCGCCTGCCGCACGGCAAGGGCCGCATCGACGTGCTGGCGGACATGGATGTCATGCGTGGTGAAGGACCGAACGCGTCCACGCGCCGCCGCCCTGTCGATGCTGTTGCCCGCGATGGCCTGCATGACCTCTCGCACCGCGACCTGACACGCTACCTGCTCGATCCCAACTATGGCCGCGGCACAGTCTGGCTGGTGTACGGCAGCCGCCCGCCCTCCCTGGCCGCGCGTATCTTCTACCAGGGCTGGCCACTGTGGGTGCCGTTGCTGCTGGCGATCCTCGGCTGGCTGTGGTCGCGCGCGCAACGCTTCGGCAGTGCCCTGCCCGCACCGGTGATCGAGCGCCGTTCGCTACTGGAACACGTCCGCGCCAGTGGCGAACTGCTGCTGCGCTTCGGGCATGGCGCGCGCCTTTACCAGGCCGTGCAGGCGTTGTTCCTGCATCGCCTGCGCCTGCGTGCACCCGTGGCTGCGGCACTCGATGGTGCTGCGCGTGACCAGGCCATCGCCGCGGTGCTGCAATGGCCGGTCAGTCGTGTCACCAGTGCACTCACGCCGCCTTCGCCGCATGATTCCTCCGCCCTGCGCGAGCGCATCCGCTTGCTGCTCCAGATGAGATCCCTGCTATGACCGATGCCCCTGCACTTCCGGCGGCCGCCACCGCCCGCCTGATCGAACGCGTCGACGCCATCCGTCAGGCCGTCGGCCATGCCTTCATCGGCCAGGCCGATGTGCTCGACCAGATCCTGGTCGCCCTGCTGGCCGGTGGCCACGTGCTGATCGAAGGCGTGCCCGGCCTCGGCAAGACCCTGCTGGTGCGCGCGCTGGCGCAGGCACTGGAACTGGACTATGGCCGCGTGCAGTTCACCCCCGACCTGATGCCCAGCGACGTCAGCGGCCATGCGGTGTACGACCCGAAGAGCGAGAGCTTCAAGATCCGCCGCGGCCCGGTGTTCACCAACCTGCTGCTGGCCGACGAGATCAACCGCGCCCCGGCCAAGACCCAGTCCGCCTTGCTGGAAGTGATGCAGGAAGGCCAGGTCACCATCGAAGGCAAGGCCTTCACCCTGGCGCCGCCGTTCATGGCGCTGGCCACGCAGAACCCGCTGGAACAGGAAGGCACCTATCCGCTGCCGGAAGCGCAGCTGGACCGTTTCCTGTTGAAGGTACTGATCGACTATCCGCAGCTGGAGGACGAGAAGCGCATGGTCGCGGCGATCACCAGCGGCCGTGCCGCCAGCGATTTCGACCTGAGCCAGGTGCCGCGCGTACTCGGTGCCGGTGAACTGTTGGCGTTGCAGCAGGCCACCGCGGCGATCACCGTCGATGACGAAGTGATCGACTATGCGGTGCGCATCGTGGCCGCCACCCGCCAGTGGCCGGGCATCGCCGTCGGCGCCGGCCCGCGCGGCAGCATCGCCCTGGTACGTGCCTCGCGCGCGCAGGCGGTGCTGGCCGGGCGTGATTTCGTCACCCCCGATGATGTACGCGACATCGCCCGTCCTGCCCTGCGCCATCGCATTGCGCTGGCACCGGAACTGCAGATCGAAGGCCAGGATGCCGACGACGTGCTGGGTGCGCTGCTGGCCAAGGTCGAAGCGCCGCGCCGATGAGGCCTGCGCCGCTGCTGCTGGCGTTGCTGTTGGCCTGGGCCGTGCTGGGGGGCGTGGTGCTGGGCGGCCTGCTGCCGCGCTGGAGCTGGGCGCTGGCCGGCGCGTTGATTGCGGTGCTGGCACTGATTGACCTGTGGCGGCAACGGCGACGGCCGTCGCCCAGCGTCGAACGCGACGTGCCCGAGGCGCTGGCACTGGGCGTGCGTCGCGAGATCGGCCTGCGCCTGCACAGCGAACAGAACATGCACGTGCACGTGTTCGATCTGGTGCCGGGCGGTTGGCCACTGGAATCGCTGCCACAGCGCGTGCCGTTGCGGGCCGGCCATGTCAGCTCGCTGCATTACCACGTGCAGCCGCAGCAGCGCGGGCGCTTTGCCTTCGAGGGCGTGCAGCTGCGCATCCGCTCGCCGTGGCGGCTGTGGTGGCAGCAACGCACGCTGCCGCCGGCGCTGGAGGTACGGGTCTATCCCAACTTCGTGCCACTCACCCGCTTCGCACTGTTCAGTGCCGACCAGGCCTCGCGCCTCGTGGGCGCCCATGTGAAGCGGCGGCGTGGCGAGGGTACCGACTTCCACCAGATGCGCGAGTACCGCATCGGCGACAGCCTGCGCCAGCTCGACTGGAAGGCCACCGCCCGCGCACGCAAGCTGATCTCGCGCGAGTACCAGGACGAGAAGAACCAGCAGCTGCTGCTGATGCTCGACAGCGGCCGCCGCATGCTGGCCAGCGAAGGTGGGCTCTCGCATTTCGACCATGCCTTGAACGCCTCGCTGGTGGTGGCTTACCTGGCACTGCGCCAGGGTGATGCCGCCGGCCTGTTCGCCGTGGGCGGCGAGCGCCGCTGGGTGGCCCCGCAGCGCGGCATGGGCACGGTGCAGCACCTGTTGCGCGCCAGCTACGACCTGCAGCCGCAGGCGGTGGCCACCGATTACCTGGCCGCCGCCACCGAAGTATCGCTGCGCCAGCGTCGACGCGCGCTGGTGATGCTGGTCAGCAACGTGCGCGATGAAGACATCGAAGACCTGCTGGCCGCCGTGCGCCTGCTGCAGCGCCGCCACCTGGTGTGCGTGGCCAGCCTGCGCGAGCGCGAGCTGGATGCTGCGCTGGAGGGCGAGGTGCATACGGTGGAAGACGCCGCGCAGGCTGGCGCCGCCGCGCTGTACCTGCAGCAGCGCGCGCAGGCGCACGACGCGCTGCGTGCCGAACGGGTGATGGTGCTGGATGTGACCGCCGATGCGCTGCCCGCCGCACTGGTGGAACGCTACCTGGCAGTGAAGCGCGAAGGGTTGCTGTAACCGGTAATGCCGGCCGCTGGCCGGCGGATCACCACAATCGCCGGGCATGGCCCGGCGCTACCGGCCCGTTGCTCTGGTAGTTGCCAACCTCGGTTGGCACACGATCAAGGCGCCGACCAAGGTCGGCCTCTACCAACAACGACTACGGACGCGCAATCAGCGTTCGCCCAGCAACCGGCGCTGCAACCGCTCCACCGCGCGCTGCAGCAGCACGCGATGCCGCGCCAATTTCATCCACTGCGGCAGGCGCGAGAACATCGACGCATTGGTCACTCCGGCACGTTCACGCAGCGGCGCGACCGCGTAATCGTGCAAGGCCTGCAGATGGTCTTCGTTGTAGGCCCAGAGCAGGCCGGCGGCGGTCTTCTCAACCAGGCGCAACGGCAGGCCGAAGTGCGGGTCGATCGCCTCATTGCCTCGCAGCCGCGACAGCGTCACATCCACCTCGCTGCTGCGTCCACACTGGCTGCAGTCCGCGGCCAGCGTCCGCACTGCAGACGCAGCGCGCGCATGGCGCACCTCGGCACTGACCCATTTATGCCCGCAGTACCCGCAGGGACGGTAGCCGCTGTAGCGCACCGGCCCCACCCAGTCTCCCGCACCACAACGACTGCAGCCACACCCGCCGTCCAAGGCTTCGCTGCAGCGCAGGCAGCGGAAGCGTCGCGATTGCGATGTGCCGACCACCCAACCCGGGGTGTCACAGCGGTGGCAGCGCACTGCGATACGGTCGGCATAGCGCCACAGGCCATGGCCATCATCCAGATGACGTCCAGGCAGCGGCGCAGGCCGCAGATCACGGTTACGCCGCACCACCATCAGACGTAGATCCGCGTCGGCGCTTCGTCGATGATCGCGTGCGGCACGAAGCGCGCACTGTCGCGGGTGATCGCGCTGTCGTCTTCGCGGATGCCGATGCCGCAGGCATGGTCGCCAATCACCCAGCTGCCGATCAGCGGGTAACCGCCTTCGAAGCGGGTCAGCGGGTGCGCACGCTGGAGGATCGCCGGACCGTCGTACGGGCCGTCGCTGCGCTGCGTGCTGCCATCGGCCAGGTGCATCTCGATGTTGGCACCTTCGCGCGAGAACAGCGGCTTGCGCACCCAACCCGAGGCCAGCGCGCTGCCGTCATCGAAATGTGCTTCCAGCAGGTTCGGATGGCCCACGTTGCGCTGCCACAGCAGCGGCAGGATGCCCTTGTTGCTCAGCACCGCCTTCCATGCCGGTTCCAGCAGCTGCACGCCCGAGCCCGGCAGCGCGCGGCCGAATTCCTCGGCCATCAGGTCTTCCAGCGGGTACAGCTTGAACAACGTGCCGATCACCGTATCGTCCAGCGCGGTGAAGCGCCCGTCTTCGGACAGGCCGATGTCCTCGATGGCGATCGCTTGCCCGTGCAGTCCCGTCTGCGAAGCGCAGTCGCGCAGGTAATCGACCGTACCGCGGTCTTCGTCCGAGCTGCCCACCGCACTGAAGTACAGCGGCGGCGGCAACTGCGTGGCCAGCTCGCCAAAGCGCTCGACCAGGGCTTCATGGATCGCGTTGAACTGGTCGGCATGCTGCGGCAGGCGGCCAGCGTTGCGCTGGTCCTCCAGCCACTGCCACTGGAAGAAGCTGGCCTCGAACAGCGAGGTCGGCGTGTCGTAATTCAGTTCGTACAGCTTGGCCGGACCGGTGCCGTCGTAGGCCAGGTCCAGGCGCCCGTACAGGTGCGACTGGCGCTGGCGCCAGCTGTCGGCGATCCAGTCGCGGTAATGCGCGGGGATCGCCAGCTGGTCCATCAGGCGCTCGCTGGCGATCACATCGCCGACCAGATCCATCGCCATCTGGTGCAGTTCGGCGCTGGGGTCTTCGATGTCCTGTTCGATCTGGCGCAGGGTGAAGGCGTAGTACGCGCTTTCATCCCAGTACGGCTGGCCGTCGATGGTGTGGAAGCGGAAACCGGCTTCCTCCGCGCGCGCCCGCCACTGGGCGCGCTCGGCAATACGGATACGTTGCATGGGTCGATCAGCCGCCGACGCTGCTGCCGCTGCGGCGCGCACTGGTGCTGCCGAAGCCGCTGCGGCTGGCGGTCACCGCACGGTTCGGCTCGCTGCTGACCGGGGCCAGCCCAGCCTTGCCCGCACCGATGCCGCTGGCGGTGTTCAGGCCGCCGCTGCCACCCGGGGCAGGACGCGCCCAGCCGGCGCTCTTGTCTTGGTAGGCCGGCGCCGACGCCGGCGCCTGCGGGGCCAGGCCACCGCGGTTGCTCAGCATCTGCGACATGAAGAAGCCCATCATCATCGGGCCGATGAACGACGTACCGGCCGAGGTGTGCTGCTGCACGCACTGCTCGGGCTTGTAGTCCTGTTCGCAGGCTTCCTTGCTCGCGTACTTCGGCGCTGCATCGGCGGACTTCTTCTGCGCCTCGGCAAATGCATTGCGGCAGGCAGAAGGATCAGCGGTAGCCGTGGTGCAGGCCTCCACCGAGGTATACAGGCCTTCCTGCACCTGCACCTGCTCTTCCTTCTGGCAGGCAGTGAACAGCAGCGGCGCAGCGCTCATCAGCAGCAGCGCGGTGGTGCGGGAACGTTTCATGGCCTCATGCCTTCAAGTCGGAACAATGCCCCATCATGCCAAATCCCGGCCAACAACCGGAATCGGCAAAGTGGGAAAGATGAACGGAATTTCATTTTCGTCGTTCTCTCCCTCGATCCATCCACGCATGGCGTGGATCCACGTGTCGACCAAGGTCGACACCCACCAACAGCAAGAATCGGGTCAGAGCCCGTTGCGCAGCAAGGGGATCCGACCCCGTCAGATCGCGGACAACTGTCGAAGGCGGGGTGGGTCCGGTTGCGGGGGCGTGAGCGCCATGGATGGCGCCAACGAGCGGACAAGGCCGGGCGAGCAGCGGGCCCCCCCCCCCGCCCCACCCCGCCATCCCACGGATAGCCAGCTTTTGACGTTGACGTTGCCGTTGATTCGGCAGGTGCAGGGCGCAGCCCTGCCGGACCACCTCCGGTGGTTGCAGCAGCAACCGAAAAACTCCGCCATCATCAACCGACCCCCACGTCGTACGGCCCGCCCGTTCCGCCAGCCATGCCTGAATACCGCTCCCGCACCTCCACCGCCGGCCGCAACATGGCCGGCGCCCGCGCCCTGTGGCGTGCCACCGGCATGAAGGATGGCGACTTCCACAAGCCGATCATCGCCATCGCCAACTCCTTCACCCAGTTCGTGCCCGGTCACGTGCACCTGAAGGACCTTGGCCAGCTGGTCGCGCGCGAGATCGAACAGGTCGGCGGCGTCGCCAAGGAATTCAACACGATCGCCGTGGACGATGGCATCGCCATGGGCCACGACGGCATGCTGTACTCGCTGCCCAGCCGCGAGATCATCGCCGACTCGGTGGAGTACATGGTCAACGCCCACTGCGCCGACGCGCTGGTGTGCATCAGCAACTGCGACAAGATCACCCCCGGCATGCTGATGGCCGCACTGCGCCTGGATATTCCGGTGGTGTTCGTGTCCGGCGGCCCCATGGAAGCGGGCAAGACCAAGCTGTCCGAGCACAAGCTGGACCTGGTTGATGCCATGGTCGTCGCCGCCGATGACAGCGCCTCGGATGAGAAGGTTGCCGAGTACGAGCGCAGCGCCTGCCCCACCTGTGGTTCCTGCTCGGGCATGTTCACCGCCAACTCGATGAACTGCCTGACCGAAGCGCTGGGCCTGTCGCTGCCCGGCAACGGCACCACCCTGGCCACGCATGCCGACCGCGAAGCGCTGTTCCGCCGTGCCGGCCGCCTGATCGTCGAACTCTGCCATCGCTGGTATGGCGGCGAGGATCCGCGTGCGCTGCCGCGCGGCATCGCCACCCAGGCTGCGTTCGCCAACGCGATGACCCTGGATATCGCCATGGGCGGCTCCACCAACACCATCCTGCACCTGCTGGCCGCCGCGCAGGAAGCGGAGGTCCACTTCGACCTGTCCCACATCGACGCACTGTCGCGGCGCGTGCCACAGCTGTGCAAGGTGGCGCCGAACTCGCCCAAGTACCACGTCGAAGATGTGCATCGCGCCGGTGGTGTGTTCGGCATCCTCGGTGAGCTGGACCGCGCCGGGCTGCTGGATACCTCCGTGCCCACCGTACACAGCAACACGCTCGGCGAAGCACTCGATCGCTGGGACGTGATGCGCAGCGACAACGACACCCTGCACACCTTCTTCAAGGCCGGCCCCGCCGGCATTCCCACCCAGGAAGCCTTCAGCCAGGCCACGCGCTGGCCGTCGCTGGATGTTGACCGCGCCGAGGGCTGCATCCGCTCGCTGCAACACGCTTACTCACGGGAAGGTGGCCTCGCCGTGCTGCGCGGCAACCTCGCCGTCGACGGCTGCGTGGTGAAGACCGCCGGCGTGGACGAATCGATCCACGTGTTCGAAGGCAATGCACGCGTGTTCGAAAGCCAGGACGCGGCGGTCGCCGGCATCCTCGCTGATGAAGTGAAGCCCGGCGACGTGGTGGTCATCCGCTACGAAGGCCCGAAGGGTGGCCCGGGCATGCAGGAAATGCTGTATCCGACCAGTTACCTGAAGTCGAAGGGGCTGGGCAAGCAGTGCGCACTGCTGACAGACGGGCGTTTCTCCGGTGGTACCTCGGGCCTGTCGATCGGCCACGTCTCGCCGGAAGCGGCCAGCGGCGGTGTGATCGGGCTGGTGGAGGATGGTGACCGCATCCGCATCGACATCCCGGCGCGGCGCATCGACCTGCTGCTGGACGACGCCACGCTGGCCCAGCGCCGCGCCGAGGCCGATGCGCGTGGCTGGAAGCCGCGTGCACCGCGCCCGCGCAAGGTCACCAGCGCGCTGAAGGCGTACGCCCTGCTGGCCACCAGCGCCGACAAGGGCGCCGTGCGCAACACCGCCCTGCTCGGCGATTGAAGACGGGTAGTGCCGGCCGCTGGCCGGCAGTGCCCCTTCAGCACGCGGCACTACCCGCCCCCGGGGTGCATCATGTGCGGCCCCACACATGGACGTCCTGATGCGCCGTTTCCTCAGCCTGATATCACTGGCACTGGCCACTGCGACCGCGTCGGCGTCCGCCGACGAATGCCGCTTCGACAACCGTGCCGAACTGCTGGCGATGTCACCTGGAGCATTCGACCACGGCCCCGGCGAGGGTTGGGACGCGCTGGTCCGGCGCGCCGGCTGCCAGTTGGAACTGGCTGACCTGTTCGCCGCATACCGGCGCCAGGCCAAGGCGAGCGGCCACCCAGAGCTGGCCTGGCACGAGGCACAACTCCGGGCCTACGAGGGGCAACGCGATCCCGCCAGCGCGCTGATGCGGTTGACGTACAAGCCTGCCGGCGCCGACCCGGAGGGGTGGAACCTCTACGTGGATGCAACCATCGCCTTTCTGGATGACGACCTGCCGGCACTACGACGTGCTCGCGCGCGCTTGGCCGCCCTGCCGCTGCCACCCGGTACCACGCTCAGGGATGGGATGGTCGAGATGCGAAGCGCAGAGGGCCTGCAGCACGTCGCATGGCCACCGCGGCTGAAGACGGTGGACGACCTGATCCGCTGCATGTACCAGCCCTACGCACTGGCGTCCGAGTCATGCCCGCAGTCGCAGTACTGAAAGGCGAAACGACCCTGCTCGCGCGGCGGGGTCAGAGCCCTTCCGGCGGAAGGGATCCGACCCTGCTGCTCAGCCGATGGTGCGCTTGAACGGCGGCAGCGCGTCGATGATGCGCTTGCCGTAGCGGCGGGTCAGCAGCCGCGAGTCGAGGATGATCACCCGGCCGGTGTCGGTGGAGGTGCGGATCAGGCGGCCGGCGAACTGGGTCAGCGTGCGCAGCGCATGGGGAATGGCAATCAGGTTGAACGCATTGAGCCCGCGCGCTTCCACCCACTCGCTGAGGGTGGCGGTCTGCGGATCGGTCGGCACCGCGAACGGCACCTGGGTGATCACCACCGTGGTGCAGGCCTCACCCGGAAGATCCAGGCCTTCGCCGAACGAGTTGAGTCCGAACAGCACCGAACCCTCGCCGGCAGCCACGCGGCGCAGGTGTTCGTCGATCATGCGCGTCTTCGACATCTCGCCCTGCACCAGCACCTGCTTGCGCTTGGCGGCCGGCATCAGGCCTGCCACCTTCTCCATCTTCCAGCGCGAGGTGAACAGCACCATCGAGCCCTTCGTCCAGTCCAGTTCCTTGCCGATGTAGCGCGCCACTTCACGCGGATGGCCTTCGCGGTCATCGGGCGTGACCGGGAACGGCGGCACGATCAGCTCGGCCTGGTTGGGCAGGTCGAACGGGGAAGACAACGAGACCATCTCGGCGGTTTCAGGGATGCCGTTGTCGATCGCCAGCGCCTGGAAATCGCCGCCGCCGGTCAGCGTCGCCGAGGTCAGCACCACCGAATCCACTTCATCCCACAACAGCTTGCGCAGCACGTGCGCGGCCGACACCGGCGAGCCATGCAGCACGAGGTCGCCGTCGCGGGTGGCGGTCACCCAGCGCGCCATCGGCGGCGCGCCTTCCTTGTCCTCGCGGCGCCAGACCTGCCACAGGTTGTACTGCTGCTCGATCATCTCCAGCGCCATGCCCAGGTTGCGCTGCAGGCGCTCGCGCGCCGGATCGTCCGGCTTGCCCTTGGCGACCTGCGCGGTGGCCGCGTGCGCCCAGTTGTAGAGGCTACGGGTATCGTCGGCAAGCGCCTCGATCGGCTCGCGCCAGGCCTCGGGCAGGCGCCCGTTGGCCGCGCGCCACATCGGTTCCTCATCGGCCGGCGCCGGCATCCACACCGCCTCGACATGATCGCGGAACGCACGCAGGCCCTTGGCCACGTTGCTGGCCGCGTCGATGGCTTCGTTCGGCAGCAGGTTGCCGAGGCGATCCTTGTCGACCGCGCGGTAGGCGCCGGCGATCAGGATCTGCAGGCGGCCGGTGCGCTTGGCCATCTCGTCCAACGCCAGGCTGGCCGCACCCTGATCGATGGCCACATTGCCAACGTGGTGGCCTTCGTCGAGCACCAGCAGCATGTCCGACGGCGCGGCGATCATCGGCTGGCCGTTGTCGCTGTCACCAATGGACAGCGCCGACAGCAGCAGCGCGTGGTTGGTGACCACGATCTGCGCGTCACGCACGGTGTTGCGCGAGCGCAGCACCGCGCACTGCGCCGAGTACGCACAGCGTCGCCCCGCACAGCCCGAGGCCGGGGTGGTGATGCGGCTACGCAGGCCGGGACTGATGGTTTCCGGTGCGTTGTCGATGTCGCCATCCCAGCTACCGCTGGTGAAGGCCACGGTGAGGCGCTTGGCGATGTCCATCTCGATCGGCGCCAGCGGGCGGTCGAACAACGGCTGCTCGTCCTCGAACATGCCGTTCTGCGCGCCCTCGCCGTGCGCCTCGGCGGCGTTGCGCGTGCACAGGTAGCGGGTACGGCCCTTGGCCAGGGCGATGGTCGCCTCCAGGCCGGTTGCCTTGAGGAAGTTCGGGATATCGCGCTCGACCAGCTGCGACTGCAGCGCCACGGTACCGGTGCTGATCACCAGCTTCTTCTTGCTGGCCAGCGCAATCGGCACGCCGGCGGTCAGGTAGCCCAGGCTCTTGCCAACGCCGGTCGGCGCCTCGACCACGCCCACGCCACCGCTGGTGGACAGCGCACGCGACACCACGCCGATCATCTGGCTCTGCGAGCGGCGGGTGGAGAAGCCGGGGGTATTGGCCTGCAGCGTCGTGTACGCCTTGCGGATCGCGTCCTTCAAGGTGTCATCGAGCTTGCGTGGGGCGGCGACGGTTTCGGTCACGCCAGAACTACCGTAGCGGGGTCAGGCCGGCCATTGTCGCATGGCCGGCCACGGGCTCCGAGGCGCGGGCGCTGAACAGGGTCAGCCGCGTCGCGCGATGGCTGGATGCGCGCCCCGCGACGCCACCGGCGCGGCCACTGCCGCCATCGCGGTCAGGGCGTCGCAGCGCGCAGCCGCAGCAGCCGTACCAATGCCCAGACCAGCAGTACCGTGCCGACGGCATCGAGCATCGCCAGGCCGAAGTGGACCACGCCCAGCACGGTGCTCAGGTGCGAGATCGCACTGAAGTCACCCCGGCTGACCATCCACATCGGCACCAGGTTGGCCAGCAGGCTGCCCATGCTGGACGCCAGCAACAGCAGCAGGCCGGACAGCGCGCCGGTACGTGCCGGATCGCGCGGCGCGCCCATCACCCAGACCAGGCCGACGCACAGGGCGATCAGCACCGGCAGGCGCACGCCGACCATGGTCAGCAGGGAGACCATCAGAGCCTGGCTGTCCATCGATCAGTCCTGCCCAGCGAAGGCACCGGCACCGGCGCGCAGCTGCTGGTAGACCGCGTCGGTCTGCGGGCGTACGGCATGCCACTGCAGGAAGCTCTCGGCCGCCTGCTCGACCAGCATGCCCAGGCCATCGACCGTGTTGCGGCACTGCGCAGCGCGCGCCCAGGCCAGGAAGGCGATGGCAGCCTCGCCGTAGTTCAGGTCGACCGCCGTGGTCATCGAATTGACCAGCGACAGCGGCAGCTTGAACTCGGCGTCGCGATCGCGGCCGGCCGAAGTGGCGTTGAGGATCAGCTCGAAATCTCCGAGGTCGCGCAGATCGTCCCAGTAACGGCTGAGCGCGCGGCCCGGCTCGCCCATGGCATCGATCAGTTCGTCGGCGCGTTCCGGCGTGCGGTTGACCACCACCAGTTCGGTGATGCCGGCATCGAGCAGCGCCGGCGCGACGCTGCGCGCCGAACCACCGGCGCCCAGCAGCAGCACGCGGCGGCCGCGCAGGTCCAGGCCGTGGCGGTCGGTGAGGTCGCGCACCAGACCGATGCCATCGGTGGTGTCACCGTGCCAGCGGTCGCCCTTGCGCAGCAGAGTGTTGACCGAGCCGGCGCGGCGCGCGCGTGCGGTCAGCGTGGTGCACACGGAGAATGCCGCTTCCTTGTGCGGTGAGGTGACGTTGGCACCGACACCGCCCTCGGCGGCGAACGCCTCCAGCCCGGCCAGGAAGGCGTCCGGGGCGAGATCGATGCTGCGGTAGTCGAGGGAGATGCCTTCCTGGCGACCGAACGCCGCATGGATCTGCGGCGACTTCGAGTGGGCGACGGGGTGTCCGAAGACGGCGTAACGATCGGTCATGGAATCCTCAAGCTGGCTAGACTGGTGCTCTTTCGTGCATGGACCTGGATGATGCGTATCGCCCCGACCCTGCTGGTGCTCGCCGCCAGTCTACTCTCTGCCCCGGTGGCGATGGCGTTGAACGAGTACGGCATCGAGGGCATGGGCGTGGTCTCCACCCGCGCCGATGAGGGCCGGGCCACGATCAGCGCCGATGGCCAGCGCATCGTCTTCGCCCGTCGTGGCGAGGCCGGCTGGGGGCTGTGGCAGGCGCGCGTGGTCGACGGCCGCTGGCAGCAGGCGCAGGCCTTGCCGCTGGCGGTGACCGGCGAGGTGCGCGACCCGTATTTCAGCCGCGACGGCCGCTGGCTGCTGTTCGCCGCAGGCCGCGAGGGCCGGCTGGCGCTGTACCGGGCGGCGATTGCCGCCGATGGCGGCTTGGGCGTACCGCAGCCGCTGGCCGGCGATGGCGGTCGCCATGAGGAGCGCGGCCCGGCATTGAGCGCGGACGGGCGGCGGCTGCTGTTTGCCCGCCAGCAGGGCCGTGGTGCCGGCTGGGACCTGTTCGTGGCCACGCTGGACGCGCAGGGCGCGCGCGGGCCGGCGACGGCGCTGCAGGCATTGAACAGCGCTGCCGATGAAACCGACGGCGACTGGCTGGGCAGCGCAGGCGCCGTGGCCTTCAGCCGTGGTAGCGGTGATACCGCGCAGGTCTGGACCAGCGGTTGCGCGTGGACGGGCGCTGCGTTGCAGCCGCTGGGGTTGTCGTTCAATCAGGGAAGCGGCTGGACCGGCGCGCCGGTGGTCGACAACGCCAAGCCGGGCGAAATGATGGTGGCCAGCAGCGCGGCGAAGTCGCCACGCGCCGGTGGCGTGGACGTGTACCGGCTGGCCGTGCCGAAGGTGGTGGCGGTGGCGGGCTGCGACGGGTAATGGGCAACGGATCGCGCGGGCGTTCATCCACGCATGGCGTGGATCTACTGGAACCCGCGTTGTAGTAGATCCACGCCATGCGTGGATGATGATTCGGAGGGTGCCGACCGCCCCCCCTCCGGTAGGTGCCGACCTTGGTCGGCACAGAAACAAAACCGCCAACCAAGGTTGGCGACTACCCGTAGATCCACGCCATGCGTGGATGGCCCGGATGCCGGGCCAAGGCTCTCAGCGCGACAGCACCTTCGCGCGCTGCTGTTCGTATTCCACTTCGCTGAGCTGGCCATTGTCCTTGCGCCGGTTCAGCGCGGCCAGTTCGGCCTGCACGCTCTCCGGCAGGGCCTGCTCGCGGGCAACCTGGGCGGCAGCGGAAAGCTGCTCGGGCGGGCGCCTGGCGGCGCGCCAGGCAGCAACGAACACGCCGACGATGATGGCCCCGAACACCAGCGTACCGGTGCCCCAGATCAACCATTGCATCCAACCCATTTCAGGTCCCATCGCGTGTTCCTCCGTCCGTCGTGGGCGCTATTGTCAGCGCTCGCGCAGCCAACGCGCCACCTGCGGCGCGAAATAGGTCAGCACTCCATCGGCGCCGGCACGCTTGAAGCCCAGCAGCGATTCCAGCACGCAGGCGCGCTCGTCCAGCCAGCCGTTGGCGAACGCCGCCTTCATCATCGCGTACTCGCCGCTGACCTGGTAGGCGAAGGTCGGCACGCCGAAGGTCTCCTTCACCCGCCGCACCAGGTCCAGGTACGGCATGCCCGGCTTGACCATCACCATGTCCGCGCCCTCTTCCAGATCCAGCGCGATCTCGCGCATCGCCTCGTCACCGTTGGCCGGGTCCATCTGGTAGGTCTTCTTGTCGGCCTTGCCGAGGCTGGCCGCGCTGCCCACCGCGTCACGGAACGGGCCGTAGAACGCAGACGCGTACTTGGCCGAGTAGGCCATGATGCGCACGTTGAGGTGGTGGTCGGCGTCCAGCGCACGGCGGATCGCACCGATACGGCCATCCATCATGTCAGACGGCGAAATGATGTCCGCGCCCGCCTCGGCGTGCGACAGCGACTGCTTGACCAGTGCTTCGACGGTGATGTCGTTGAGCACGTAGCCCTTGTCATCGATGATGCCGTCCTGGCCGTGCGTGGTGTACGGATCCAGGGCAACGTCGGTCATCACCCCCAGTTCCGGGAAACGCGACTTCAGCGCGCGGATCGCACGCTGCGCCAGGCCGTCCTCGGCCCAGGCCGCGGATGCGTCCAGCGACTTCTGCGAGGCGTCCAGCACTGGGAACAGATCGATCACCGGGATGCCGATTTCCAGCGCTTCCTCGGCCACCTTCAGCAGTTCTTCGATCGACAGCCGTTCCACGCCCGGCATCGACGGCACCGCAACGCGGCCAGCCGGTTCGTGCACGAACACCGGATAGATCAGGTCGTCGGTGGTCAGCGTGTTCTCGCGCATCAGGCGGCGCGAGAATTCGTCATGGCGCATGCGCCGCGGGCGGTAATGGGGATGAGGCATGGCAGGCTCCGGGGAGTGGCTATTGCAACAGGTAGCCCTGCGGCAGCAGGGGTTCGGGCAACGGGCGTTCGCCGAGGGCGTCGAGCTGGTCGATCTCGATGGTGCGCACCAGCGCGTCCAGCGGCAGGTCGTTCGGCTCCAGGCCGAACGGGTCTTCCATTTCTTCACCCAGCTGGTCCAGGCCGAAGAAGGCATAGGCCAGCACCGCCGACAGCACCGGCGTGGCCCAGCCCAGCGAACTGGCCAGGCCGAACGGCAGCAGTACGCAGAACATCCACGCGCAGCGGTGCAGCAGCAGGGTGTAGGCGAACGGCAGCGGGGTGGTGAGGATGCGCTCGCAGCCGGCCTGGATCGAGGACATCGCGTGCAGGCGCTCTTCCAGCTGGACGTAGAGGATCGAATCGAGCGTGCCTTCGCGCCGGGCCTGGGCCAGTTCGGCGGCGATCATCGCCAGCAGCGCATCGGGCACGTTCTCGCGCTGAGCGAGCTGCCCGCGCTGTTCCTCGTCCAGCCATGGCACCGCGGCCAGCGCCACGTCGCGGGCACGCAGGCGCGCGGCCAGTGCGTAGGCGAAGGCGGTGGTCAGGTAGCTGATGCGCTGGCGGCGCGGCGCGTCGTCGGCCAGCAGTACCTGTACCTGGCGGGCCAGCGAACGCGATTCGAACACCAGCTGGCCCCACAGCTTGCGGCCCTCCCACCAGCGGTCGTAACAGGCGCTGTTGCGGAAGCTGAGGAAGATCGACAGGACCAGGCCGAGCAGGGTGAACGGGGTGACCGAGACGCGCTCGATGCCGACCGGCGGCGCCAGTTCCACCACCGCGGCGACCGCGATGGAGAGGATGAGGATGGCCAGTACCTTGGGCGCGATCGCCGGGACGATGGAGCCACGCAGGATGTACAGCAGTTGCCAGCCGTGGGGACGGGAACGAATGATCATGGGAGCAGCCGCGCAGGGCGCAGTTCGACAGGCACGCGGGGGGGCTCGCGCAGCCGCCCATTCTACTCCCTGCCCGGCCAGCGGCCGTGTACCTGCGACGCCCGGTCGCACCGGCCGTACTGCCTCAGATGACGCCGCCGCCAAGCCCCAGGCGCAGGATGCCGACCACCACCACGATGCCGTTCAGGATCAGCCCGGTCCAGGCCCGGCCGCGCTTGCTGGGGTGGGTGAACAGGATGCCGAGTGCGGCGATGATCGCGCCGACCGCAGCAAACGGGATCAGGAACCAGTTGCCCCAGCCCAGCAGCGGTATCAACGCCAGGATCATCCACAACAGGGCCAGTACGCCCCACAACAGACTGATCACACCCATAGCGCACTCCCCGTGGTTGTTCTTGCTCCCAACCATAGCCGTTCCCGGCAGCGCCGCCTACCGCCGTTGCCGTCAACCTCACCGGCACCGTGCTAGCGTGCGGTCATGGGTCGAGCCCCGATGTTGGCGCCGATTCAGAGTGCCCGGCTGATGATCCGAACCAGTCCTACAGGGGTATACGCCATGAACATCCGTTGGGTCGCCTTGGCGGCCATGCTGCTGACCGTTGCCGGTTGCGCCAGCACTTCCAAGGTCATGCTGGGCCGCGCCCGCGCGCCGATCGATCCGGCCCAGGTGCAGATCTATTCGACGCCACCCGCCGGTTCGCAGGAAATCGCCCAGCTGGAGTCGTCGTCGGCGGTGGGCTTCGGCACGCAGGGCCAGACCGACGCCGCCGTGGCCCGCCTGAAGCGCGAAGCGGCTGCGCTCGGTGCCAACGGCGTGATCCTGATGGGCGTGGGCAGCAGTGGCTCACCGGTCGGCATGTCGGTGGGTGCCGGCAGCTACGGTTCACACGTGGGCGGTGGCGTGGGCATCGGCATACCGACCACGCAGAAACGCGCGGCCGGCGTGGCGATCTGGGTGCCGAATCCGGCGCCGCCGGCACGCCTGCCGACGCAGACGATCACCCCGCAGCGGTGACCCACACGGGTCTCGCAGGTAGCGCCGGGGGCGGGCCCGCGGCTCGTCCGGGGCGCGCGCCGGGCCGGGGCCCGCGCGAACCGT